>DGQO01000115.1:6089-22972 GCA_002400445.1 Chitinophagaceae bacterium UBA4412
GCAGCAAAGGCCGGCATGGAACTGTCCTTACTCATTTCGGCAAATATGCCTGATGACTTTATTTCTGCCCAGGGTAGTTTTTCCTGCAGTGCAGCCATATTTACATGCACAACAAGGCCGGCATTGGCAGGAACATAGCGTCCTTCCTCATTTTTTTTGTTACAGGATGTGACCAGGAATGCAAGTGAAAAAATGGCTGTGAAATAGGGGATGAATTTGCGTAACATATTTTATGATTTTAATGATGAGCGGTGGCTTACCGCAAATTATTTTTATTGATGGAGGAAATAGTCTACAAGCCGGATGAATGGTATTTTTTCCTGTTCGGATGTTTTTAAATTTTTTACAACGGCTTCCTGCGATTCCATTTCTTTACTGCCAATGATGATTACAAATGGAATAGACTTCTTTTCCGCATACTTAAATTGTTTGTCCATTTTTGCCGGCTCATGAAAAACTTCGCAGCCAATTTCTGCAGTCCGCAAGTTAGCTGCCAGGCTCAAAGTAGCCAGGCTTTCTGTGGCACCCATATTGAAAAATAAGGCCTTGGTTTTTGTTTGCAAATTTTCGGGAAACAGGTTGAGTTCTTCCATCACATCGTATATCCTGTCTATACCGAAGCTAATACCTACACCCGGAATGTTTGGTACACCAAACAAACCCGTAAGATCATCATACCGACCACCACCACCAATGCTTCCCATTTTCACGCCCGCAGGTGCCTTTGCTTCAAATATGATACCTGTATAATAATTCAGGCCCCGGGCAAGTGTAAAGTCTACAGCAAGCTGTGCTTCCCGGCAATGCTCCAATACAAAATGGAGTTCTCGTATACCAGCCTGGGCATTTTCGTTCTCTGAAAATAAGGCCCCTAGTGCTTGCAATTTTTCCAGGTTGTTTCCATCTAAATCAAGATATCGTACAATTGTTTCTACCTGCGCAGCCGTAATACCTTTTGCCAGCATTTCTTCTTTTACATTTTCAAGACCGATCTTATCAAGTTTATCAATGCTCACACTGATATCTGTAAGTTTATCCGCACCGCCACACTGCTCAGCTAAGGCTAATAATATTTTACGACTGTTGATCTTAAGTTCATACCCTGCCAGCCCCAGCTTTGTAAATGCCGTGTGGTAGATATTTGCCAGTTCAACTTCATTAATGAGAGAAGTGCTGCCTACCACATCAGCGTCACATTGTGTAAATTCCCGGTAGCGCCCTCTCTGCGGCCTGTCTGCACGCCACACAGGCTGCACCTGGTAGCGTTTATAAGGAAACGTGAGTTTGCCGTGGTTCATGGCTACATATCGGGCAAATGGAATGGTTAGATCATATTTTAAGGCACGCTCTGTAAGGGATGTCGTATTTTTTCCCTGCAGCAGTAAATCGAAACCGGTTTTGGCTTTTTCCATGTTTTTAGGATCGGATAAGCCATTGTTTAATATTTTAAAAATCAACCTGTCGCCTTCATCACCATATTTTCCCATGAGGGTTTCCAGGTTTTCCATGGCAGGTGTTTCCAGGGGCTCAAAGCCATGTAATTCAAACACACTTTTTATGGTTTGCAAAATATGGTTCCGTTTGTAAATTGTTTCGGCGGCAAAGTCTCTTGTGCCTTGTGGTATGCCGGGCTTAGTCATGGGAAATTTGTTGAGCTTTAGTCGTTTCCTTATAATTATTAATTACTGCATCGCAGGTCTTGCTTAGCAGGTCAAACACTTCGTGGTAGCCGTCTTCTGCGCCATACCATGGATCGGGTACACTGCGGTTTTCACCGGGGTACAATTCTTCTAAAAATAACTTCAACTTTGGCGAATGGGCTGCTGCCGGCACCATGCTAATCATATCTTGCAGCACATCTTCAGCCATGGCATAAATGCAGTCAAACTCCTCCAAATCTTCTGCCCTAAAGCGGCGGGCTACCTGACAGCTAATGTCTACACCATGAAGGCGACCAACTTTCTGGCTCAGGTGATGGGGTGCTTCTCCCAGGTGATAACTATTGGTTCCGGCACTATCTACGATCCAATTTAGACCCACTTCCCTTGATTTTTTTTGCAATAACCCTTCTGCTAAGGGGCTGCGGCAGATATTTCCTAAACAAACCATTAAAATTTTCATGGCGCAAAGATAATAGCTGCAGCATTGCGGGAAGGGCTCCATACGGTTATGGATTTAAAGAAACCTGTGCATCATAGAGGCAAACAACCAAGTTCATAACAATTAAAACCTATTGTGATGAGAACCGAGCAAATTTTAAAATCAGATGTGTTGGATATCATCTTTGAGCATCGTAACAAGTCTTATGGCGCTTACGAACTGCGAAAACTCTATAAGCATCGCCTGGTGCAAGCGATGGGCCTCATGTTATTAATGGCTGCCGGCTTCTTTGTATTCATCAGTGTGGCAGATACAAAAAAACTGGTACGTCCTGCAGTGCCCGATATTTATATTACTAAAGTAGTGCCCGTGCTAGATGAAGTGAGAATTGAGGCGAAGAAACCAGAGTTGCCAAAACCAGAAACAAAAAAAGTAGCCACCCAGAAATTTGTGGCTAAGATAGAAATCACCCGCCAGGAAAACCTGGCTACGCCGCTGGCAAAGAACCTGGATAGCGTAGCTATTTCTGGTGTTACCAATGCTGGCGATGGATCAGCCCGGCAACTGGTGAATGGCCCTGCCCTGGGTACGAATGAAATTCCTGAGATAAAAAAACCTGATGTCCCTGCGGTGGATTATAACACCCCAATGATGACTGCCGAAGTAATGCCAAGCTACCCCGGTGGTATGGAAGGGCTGCGCAAATTCCTGCAAAAGAACTTGCAAAACCCTGAAGAAATGGATGAAGGTGATGCGGTTACGGTAAAAATAAGGTTCGTTGTAGGCTATGATGGCAAGTTGAAATCTTTCGAAACAGTGCAGGATGGTGGTGAGGTTTTTAATAACGAAGTGATCCGGGTGTTGAGGAAAATGCCCAACTGGATACCAGGGAAAAGCCGTGGCGAAAACGTGTCAGTATATTACATGATCCCTGTAAAGTTTACTGCGGCTTATTAAGCCATAAAATTTTATTTGTAAATTGCTTTTTCTAAAATAGTAAAAATCATGGCGCTTGAAGAGTTTGAAAGAGATGAAATGAGTGAGAAGAACAAAGGATATATACGTATGAAAAGTATTATGGACTTTGGAATGGGACTGTTATGGTTAGCCATGGGCGTATTTCTCCTATTCAATAAATATTTTAATCTCAGGCTGAATAGTACGATAGACGAACCAGTGATGAAAATCTTTGGTGCTGTGTGCCTGCTCTATGGATTGTTTAGATTTTATCGGGGGTACAAGAAAAATTATTTCAGGGAAAGATGATTAAATATTTAATGAAGCCGGGATTGTGGGTATTTTGGGTGATTTGCCTGGGATTCTTTGCATGCAAGTCGATGAACAATAAAGTGCCCACCGATTCGCCATACCAGGGTACTATCCATATAAGTGTTGATGAGTCTTTTAAGCCGGTAATTGAGGAGCAGATAGAGATGTATGAAGAATCTTACCCTGGCACAAAGATTATTGCCCATTATAAACCAGAAGCAGAATGCATCAAAGATATCTTTACGGATTCGCTCACCAGAACAGCCATTATTACCCGGGGCTTGTTGCCAGGTGAAGAAGCATACCTCAAAGATTCACTAAAGTATAATCCGTCCTGGAATCAACTCGCCACCGATGCTATTGCTATCGTCGTAAATATTGAAAATACAGACACTTTGTACAGCTTGCAAAAATTGCGAGAGCTGCTGCAGGGAAAGTCGGGTTCTGATAAAGTGGTTGTATTTGATGGCCTGAGTGCTACCAGTACACTACGATTTATTATGGATTCGGTGCTTAAGGGCGCCAAAGTAGATACTTCGGTGGTAAAGGCCCGGAAAAATTCGCCAGAAGTGCTGGACTTTGTGGCAAATAGTGTAAATGCAGTGGGCCTGGTGGGTACGAGTTGGATAGGGAACCCTGAAGTGCCTGAGCAACTGGCATTGCTTAAGAAAATAAAAATTTGTTATGTGCAATGTGACCTTTGCGAAGGCGAACCCTTTGTTAAGCCAATGCAGGAGAGCATTTTGACACACCGTTATCCTTTGGTAAGAGGATTGTTTTATGTGAATAGAGAGAATTACACCGGTCTTGGTACAGGCTTTGTCAACTTTATGAAAAACGAGCGTGGACAATTGATTTTTAAGAGATACTACCTGGGCCCGATTATGGAGTTAGAAGTAAGAAATGTAAAGATCAATGAAAAATTACCAAACAATTAGTAAAGACCTTTTAACGACCTTTTATATATTTTAATATCATTGTAGGAGTCAAAACAGTAAAATGAAAATAATGAGAAGACAAATTGAAACAGGGATTTTTCTGATGGTGTTTATGCTGTTTACGGGCAGTGTGCTTAAAGCTCAAAGCGTGGAAGATGGTAAAGCATTTATTTACTATGAGCGATATAAAAGCGCTAAAGATATTTTACAAAAAGCACTTGCTGCTAATCCCGCCAATGAGGAGGCTACCTACTGGCTGGGCCAGGCAGAGATAGGTCTTGAAGAAGTAAAAGCCGCAAAAACTTTATACCTGGCTAAGCTGGCAGCAGCGCCCAATAGTCCACTTGTTTTAGCTGGTCTTGGTCATATTGATTTGATTGAGGGAAGAAAGCAAGACGCCCGCAATCGTTTTGAAACGGCTATTTCCCTGAGCCAGGGAAAAAGTATTGCTGTACTCAATGCAGTAGGTATGCCTAATGCAAGCCTTGATATAAAAGCCGGCGACCCCGTTTATGCCGTGGAGAAACTGAAGCAGGCTACACAAATTAAAAAGTTTAGAGATCCGGATGTATGGGTAAATCTTGGTGATGCATATCGCCGCCTCGGCGATGGAGGAAACGCTGTCCTGAGTTACCAGGCGGCATTGGCTATTGACCCAAAATATGCCAGAGCAGCTTATCGCATAGGCCGTGTATATCAAACACAGGGTGTGTCTCAGGAGCCCATTTATATGAATTATTATAACGAAGCCATTGCAAAAGATCCAAAATATGCGCCCGTATATGGTACATTATTCCAGTATTATTACACGACAGATGTACCCCGTAGTGCAGAGTACCTTGATAAATGGTTGAACAATTCTGATGATGACCCCAAGGCATGTTCTTACAGGGCATCCTTAAAATATGCTCAAGGTCTTTTTGCAGAAGCTATAAATAAAGCAGAACAGTGTATTGCCTCTGCAACAGAAGAGCCTTATATTAATCTATATAAGATTAAAGCTTTTGCTTATAACAGGCTAAATGATACTGCCAATGCTAAAACCAGTTTTGAAGAATATTTTAAACGTCAAAATCCTGATAAGATAGAAGGCGGAGATTATTCTGCCTATGCAGCCTTGTTACTCAAGTTTCCTGGCAATGAACAACGTGTAGGCCAGTTGGTAGAAAAAGCCGTAGAACTTGATAGCGTGGAATCTAATAAGGTTTCTTACCTCAAGTCGCTGGCCGCTGCTTACGAAGGTCAAAAGAAATATAAGGAATCAGGTGATTGGTACAGCAAAGTGCTGAGCGTGAAAAGTAATCCAACGAATATTGATCTTTATAATGCAGGATATGCGTATTACCGTTCAAGCCAGTATGATTCTGCCAATAAAATTTTCATGCAGTACATAGATAAATATCCGAATGACATTTTTGGATACTATATGGTGGCAAACAGTAGCTCCGTGATAGATTCCACAGGCGAACTAGGTCTGGCTGTACCCTATTATCAGAAAGTGATAGAAATTGGCGAAGCTGATACCACAAAACCCGCTGCAATCACCCGTTTGGTAACAGCTTATAAATATTTTGTAGGCTATGAATATAATGTGAAGAAAGACCAGGCTGCTGCCCTTGTTTATGTAAATAAAGGTTTGGCACTTCAGCCAGACGATGCGCAGCTACTCAGCTTTAAAGAAATTATTAGTAAGAACGATCCAAAGTCTTCTGCCTCAGCCCAAAAAAAAGGCGCCAAATAGCGGAAATAAAATATCATTTTTAAAGCCTGTTTTTTAAAAAGCAGGCTTTTTTATTTGCCTTAAATTCAAAGTTTCACGCTTGAATATTAGGTAGGCTGGCTTACTTTTGTCTTTTGTGGAAATTTAAAGATATTCTATGCAATTCTTTTTATTACAGGCTAATGCGATGAACGATGCTGGAAATTATCTTCCTATTGTACTGCAGTTATTGTTTGCCATGGGGTTAGTAACCCTTATCATCATAGGGTCAAGCTACCTGGGGCCTTCAAGAAAAACTGCGGATAAATTACAGAATTTTGAGAGCGGTATCGAAATCCGTGGTAACGCCCGGCAGCCCATTGCCGTAAAATATTTCCTTGTAGCAATTCTGTTCGTTTTATTTGATGTAGAAGTGATCTTTTTCTACCCTTATGCTGTTAATTTTAAAGAGCTGGGTTGGGAAGGATTTATTGCCGTTGTTGTGTTTGTTGCTTTATTTCTTACCGGCTTTATCTACATTTTCAAAAAAGGCGCCCTTAAGTGGGAAGAGTAGTACCTGAGTACCTTTACCTGAAACACAGGCCTGCTTTTTGGAAACTAAAAATTAAAAAATTATGGCTCGTCCGGTTCAATATAATAATACCGTAAAATATGAAGGTATCCCAGAGGGATACATGGGAGAGGGCTTCATGGCCACCAAAATGGAAAAACTCGTTGGTCTTGCCCGCAAGAATTCAATGTGGCCACTTCCTTTTGCTACAAGCTGTTGTGGAATTGAATTTATGGCCACAGCTGCCAGCCATTATGATCTTGCCCGGTTTGGTGCAGAACGTATGAGTTTCTCGCCACGCCAGTGTGATGTACTGCTGGTAATGGGTACTATTTCTAAAAAGATGGGCCCCGTATTACGCCAGGTGTATTTGCAAATGGCAGAGCCTCGGTGGGTAATAGCCGTAGGAGCTTGCGCAAGCAGCGGAGGAATATTTGATACTTATTCAGTACTGCAGGGTATAGACCAGGTAATTCCTGTAGATGTGTATGTACCAGGCTGTCCGCCACGGCCGGAAGCAATGCTGGACGGATTTATGAAAGTGCAGGAATTAGTGCACAATGAAAGTTTAAGAAGAAGAAATAGCGAGCAATACAAAGATTTGCTCGGCGAGTATGGCATACTATAACCAATGAGTTAACCAAAAGAAACTCACCCACATCAGCCTAGCTGATGCACATAAGTTACCAGGCATGGCATTAACAAAAGAAAGAATTAAGGAAAAACTCACAGAAAAATTTGGTGAACAGCTCACAGACTGGCAAGAGCCTTATGGCTTGCTTACCTGTACTGCGCCCAAAGACTTTAACCTTAAAGTACTCCAGTTTTTATTTGATGATGATGAATTGCAGTTTCGTTTTCTCAGCGACTTACAGGCCGTACACTATCCTGATAATGCAGGGGCAGAACTGGCCGTAGTTTATCACCTGCACAACCTGGTAGACAATATCCGTCTTCGTCTTAAAGTATTTACAAGCGTGCTGCAACCAGATGTATACAGTGCAACGGCCCTATATCAATCTGCAAATTTTATGGAGCGGGAAACCTATGATTTTTACGGGGTAAACTTTGTAGGACATCCTAACTTAAAGCGCATACTTAATGTAGATGAAATGGATTATTTTCCCATGCGCAAGGAATTTCCTTTAGAGGATCAAACAAGAATAGATAAAGATGATGATATGTTTGGCCGGTAATCATGAAATGAGCACCTGCAAAACTGTAAAAACGAATTTTAAAAATCACCCGGAAAATAGGGGTTGTTATTATGAGTGAACACATAACACTACCAGAAGGGAGTATAGAAAAACACACCAATACCCTTAACCTCGGGCCTACACACCCGGCCACCCATGGCGTGTTTCAAAACATCCTGGAGATGGACGGTGAGCGCATCCGTAAAGCGGAGTCTACAGTGGGATATATTCACCGGGCTTTTGAAAAAATAGCCGAACGCAGGCCACTATACCAGATCACCCCGCTTACAGACCGGTTAAATTATTGCTCTTCCCCTTTGAATAATATGGGCTGGCACCTCACTTGTGAGAAATTACTAGGCATCCAAATCCCTAAAAGGGTGCAGTACCTGCGTGTCATTATCATGGAGCTTGCCCGCATTGCAGATCACCTCATTTGCAATTCGATCATTGGTGTGGATGCAGGTGCATACACCGGGTTCCTCTATGTAATGCAGTTTCGGGAATTGATTTATGAAATATGGGAAGAAGTATGTGGCTCCAGGCTCACTACAAATATTGGTCGCATAGGTGGCTTCGAAAGGAATTTTACCAATACAGCATTTGAAAAGCTCGAAAAATTTCTTCATCCAAAAACCGGTTACCCCGCACAATTAGCCGAGTTTGAAAGACTTTTTACCCGCAACCGTATTTTCATGGATAGAACCATTGGTTGTGGTGCCATCTCCGCAGAGCGTGCGCTTAATTACGGTTTTACCGGGCCTAACCTGCGTGCAGCCGGCGTGGATTATGATGTGCGGGTGCATGAACCTTACAGCGGTTACCAGGATTTTGATTTCAGTGTGCCCGTTGGCAAAACAGGAGATTGTTACGATCGCTATTTAGTGCGTAATGAAGAAATGTGGCAAAGCCTTAAAATACTAAACCAGGCTTACGAAAAAGTGAAGGAGTTTAAAGGCGCAGAAGCAGAAGTGTTCCATGCAGATTCGCCGGCCTATTACCTGCCGCCCAAGAAAGATGTGTACACAAAAATGGAAGCGCTTATTTATCACTTTAAAATCATCATGGGCGAAACAGAAATGCCAGTGGGCGAAGTGTACAACGCCATTGAGGCAGCCAATGGTGAGCTCGGCTTTTACCTCATCAGCGATGGAGGCAGAACGCCGTATCGCCTGCACTTCCGCAGGCCATGTTTTATTTATTACCAGGCCTACCCGGAACTCATCAAAGGCAGTATGCTCAGTGATGCCATCATTACCATGAGCAGCCTTAATCTGATTGCGGGAGAGCTTGATGCATAAACATAATACCACCTGCAGCGCAGTGAGCATCATCCTTGCGTCGCAATCACTTTATCGGAATACCAATGGTGATCATTTTTGGAAGGTGAAAAGCATTTAAATTATATACAATACAATGGAAATTGTTTTTTCAGCAGATCAATTAGCAACGGTTCAGGAACTTGTTTCCCGCTATCCGGCAGGTAAGCAAAAAAGCGCCCTGCTGCCCGTGCTGCATCTTGCGCAGCAGCATTTTGGTGGCTGGCTCGATGTGCCTGTAATGGATTACGTGGCTTCCCTGCTCACCCTCGATCCTATAGAAGTGTATGAAGTAGCCAGTTTCTACAGTATGTACAACCTCAAGCCTGTGGGCAGGTATGTATTTGAAGTGTGCCAAACCGGGCCCTGCATGATTAACGGTAGCGATGATATTATTGATTACATCAAACAAAAATTAAACATCAACGTAGGCGAAACAACAGCCGATGGAATGTTTACTTTAAAAACAGTGGAGTGTCTTGGTGCATGTGGTTATGCGCCCATGATGCAATTGGGCAAGCATTATAAAGAACATCTTACTAAAGAAAAAGTAGATGCCATCATTGCAGAATGCAGAACGAAAGCAAACTAAGCGAGCAGCTATGAAATTGATTTTATCCATATTATGTTTTTGCTGGGTGAGCGCAGTGGCGCAATCTCCGGATGAGATAAAGCTGAAGCAAACTGTAATAGATTTTCACCAGTCGCTGGTAAAAAGTAATACGGTTTCTATTAATCAGCAATCCGATAAAGCGCTCACTTACGGCCATCCTTCCGGCCTGGTGGAAACTAAAAATGAGTTGATGAAAAACCTGGAAACAGGTGTGGTAAAGTTCACGCTTTACAAAGCAGGAGATATCAGCATCAGTATGAATAACAATGTGGCCAGCGTGAGGTATGAAGCCACTGTAAATGAAACCATAAAAAATATTCCTGCTGCCCAGCGCATTAAAGTACTGGAAGTATGGATAAAAAAAGGAAATCGCTGGCTGCTTTTTGCAAGCCAGGCAAGCACTGCAGGATAAATTAATGTGCTGCAGCACACACGAAATGATATAACCCCGATGGGCAAAAAATTACTTTTAGAAAAAGCAGAGGTACCCGGTATAAAGGGCTACGAAGTCTACCGCCGGGAAGGCGGCTATCGCAGCGTAGAAAAAGCGCTTAAAATGGCTGAGGCCGAGGTAGTGGAAGAAGTGAAAAAGAGCGGCCTGCGTGGTCGTGGTGGTGCAGGATTTCCCACTGGTTTAAAATGGAGTTTCATTGCAAAGCCAGAAGGCGTGCCCCGCCACCTGGTGGTAAATGCAGATGAAAGCGAACCCGGCACTTTCAAAGATCGCTACCTCATGGAATTCATTCCGCATCTCCTGCTGGAAGGAATGATTGTATCATCCTATGCGCTTGGGAGCAATGATAGTTATATCTACATCCGGGGAGAATACGATTGGATTGCAGATATTCTGCAGGAAGCTATTGAAGAAGCGAAACAAAATGGATGGCTCGGTAATAATATCCTGGGCAGCAACTTTAGTTGTAATATTTATGTGCACCGCGGTGCAGGCGCTTATATCTGCGGCGAAGAAACAGCACTTATCGAAAGCCTCGAAGGAAAGCGGGGTAATCCACGCATTAAGCCACCTTTTCCGGCAGTGAAAGGCGTGTGGGATCGCCCTACAGTAGTAAATAACGTAGAAACCATTGCTGCGGTAGTGCCCATTATTAATGATGGCGGAGAAGAATATTCTAAGATTGGTGTGGGTAAGTCTACGGGCACAAAACTCATCAGTGCCTGCGGCAATATTAATAAGCCTGGTGTATATGAAATAGATATGACCATAAGCGTAGAAGAATTCATCTACAGCGACGAATGGTGTGGCGGCATTGCCAATGGAAAAAAACTGAAGGCCTGTATACCCGGTGGATCCTCTGTACCCATCTTACCTGCAAACCTGCTGCTCACAACAGCAAAAGGAGAGAAGCGCCTGATGAACTATGAAAGCCTGAGCGATGGCGGCTTTGCTACCGGATCGATGATGGGTAGCGGCGGTTTTATTGTGCTGGACGAAGACCAATGCGTGGTAAAGCATACATATACGCTGGCAAGATTTTATCGCCACGAAAGCTGCGGTCAGTGCAGTCCTTGCAGGGAAGGTACTGGTTGGATGGAAAAGATTTTATTGAATATTGAGAAAGGGCGGGGTAAGATGAGTGATATTGATTTGCTTTGGGATATTCAGCGCAAAATAGAAGGAAATACAATTTGCCCGCTTGGAGATGCTGCGGCCTGGCCGGTAGCAGCAGCCATCAGGCATTTTAGAGATGAGTTTGAATGGCATGTGCTCAACCCGGAAGAAAGCCAGCGCAGGAATTATGGCCTGGCAGGTTATGCTGAGCCCCTGGCCATTGCGACAGTATAATTGTGAATAGAGATGCCCGGATTGTAAGCTGTGTGAAAATGAAAGTAGGTAATGCTTTGAGGAGCGTTGCAGTTTTAAAAAAGCCTTACGCTTTAGCTAGTTATTTGGCTTTGCGTAAAAAAAATAAAATATAAACCTTAGCTTCTTTTCAGCTTTGAGTGGAACCCACTATGGAAGAGATAAAAACAATAAAAGTTACCATTGACAACATCAGCATTGATGTAGCTCCTGGTACTACGATATTAAATGCTGCCAGGCTAATTGGTGGAGAAGTAGCACCGCCGGCAATGTGTTATTATAGCAGCCTGGAAGGAAGCGGTGGAAAATGCCGCACCTGCCTTGTTGAAGTAGCTGCCGGTTCTACGGCCGATCCCAGGCCTATGCCAAAATTGGTAGCAAGCTGCCGCACGAACGTAATGGACGGTATGGTGGTAAAGAATATTACCAGCGATAGGGTGCTCGATGCCCGCAAAGGGGTAGTAGAATTTTTACTGATCAATCATCCACTCGATTGCCCCATTTGCGATCAGGCCGGCGAATGTGACCTGCAGGATTTGAGTTATGATCATGGTACGGAAGGAACCCGGTATGCCTTTGCCCGTCGC
Source organism: Chitinophagaceae bacterium UBA4412 (assembly GCA_002400445.1). GTDB lineage: Bacteria > Bacteroidota > Bacteroidia > Chitinophagales > Chitinophagaceae > Ferruginibacter. The sequence continues at coordinate 18,204 of DGQO01000115.1, forward strand.
ACTTTTGTAAAAGAAGATATTGGCCCCTATATTCAGTTACACATGACCCGCTGCATCCTTTGCTACCGCTGCGTGTATGTGGCTAATCAATTAACGAACGAACGGATGCATGGTATCGTAGACAGGGGAGATCATGCTGCAATTTCCACGTATATTTCCCGGGCAATTGACAATGACTTTAGTGGCAATATGATTGATGTGTGCCCGGTGGGAGCACTAACGGATCGCACTTTCCGTTTCAAAAACAGGGTATGGTTTACCAAGCCCATGGATGCTCACCGGGATTGCGAGAATCCGGAATGTTGCGGTAAGGTTACGCTGTGGCTGCGGGGAGAAGAGGTATTCAGGGTTACTACCCGGAATGATCAATGGGGAGAAGTGCAGCGTTTTGACGGTAAAGCAGGCTGGATTTGTAATACCTGCCGGTTTGATAAAAAAGAAACAAAGGATTGGGTTATCGAAGGTTTAACTACCATTAGCAGGCACTCCGTAATTGGAGCCAATAAATACAAAATTTTGGAAATGCCGAAAGAGACCATTGCCAACGTAATGCATGGAAGAGACCCGAGACTGATCATGGATATTCATAGTGTAAGTGGTGTAAATGAGCCAGGCATGGACCTTAGTGATATTAACCGGCCAGCTACTTCCACCGATTTTGAGCAGCATCCACAACCAAAAAATTAGAACGCTATTATGTTTTTAGCCATCGATCTCGCCTTCATTATTGAAAAACTGGTACTCATTATCATCGTAGTCATGGGCTCCCTGCTCATTGCGATGTACGCCACATATGCAGAAAGAAAAGTTGCGGCCGTTTTACAAGACAGGAGCGGACCCAACAGGGCTGGCCCCTTTGGCTTACTGCAGCCCGTGGCAGATGGCATGAAATTATTTTTTAAAGAAGAAATTATTCCAGCCTTTTCCTCCCGCTTTCTTTTTATCCTTGGTCCTGGCCTTGCTATGATCACTGCAATTATGACCAGCGCCGTAATTCCCTGGGGAAATACCGTTGAGTTTTTTGGGCGCACCATTTCCCTGCAGATTGCAGATGTGAACATAGGTATCCTTTACATTTTTGGTGTTGTGAGTATGGGTGTGTATGGTATTATGATTGGCGCCTGGGCAAGTAACAACAAATATGCACTTATTGGCGGGCTTAGGGCTGCTTCGCAAATTATCAGTTACGAGCTGGCCATGGGCATCTCACTCATCGCATTGTTATTTCTTACAGGAACACTTAGCCTCAAGGAAATGGTGGTGCAGCAGCAGGAAGGTTTATGGAATGTGGTAAAGCAGCCATTGGGCTTTTTTATATTTCTCATTTGTGCTTTTGCAGAGTGTAACCGCACACCTTTTGATTTGCCCGAAGCAGAAAGTGAACTTATCGGCGGGTATCATACAGAATACTCCTCCATGAAATTGGGATTCTATCTTTTTGCAGAGTATATCAATATGTTTATTAGCAGTGCCGTAATGGCTACGCTTTTCTTTGGTGGCTATGACGTTCCGTTTCTTGACGAAAGCACCCTGGCGCCAAATATCGCAGCCCTTATTGGTATTGCAGCGCTGATGTTTAAAATCGTTTGTTTTATCTTTTTGTTCATGTGGGTACGATGGACCGTTCCAAGATTCAGGTATGACCAACTCATGCACCTGGGCTGGCGTATTTTAATTCCGTTGGCACTCTTTAATATGTTGCTCACGGGCGCAGTTGTTTTATATTTCAATAAATAAGTGTTACCCACTTTTTAAATATTATTTTTGCAAACCTTGATCATATGCAGGCATTAACGAACAGAGTGAAAACAGTGAGCAGGAAGCCGATGAACTTCCTGGAGCGGTTGTATATACCAGCTATTATACAAGGTATGATCATCACCTTCAGTCATATCTTTAAAAAGAATCCTACTATAAGTTACCCGGAGCAAACACGGCCTTTCAGCCCGGTATTTCGTGGGTTACAAATTTTGAACAGGGATGAAGAAGGACGTGAAAACTGCACAGCCTGTGGCTTATGTGCCGTGGCCTGCCCTGCAGAAGCTATCACGATGGAAGCTGCGGAACGGCAGCCTGGTGAGGAGCACTTGTACCGGGAAGAAAAGTATGCAGCCCGTTACGAAATCAATATGCTGCGCTGCATTTTTTGCGGCTTGTGCGAAGAAGCCTGTCCTAAAGACGCCATCTACCTTAGCGAAACTTTTACGCCGGCAGATTACCAGAGAAAAAAATTCATTTATAATAAACAGGAACTGCTCATCCCTCATCCAAAAGAAGATCCGGAAGCTTATAAAAAAGCTTTAGGAAACAGGGCAAAGCAACAAGATTCCGATACAAAGAATTAAAATCTCCCGGCAAAAGGGCAGGCTTATGGGTATTACAACTATCATTTTCATGCTTCTCTCTCTGATGGCCGTGGGCAGCGCCATCATGATGCTCGTTACCAGGAATCCTGTAAAAAGTATTCTCTGGCTCATCGTCGTTTTCTTTGCCATATCCGGGCATTATATTATGCTTAATGCACAGTTTCTTGCCGTAGTAAATATCATCGTTTATGCAGGTGCCATCATGGTGCTTTTCCTTTTTGTAGTGATGCTGATGAATTTAAACGCCGACTCTGAACCCACCCGGAATGTTCGCCTACAGGCCGTTGGTATCTTATCCGGTGGTAGCCTGCTCCTCATTATTCTTAGCGCTTTAATGAAAGACGGCGGAAATAATGTGGTGCAAATGCGCATTGGAGATGAGGGCCTCATTTCAAACCTGGGTAAAGTACTCTTCACGAATTATGTTCTTCCTTTTGAAATAGCAAGTGTATTGTTTTTGAGTGCCATGGTAGGTGCAGTAGTCATTGGAAAAAAGTAATCAGCGTATGCAGCAATTGATAAAATATTTTTTTGGGTTTATGGTAGCTTCCTCGCTTGCAGGTACTGTGCAGGCGCAAATTAAAATCGGCGACTTACCCATCGACATTGATCAGATCTTTAACCGGGTGAAGCTGCTCAAAGTGGAAAAAGGATTCAGCCCTAAATTTTTCCTCGGAGATTTTCAATTGAATAAAGTTGGAATCCTGGGAGAGAAGATGAAAGGCGTAAAAATATTAGGAGAAGTATTTAATAAAAAAAATATAGACCAGGTAACCAAATTATATAAGACCTATAAAACAGGACTCGTGGTATTTAAAGTGCTGGCAGCTTCCGGCACTGCGCTGGCAGCTTATAGTACGGTGAGGGGTGTGGCCAAAGACAATAGTTTTGATGCAGCAGATATGCGTAAGTTATTATATCCTGCGCTCAGTTCTGTAGCTGTGGGTATTACCACTAAGATTCTTACCCGTAAAGCGTCTTATAAGGCTGTTGATATTTTTAACGGCGTGGCCAGGAAAAAAGTTAAAGAAATATTTTCATTACAACCAGCATCTGCTACGCTTGGCGTGGGTGTTTATGTGAAACTGTAGTTTATGGATATCAATGCATATATCATTTTATCGCTACTCATTTTTACCATAGGTATTGTGGGCGTGCTGGTGCGGCGCAATGCCATCATTGTGTTTATGTGCATTGAACTAATGCTGAATGCGGTAAACTTGCTGCTGGTGGCATTTTCTAAAATGCATGCCGCTACTGCTGCAACAAAAGCTGTAGCTTCCGGCGCAGCCGATGCACAAATTTTTGTATTCTTTATCATGGTGGTAGCTGCTGCAGAAGTGAGTGTGGGCCTGGCCATCATCGTAATGTTATTTAGAAATACGCATTCTGTAGATATCAATTTTTTAAACCGGTTAAAGAATTAACAGCCGGTTGCCCGTGCTGCAGGTTTTAAATTATGGAAAAGATTTTTGATTATATATGGCTTATACCGGTGCTGCCTCTCCTTGGGTTCCTGGTAAATGGCCTGGCAAGAAAACAGTTGTCAAAATCCGCTTCCGGCTTCCTGGGAACGGCGGTGGTATTTGCTTCTTTCGTAATCAGTTTGCTGGTGTTCTTACAAGTGCAACAAGGCCAGGAGTTCTCCAGAAATTATTTTGATTTCATCCGCCTGGAAAAATTTTCCCTGGGTTTTGATTTTAAGATCGATGCACTTTCCTCTCTTTTCCTGCTCATTATTACTGGCGTGAGTTTTCTCATCCATGTATATTCTACCGCTTATATGCGGGAAGAAAACAGCGCAGATTTCGCTAAATATTTTTCTTTTCTCAACCTCTTTGTGTTTAGCATGCTGCTGCTGGTAATGGGCGGAAACTTTGTAATCATGTTCATGGGCTGGGAGGGCGTAGGTCTTTGCTCTTACCTTCTCATTGGCTATTGGTATAAAAATAAATCCTTTACGGCCGCGGCCAATAAGGCCTTTATCATGAACCGTATTGGAGACTTTGGTTTTCTCCTGGCTTTATTCTGGCTCATCCTTCGGGTGGGTTCTTTAAACTTTGATGTGGTGTTTAGCGCAGAAGCTTTAGCCCGTTTGAGTACAACCGATATTACCGGCATTACTTTATTACTTTTCCTGGGTGCAACAGGTAAAAGTGCGCAGATTCCATTATACACCTGGTTACCCGATGCTATGGCGGGTCCTACACCGGTGAGTGCACTTATCCATGCAGCCACCATGGTTACGGCGGGTATTTATATGATCGCCCGCAGTAATGCATTGTTCTCTCAGGCACTCTTTACATTGAGTGTAATTTCTATCATTGGGCTGGCCACCGCCCTGCTGGCAGCTACAATTGCTATTAAGCAAAATGATATTAAGAAAGTGCTGGCTTATTCAAC
>DGQO01000254.1 GCA_002400445.1 Chitinophagaceae bacterium UBA4412
TATGCTGGACCTGATGGGCGAAACGCCATTACCAAAATATATTAAGCGCAAGCCTGAAGAAGAAGATAAAGAGCGCTACCAAACGGTATATGCCAAGCATGAAGGCGCCGTAGCTGCTCCTACTGCGGGCATGCACTTTAGTAAGGAATTAATTAAGCGTTTGGAAATACAAGGCGTACGCTTTGCCGAAGTTACCCTGCACACCGGGTTAGGCACTTTCAGACCTATTGAAGTGGAAGACCTGAGCAAGCATAAAATGGATGCAGAATATTATAAGATAGATGAAACCGCTTGTGCCATCGTAAATAAAGCAAAGGAAACGGGCCACCGCATTTGCTCCATTGGCACTACTACCATGCGGGCCATGGAAACATCCTATACTGCACAAAAATTATTGAAACCGAGCGAAGGATGGACGAACCATTTTATTCACCCGCCTTACAATTTTAATATTGCAGATGCGCTTGTAACCAATTTTCATTTGCCTAAAACAAGCCTGCTCATCATGGCCTGCGCCTTTGCCGGTTATGATTTGATGATGGAGGCTTACAAAAAAGGCATCAAAGATAAATACCGTTTCTTCAGCTATGGTGATTCCATGCTGATTATCTAAGCTGGTTAAATACTTTTTAAAAAACTCCTGTAACCGGGAGTTTTTTTTATGCACTTAAGTCAGGCATTAAAACGTCTTTCCTTATTTCTTTTGATGACCTTAGCCGGGCCGGCGACAAACTAAAAAACCATACCTTGAACGTTTAAAACAATTTCATGCTAAGCAATAATGATATTCTGAAAAAATTACGGGTAGCGCTGCACCTGCGCAATGATGATATTATTGAGATTCTAAAACTGGTGAATTTCGACATCAGTAAAGGTGCTTTGGGAGACTTTTTCAGGAACGAAGATCATCCAGGATATGTAGAAGCCCAGGACCAGGTACTGCGCAATTTTTTGAATGGGCTGATTATTTATAAGCGGGGAGAACTTGGGGAGCCGAAGATCATTGAAAAGGAAAAAGCTCTGCGGGAGAAGAAAGAAGGGAAGAAGAACAGTCACATTCCGTAGCTGGATTTTTTCTATAAAAAAGAAAACACCTATATGGTTTTACAAAAATATTTTCTATTCTTGTGCTACTAAATCTCCCGCTCATGAAAATAAGTTCTAGCCCCCCCCCCCCGCATTTTCCGCAATACACTAATCATTCTCTTTTCGTTGGCTAGTTTTGTTTTGTTGTATTCGGCATGCCGCAAGATGGATATTGAAACAGATCGGCCGGAAACAAAAGTTGATGAAATCACGTCCAAATTCTTTAAAGAGCATCGGACTAGTGATCCAAGAGAGCAGAAACTGGTTGACTACATTTTAAGGCAAAACGACTCCTTAAATTTTGTCGAACAAACCACAGCGCAAATTGGTTTTCCCCGCTGGGACAAGGCAGTGGCTTTTGAAAAACCGAAAAAAGACGGAGAACATTTAGTGGAGCAAGGTGCTGACTCAGTTTACTACATTCCCTTTGTGAGAGATAGTCAGCAGTATGTAAATGCTACCATGATCATTAATACCGGCACCACTGACACGACTTTTTCATATCTATGCGACTGGCAGTATACTCAAGTAGCAAATGAGCCCACTGTCGTTGTAAGTGAAGCGGAAAAGATTGCAGTTTTCTTCATGTTTCTGGATAAAGAAGTTTTTAACCACCAGCGGTTTTCCATCATAGATACTACATTATTCTTAAAAGGACAAAATGTAGCATACAACATCCGCTTCGATACGGTGGATCATACCATCGCAAATTTAAACAGTTACGAAACTGTTTGTCTATATGTGGGGGTCACGACCTATCACGCTTGTCCCTCATTTGCTCCTCATTCAACTTCTTCATCCAATATACTACCACGGTGCCCCGTAGTTACATGGCAACCAATCTGCTGGCAGCAACTCATTTTGGATTTAGGTGATGGAGGAGGTTTAGGGGGAGGCGGCAGCACTGGCGGGGGAACACCGCCACCCTGCGGTGGCCCGAACGGCTTTGCGGTAGAGGGTAACGGGAATACAAGCAATTATAATGAGCCTTGTGGCCCAGGTTGGGAGCCCGAGCCGATAGATGATGAGCCTACGGAGTTTAATCCTTTCATTGCAGATACAGTGATATTAGACCCAACAGTAATTAATAGTTTTCCTTGTGTAGACCAAATCTTAGATTCGATCGAAAAATTTGTTGTTATAGTAAATAATGTTGAGCATATATTAAATATCAATGGTCTAGCGCAACTTTCCTTATATGCAGTGTTTGGGGTGGAAACAAAAATACACACAACCTTTAAAATAGGGTGGGGTTTGACCAAAGACAGCGCCGATGCTTACACCACAACGCAGCAGCCAATTCCTTCTAACGGCGTTGACTTCTACGCCGATATTTATTTAAATCCCTGGGTACTTAAAAATTCAACTCGAGCTTATGTAGCCTCCACACTAATTCATGAAACCTATCATGCATTTATAAACTACAAATATTTTGAGCTGCAAAATGATATTATTGATTCGAATCAATTTAAAAATCTTTTTCCACTATACTGGCCTCAGAGGATGGGGCCTTACTTTCTACCAGGGAACGAATTAGCGCAACATCAAGCAATGGCGGGAAATCTTATTTCTGTAATGGCCGCTCCACTAAAGTTTGTGAACTTTAATCCTACCATTCCTTCAAGCATGCGTGATTCAATTTACAGATCATTAAGCTGGGGAGGTTTAAACAAAACAACTGTGTGGCGAAATAAAGCTGATACATTTGATATCAAGTCAATAAATTTGTTTATGCGAGATACATCGATACATGCACCATTCACATATCAAGGTGGCAATGGAACGGTTTACGACATAGATGCCCGCCTTTTACACTTTTCATTGGGATGCTTATGAAGCCAATAATTTTTCTACTTCTACAACTCTTAATCCCAACGTATCTCCTTGCTCAGAATCCTGATTCTGCACTTTGTCAACAGATTTTTAAGATTCAACAACTTGTGCAAGAAAAAATACCGGTGCGGAGAGAGCTATTCACCGCCACGGATAGTGAATACTTCGTGTGGGACATCACCTTAGACGGCAAGGGAAATCTCCTGAAAGTAGACCTCATTTGTAAGGAAAACTCAAAGAGCAAAAAAATTTTCAATGATGTTGCTGCGGAAATCAGAAGTAATTGGGAAACTATTGAAGTCCCATACTTAAAAATATTTATTCCGTTGATCCTCACTTTTTTTGACAACACAGATTATGAAAAAGCCGAAAATAATGTGTTAGGAAACTTGGCTCTTGCAGACCTATTAAAAAATACTTCCAAAATTAATTCCAAGATTTTAGTAGTATCAGCGATCCACATTTACTTTACTGATACAATTAAATAACTAATCAATTCTCGTGTTTCCGATAAGCATCTAACAATTCAATATCCTTTCTAATGGATTTACATAAAGAGTCTGTTTCCTGAGAATAAGCAACTATACTTCTCAAAAAAATTGTAAGAAAGCATGTAATAACTTTTGTGTAATTTATTATCAGTCACATCCTTTCAGCAAATTGAATGGTTTAGGATAATATTTCGAAATTAATTGCACAACATCTTACGGGCATTCTTCAGGAATTGCTCTTCAATTACTCATGCATCTTCTTGTGTAAATATGAAATTACTCCTCTTATAATAACCTGGAATTTCATCCCAATTGATCAGAGAAATACAATCAAATAATAATGACTAACTAACCTGTCGCAAGTCTTCCTACAGCATAACTTGATTCCATTTGAATTTGCCGGAATGTGTCCGCTTTTTTCAAACACGATCGGCCTGTTATAAAAGATAATCAATCGTAACTAATCTACGAATTAGGCAAATAACTAATCAACCAATCCCTAAAGATATTTCACTCTAAAATTTGCTCTCCGGGCAAGTGCTTCAAATTTTTTGTAGCACCAAATGAGCTTCACGAATTACTATCTACGCAGTTATCTCCTTCAAGGGGTACGATCATGATTTGATCAGAGATACTGCTAAAGAAAATATGCTTTTTGTATGAACTGAAAGGTGCAACCAGCCAACGCTAATGGAATTGTTGCCCGCTTACAACGCAGACTTTTGTCTACTCCAGGTACGATTCCTGCAGCATGAAGTACGGCTCCCGCAGACATAGAAGAATTTCGCAAATTCAAATTTGGGAACTCTAAATCTTAACCGGCTTCCCATTGCCTATTACAGAAATCTCCCGGAATTATACTAAGAAAATTTTGAATGCCAGGGATATCGAGAGGATGAAATGTCAAACATTAACAAAGTGGAGATTGATGTTGGTGAAAATAATGCAGACTTGATTCTTACGGTAGAACAGAAGACTGCCCTCGGATATCAAATTGCGCAAAAAATATAACCCAACGGATGACGAAAAACAGGCCCGCAATTTTGAAATAATAGTAGAGAGAACTGCTGGCGGCCATGTTAAAGGAGGAAGAGACTAGTGAAAAAACGGGGCAGAGCGAAATACGATTCACGCTTCAGAGCAAAAAAAAGGGGCTCAGATAGAAATCAAAGCCCGTATTAATCCAATATCCTATGAAAAACCATTGTATTAACGCAACCGGGAAACCTTTATTGCCTTTGCGCCTTTTTTGAACAAAAAAAAAGCCGCAGAAATATGCGGCTCAGTTTAAAAAAATGATGTCCTACTTAATCAAGGTTAAACAGGCCCTTATTCAGTACCTGCAAAGTTTGCACTTTATACTCACCGGGCACTAACACAGAAATGTTATGATGACTTCCGCCATAACTGATCATCCGCACTGGAATATTAAGCATACTCTCAAATAAGTGGTGCATAATATCTTTGGTATCGGTAATCTCGTTGCCCACGATAGAAATAATGGTTTGGTTGCGATCCACCTCCACTGTA
>DGQO01000154.1:0-9559 GCA_002400445.1 Chitinophagaceae bacterium UBA4412
CTCAAAGGCCCGCAATGCTACCATCAAGTTGGAAACAAATGATCAAAAAATTATTCTTGATATGCGGGATGACGGAAATGGCTGCGATATCAAGACGATGAAAACTGGTTATGGCCTTATGCATATTCGCAACCGGGTAGAATTGTATGGCGGAAAAATGGAAATCGATTCCGCTCCGGGCAAGGGATGGGCAATGCATATTGAATTGCCTGCGCAGCCTGCGCTTCAATAATGCTGGTACATACACGGCTGCCGCAATAATCTTTGTGACAGCCATGTATGAATGATATCAGCATCACTTGGCCGCCGCTGTCCATTTTAACAGGTGAGTGTCGCAGGACAAAGCCACAATACTCATACGAAAGGTGCCATTGGCCAAGTTGCCTTTTACGGCGCCATCCACCGCAAAGCGAAATGCAGATGAACCACCACTATCCGGATCGGTAACTACGGCATGGAATTCTCCGTTCTTAATGGGAATTCTTTTTTCCGGGCCAGCCTTAATTTTTTCTGTACTTCCTCCACAGCGCCAGTATCCATCAAAAACAAGATCGGTAAGCCACTGCCCATCTTTGCTTACAGAGAAGCTAAGCGTAGTGCTGGTAAACCCATTGGAAAACTTGCCGCTGAATTTCCGCTGCCCGCAGGCAGATAGCATTATGAAACATACCATAACGGTAAAAAACCAACGCATATACAAAAGTTAAGATGATTAGTTTAACCCTCCCGCAGACACTACATTTGCGCCCCCCGCTGCAACCACATTAGCCCCGCCCGGTGCAATTACATTAGCACCGCCGGCCGATACAACACCGGAAATGGCTTGCGGACTCAGCGACGCAGTGGAAATACCATTGCTGTTTATATTGCCCGCCATCGGCGTCATTGTTGAACGCTGCTGCTGCTTCATCTTCCAGGTAGTGTGTATGCCCACCAGTTGTACAAAAGAATAAGTGGGCTGAGCCATCCAGTATTTTAATTCATCGGCAGAGGCTGTTCTCCCAAACACTTTATAATAAGATTGACGGATCACCAAAGATTTTTTGTCCGGGTACACTCCGAGCCAGTTTTGCACATGATTCGTCATGAGCTGAGCATATGTTTTAAACTGGCCAGACCAATAGCGAAGTTCATCTGCACTCGGCTGCCAGCCAAAGGCATCCTGGTAAGAGCGGCGCACTGTTTGCTCTCTTTCCGCCTGGTTTGATTTAATGTAAGAACGATGCAAGTCTACCATTTGCGCAATGGTCTTGTTACCCACATTATTTCGCCAGTAGTTGGCTTCACTGCTGGTGGGATACCTGCCAAAAGCTACGAAGTAACTTGCTTTAATAACTTCGGCAGGCGTTTGCGCACATAGTTGCAGGCTGCCAAAAGAAAGGAAAAACATCATCGAAAGGATGCAAATAAATTTTGCTTTAAGGTTTAGCATGTTGATTATTTTTTGGAATTTAAAATTATCAACAAATAAAACAAGTAAAACTATTCCGTTGAATACCTGCTGCCGGGTATTTTGATAATGGCTTAGAGAATACCATTGCTACGCCCAAAGTTTATAAGGCCTACCACAGATTTTACTTTAGTTTTTCGAATAATATTTTTCCGATGTGTTTCTACAGTATGCGGTGATAGAAAAAGTCTTTCACTGATTTCCAGCGTTGAATATTCTAAAGCTATCAGTCGTAGTATTTCAATCTCTCTTGGCGAAAGCAGCGGCTTCTCCTGCTTATCCTGTTGCATGGCTTTTGCAAATTTTGTAGAAAGAGATTGCTGCACATATTGCCCCCCTTCCATTACGGTAATGATAGCTTGCTGCAATTCCTGCTGCCGTACATTTTTAAGAAGATAACCATTGGCACCAGCGTCTATCATCGTGCCGATATGTGACACATCATCATGCATGCTCAAAACGATAACCTTTATAAGCGGATACTCGCTTGCAATGAAACGTGTGAGTTCAAGCCCTCCCTTTTCGCCCATACTGATATCGGTGATCACTAAGTCAGGCTGAAGGGCTTTTATATCATCCATAGCCTGTAGCACATCAGAAGCCTTTGCCAGCACTTTAAATTGCGGTACATCATGCAGCAATGAAGCGATGCCATCCATCAGTAAATCATGGTCGTCTGCTAAAATGATTTTTATGTATTTCACAGCGTCTGTTTTTTTGGGCGAAGTTGCCGCCAGTTTTTAAAAGATATAATGGCCGTACTTCCTCTCCCCGGCCTGCTATCCATTTGGAAATTACCATCCAACCAATGCACCCTGCTCTGCAGGTTTTTTAAACCCAGGCCTTCCTTGTTTTCCGAAAGCAAAAAGCCTTTGCCATCATCTTCCATCAGCAACTCAATTTCCTCTTCATAGATGCCCAGTTGTATCACGAGGTTTTTTGCCGCAGCGTGCTTTATTACATTGTTCAGTAACTCCTGAAAAGAACGGTAAAGCACCAGAGAAAGCATATCATTATCCAGCACAGCTTCTTCCTGCAGCATGAAAGAAATTTTCGGTTCATCCAGGGTTTCACCCCACTGCTGCACGGTGCGTTCAAGAGCTTTTACAAGGCCAAAATTTAGAAGGAGTTCTGGTGTTACCTGGTGCGAGAGTTCCCTTACCTCATTGCTTGCCTGCAAAATGAGATCATCAACTTTGAGCAGGCGCTCCTCTCCGCCGCTCGCCTTTTTAAGCTGCAAGCTAGCTGCAGCAAGGGTTTGGCAGATGCCATCATGCAGGGCGCCGGCAATGCGCCTCCGCTCATTTTCTTCTGCAATCATCACCTCCTGGGAACGCTGCTTTTGCTCCTCCAGTTGTTGTAATGCCAGCCTTGCACGATATTTATCCTTCACGGACTTATAGTTAAAAAAAGCTGCGACCAACAGTAAGCCAAGGGCAAAAAGAGAAATGACCAGCCAGCGTTGCTTTGTTTCATTAGCAAGTTTCGCTTCAAGGTTTTCCTGCTTAAGGATAAGGTTTTCAGATGTTTTTTTCTGCGTTTCAAACTGTACCTGCATCTCCGCCATTGCTTGTGTATAGCGATCATCCGCCACGCTGTCTTTAAGCCTCAGCATCCTTTTGTAATACCTGCCTGCGTTTGGATAATCATTTACCATTTCATAAGCCCTGGCCAGCATGTCGTAAGCGGCCACCATTTTAAGCGGGTTTGCATATTCCGTGCTCAATGCCTCCGCCTTTTTAGCCCAGAAAATAGCATCTTCCGGTTGCTTGCTTTTTAAATAAAGCTGAGCAATTTCAAGATAGTCTGAAGCCTGCATAGCTGGATCTGCTACTTTTTCCCGCACCCTACTGCCTTCTTTAAGATACGCTAATGCCAGGTCAAGGTTTCCTTGTTCGTAATTGCTTCGAGCCAGAATATTCAGCCCGTTTGCAAGATCCGTCATGCGCCCAAGCCGCCTTGCTTCATTGATGCCTTTGGTTGCATATTCTGTTGCCAGTTTATAATTGCCCATGCTGTTATAACAGGAAGCTATATTGCACAGCAGCAACGCAAGATTGCTGTAATCAGGTGCAGGGTTAAGTGCTAATACCTCCTTAAAAAAACGTATGGCTGCTTCTGGCTTTGCATCTTCCATATAGGCCCAGCCAATACTTACAAGGGTGTTGGTTTCCATCGCCACATCATGACGCTGTTTAGCCAGTTCTCTGGCTACAGAAAAATTTGCCAGCGCTTGCCGAAACTGTGTTTTCTTCACATAACACTGCCCTTTTAAAATATAAAACTCAGCCAGAGAGCTGTCTTCCATAATCCCCGCGGTATGTTGCAGTGCACTGTCAATGCGGTTAATAACTGCATCTACTACCCCATGGCGATAACCCAACCATGCCTGAAAAAAAAGGGTTTTTATAATGCCGTGCCGGTGCTGCGCTTTTTGTGCAATCTGTTGTAGTTGGCTGATGTGAAGTTTTGCTTGTTCTTCATCGCTTTGCATAAGCAGGGGTATACTGCTTATCAATGAATCAATGCGTGCACTGTCGCCCGGGGATTGCCCAACGGCCGTAAAGCTCCGCCCCGCTAGCAGGAGCAGCAGGAAAACACGAAATAATTTATGTAGGTAGAAAGCTGGCATTTCTTCAGGCAAACGAACACTTGCCAGCGAATGTAATTTTTTTTCTCGCAGAAATGATAATCCATTTCGTCTGCGTGTATGCTTATCTGTTTCTCCCGTTGATAAGATTTCCAGATATGCCTGACGATCACAAGATTCTTTCTCAAAGCCGGGCAACCACCTTAATATCTTTTACTTCTAATACCGGCTTTGCAAACCCAAGTCTGCTCACGTTAATCATTGCTCTCGCCAGTTCCCGCAGCGTACAAATGTACCGGGGTGCCAGGGCCCTGATGATGGGAGCCAACCAGGAAAAATATTTATAAGCCGGCAACAAGAATTTTTGGCCCGGCGTAGCAATGAGCATACCCGGGCGAAAATTGTACACCGCAGCAAACCCCAGTTTCTGCAAGTGATTTTCTGTTCGCCCTTTTACCCTGGCCCACATGATTCGACCTTTCTCAGAACTATCCGTACCAGCCCCGGATACATAGCAGAAACGCATACCGGCATTTTGTGCGCTGAGTACAGTAGCCACTTCCATCGTGAGTGTGTAGGTTAATTTTTCATATTGAGCCTCTTTCATACCTACAGATGACACGCCGAGGCAAAAGAAGCACGCATCAAATCCTTTTAAGGCATCGCCTAAAGGTGAAAAATTGAAAAAGTCTTCATGCAAAATTTCTTTTAGCTTCTGGTGTGTATAACCTGAGCTGCGCCGGTTCACAATGAGGATTTCATCTACTTCCTCATTCTGAAGGCACTCTAATAAAACAGCTTCACCCACCATACCCGTTGCACCTGTAATAATCACTTTTATTTTTTTCATCAGCCAGGATTTTGAAAAGCAATTTATTCCAATATCTGACGGCAACGTGGAAAAGATATTCTCCCTTCAATTCTCCCGGATAAAAAGAATCCCTATTTTTGCTAAAATTATTAGCAAATGCGTCGTGAAAAAAATGAGGTTGATCAACCCATATTGGAATATATCCATCAACCCGTAACTGGGTTTCCATCGCCGGCAATGGATCATTTGCAGCCAAGAATCGATTTGAATAAAGAATTTGTACAACACCCGATTTCCACTTTTATGATTGAATGCCTGGGCAATTCAATGATCAATGCATTTATTCCGCCAAAAGCCCGCCTGCTGATAGACCGCAGCATTACGGCACAGAATGGTGACATTATTTTAGCTGTGCTCGACGGAGAATTTATCGTGCGCCGGTTGGTAAAAAATAAATTCAAATGTTTTCTCCGGCCGGAGAATTCCAAGTACCGGGAAATTGAAATAAGTAATGACCGGGACTTCACCATCTGGGGTGTAGTAACCCATGTGATCACGAACCTAAAAGATATGCGCTGATGTATGCCCTTGTAGATTGCAATAATTTCTATGCGTCTTGCGAGCGCTTGTTTAACCCATCGCTGCGGGGCAAGGCCATTGTGGTACTGAGTAACAACGATGGATGCGTAATTGCCCGAAGTGAAGAAGCAAAAGCCCTGGGCATTGCCATGGGCACACCGGCGTTCAGCATCAGGAAAATGGTGGAGCAAAACAAGGTGCAACTGTTTAGTTCTAACTATACTTTATATGGAGATATCAGCGACCGGGTAATGCAAACGCTCTGCAGCTTTGCGCCCGGCCTGGAAATTTATAGTATTGATGAAGCATTTTTGCAACTGGAAAACTTAGTACATGAAAATTTATTACAACTCGGCAATCGTATCAGGCACACCGTAGCCCAGCATATTGGCGTGCCCGTGAGTGTGGGAATAGCACCCAGCAAAACCCTGGCTAAAATGGCCAATCGGTACTCCAAAAAGCAGGGAGGAAAACTGGGTTTACATTGGATAGCCAATGAGGAGCTCAGGCTGGAAATGCTGCAAAACACTCCTGTAAATGACGTGTGGGGCGTGGGTCATCAGTATGCTATGTTCCTGCAAAAAAATGGCTTTCGTACCGCTGCCGAACTTGCAGACGCACCAACCGAGTGGATAAAAAAAAATATGACAGTTGTGGGCGAACGCCTGGTAAATGAATTGAGAGGTGTGCCTTGCATCAGCAACAGGGGCGATATGCAGCACAAAAAAAATATTTGCGTTTCCAGGTCCTTTGGAAGCCTGCAAACCAACGCCGGGGAAATAGAAATTGCCGTCGCCAATTACGCCGCATCCTGTGCGGTAAAACTCAGGGCACAGCACTGCTGTTGCAAGCAGGTTAATGTGTTTATTCAAACCAATCCACACCGGGTGCAGGATAAGCAGCATATGATGAGCATTACGGTGCGCCTGGACCTCGCAGCAAATGATAATGCGTCCATCATTAAGGCTGCCGTACAGGGCTTTAAGCGCATCTTTCAGCCAGGGTTCAACTATTTAAAATGCGGTGTTACGGTAATGGATTTTGTACCGGAAACTTCGGTGCAGCATAGCCTCTTCTCGCAGGTCGACAGCCGCCAGGGCCTGTTAATGAAAACGATGGACGATGTGAACAAATGCTTTGGAAATGAAAAGGTGCGTACGGCTTCGCAAGGATTTGAAAAACGGTATCGATTAAAATCGGAATATTTATCGCCCCGTTACAGTACCGATATTAACCAGATACTTAAAGTATATATCTAATGACTATTGTGCAGCCCTTTGTTTTATTTGAAAAAAAATTTATTGCCCGGCTGCGCCAAATGCAGAAACTGTTTCTCGTAACGCAAACCTATCACAGGGCCACAGGGCTGCAGCACAGCAACCGAAAACCTGTTTTAATTACTGATTACGATGATGAAGGCCTTGCAGAGATTCATTATAAAGCAGTGAAAGATGATCCCTATGCAGCCATCATCAAACTGCGCAATAAAAAACACGAAGAAAAATTGCTGGAAATGCTCGGTGAGAATTCTCCTTATGTACTTTTCTGGAGCGTGGTAGAAGATGCAGCTACACTGGAACAATTTTTAAACCGCAGTTTTGCAGCAAACATCCGGCGCTACATTGATAAAAACACGAACTGGCGTATCGGTGGCAACAGCAAGGTTTCCCCATCTTTTGAAATTACTTTTGGCGAACTTTTTATTACTTTAAAATGGAATGCACAACGCAAACGGATTAAATTTGAAGACATTGAAAATGCATAGTGATGTGTTATGATATATCGTTCAAAGTAAAACTGGCCCAGCTCATTGATTATTTTCCCGACCTTATTTTTGATGAACAAATAGAAATTGAATTTGGAAATGTGGCACATATCCAGGGCGTAGGTGTATTTGGCACCCATCCTATTATTTACAGCAACAGGGATGATAAAGCCTTGCATTGCCGGCCGATGGAATGGTCTTGCATTGAATTTTATGCAAAAGTGCTACCGGATATCAAGCGACGAAACAGTATGCTCAATATTCGCAGCGAACGCATACTGGAAGATCAAAAAAGTTACTGGTATAAAATCCGAAACCGGCGGTGCCTCATACCCGTTTCAGGTATTTTTGAACATCGGAAAATAGCTGGCTGGAAAAAGAAAGTACCCTATCATGTAGGCATTGCCGGGGAGCAACTGTTTTTTTTACCCGGCCTGTATTCTGTGGCAGAATTACCAGACAAAGAAACAGGTGAAGTGCTGCGGAGATTCACTTTTGGAATGATCACCCGGGCTGCAAACAGTCTGATGCGGGGCATTCATAACGATGGCGAAAACGCCGGCCGGATGCCATTGTTTCTTCCTTTTGCAATGGCACAACAGTTCCTGAAAGATGATTTATCAGAAGCAGATTATCATGGAATTTTAAATTTCGAAATGCCGTCTGCAGGTTTAAGTTACCGACCGGTTTATACCATTCGCACCACAAAATTGCGGGAAGATAAAAAGGAAAAAGATGAATACTGGGAGTGGCCCGCACTGCCAGAGATGGAGGTATAGAAGCTGCTGATGAATATCATTGGTTATAAGTAAATCCATTAGTAAGTTGCTGATATGAGAAAATGGTTCATACGACTGGTGATAACGGCAGCGATGTTATCGTTAGGCTGGATGCTGCTTAGCTTCTGGGCTAATGCAAAAGGCAGGGCTGCAGAATGGACTATCGGTGAACCTGGTGCAGCAAAACATGCGCTCATCATCTTTGACCCCGATCCCTTCTATAATTTTGACGAACAGGTGTGTAAGGCCTTTGCAAAGGGGCTGGCACAACATGGTTTTTCCAGCCGGATATGCACCGTTGCAAAAGCTGAGCCCTTATATGCACCCACCTATGATTTGTATGTCTTTTGCGCCAATACCTATAACTGGCACCCAGACGCTGCCGTTAGCTATTATATTCAACAACAGATTGGTTTGCAAGATCAAAAAACAGTTTCCATCACACTGGGTGGAGGTTATACAGAACGCTCGCAGGAAATGTTTAACCGACTACTAAGCTATAAAAACGTACACCTTATTGAATCTTTCCGGTATTGGCTATGGCGACCTAATGACGAAAACCGTAGCAAGGAAAGAAATGTAGCCGTCGCAGTTTCAATGGCAGAAGCCGCTGGCGCAGCAGTTGCAAAAAAATTCCCGAAATAATCTACTGCGCAGGAGGACAAACCATTGGTTTCAGTTTCTCTCCTCCGCTAAAATTAAGTTTGTCCTTTTCTGAAAAGATCGTTTTTCCATCTTTTTCCTGCATATCACCGTACCCCTCGGAAAAATTGGTACCATCAAAAAGAAAAACGACCTGGCGCACACTTTCCATGCCTTCGCTATTGAATGTATAGTCTGCTAAAAGAGTATCTCCCCGCATTTGACCGAGGATGGTACCAATATTACTGTCTTTCTCAAAATTTTTATAGTGAAGCTTTCCGGTTACCCTATCCCCTTCCCTCCGAATCTGTAAAAATAAACTATCTCCTTTTTGCACACGCAGGAAACAACCGGCACCTGGTACACGGGTCTCTACGGGCTCGGCTACAAGGGCTGAATCGGGAGTGCCCACAATAACTTTATCAGTGTTGGATGAATTACAGGCTGCAAAACTGAAAATACCTACAGCGATTAAAAGACTTTTAAATGTGTGCATAACGGATGTTTTCATGAAATGAAGGTTCCAAATGTCGTACCGTAGAAGTTGTGTAACCGGGATTATGAAAATCACGGCAAAGGAATTGCAGGACAACTGTTACACTAAAACAAAAGTTATGGCTAAGGAAAAATACGACAACGCTCCGGAAAACGAAGACAAGAATGCGGGTGTGCAACCAGACCCCGAAACCCTGAACACAACTGATCCCCAGGAACATATGGAAGGCCCATTATCTTCCGTAATGCAGAGCGCCAAAGAAAGCTTTGAACCTGATGAAACGAAAGAAGAGGCTGATGCAAAGAAAGATGCGGGAAAATGATCTGTATGGAAAGTTCTTAAGGTTGTCTCAGGGAATGTGCAATAGAGCATTTAGAACTTAAAACCCTAAGACAGCCTTTTTTAAAATGAAAGTCCGTTCGGGGAAATGATTTCCCCATAATTGTT
>DGQO01000154.1:9663-11360 GCA_002400445.1 Chitinophagaceae bacterium UBA4412
AAGGGCAACTTTCCATTGGCCATATCTTCACTATGCTGTTGGGCAATTTTATTTATGGCTGCATTCATTTGTAAGGACTGCAGGCCTTCAGCATTTCTGAATGCATTCGTTTCTTTTAAAACTTCTTCCATCAATGAAGCGTTCTTAGAAGGTATAAATGCCAGGCTTAACAGTGCAAAACATAGAAGTATGAGCAGACGGGGGCGAAATTGATTTTTAGTCATGCAGGTTCTTTTACCGCTCTAAAGTACGTTTCACCTGCATCTTTAGTTCCTAGGGAAACCTGAATTAACTACATTTTAATTCATCCTGTTATTTACACAAAAGGCTTGTCTTCTCCCAAAAAAAATGCGACCCGGAGTAATTTTCCTGGCCGCAGAATTCAATAAAGATTGCCTTCCCTCAAATTTAAACGGGCATCTCTTCTAAGGCTTTATAGTCGGTATAACCTTTCTCCCCTGGCGTATAAAAAGTATCCTGGTTCCAGGCCTCAAGTGGCGCACCCGTAGCAAAACGTGCAGGAAGATCTGGATTAGAAATAAATAGTTTGCCGAAAGAAACAAGATCAGCATAGCCAGCGTTGATCACATCATTTGCCTTTTGCTGATCAAAATTACTATTCACGATGATGGTTCCTTTGTACAATGGACGATAATGCCTGGCAACCTCCTGTACTAAAAATGGTACGGCAGATACATCTGTAAACGGCTCAGACAAATGAATATAGGCAAGCTTATATTCCGCATCCAACCTGCTGATGATGGCATCAAAGCCTGGAATGGTTTCTTCATCTGCGATCATACCGAAAGAATGATGAAGAGAAGGATTAAACCTGGCACCTATCCGCTGCTGCGGAAACACTTCTGCCACGGCATCCAGCACTTCAAAGAAAAAACGATTACGGTTTTCAATACTTCCACCGTACTGGTCACTACGCTGGTTTGATGAGCGATTAAAAAACTGGTGAAACAAGTAGCCATTGGAAGAATGAATTTCAACACCATCAAACCCGGCAATTTTTGCATGCTCTGCCGCATTTTTAAAATCAGCAATAGTTTGCCTGATATCTTCCAGGGTCATTGCTTTTGGGGTAACAGTATCTTTAAATCCTTGTGGGGTATATGATTTGGCATTCGGATTAATGGCATCAGGTGCCAGGGGCAATTCGCCGCCATGAAANNGCAGCAGTTACCGCTTTCCATCCTTCAGTTTGTGCTTCAGAATACATGCCCGGCGTGTTAATATAGCCCACGGCCATAGGAGACACCTGCGATCCTTCTGTAATGATTAAACCAGCACTGGCCCGTTGCTGGTAATACTTTACATGAATGGCTGAAGGTGCATGTTCTGCATTATCGGCCCTGCTTCTTGTCATGGGTGCCATCACCATCCTGTTTTGCAAATCAAGATCGCCCATCCTGTATGCTTCTAATATAATTTGTGACGCTTGCATAAGTTTTAAAATTTATTCTGTGAGCATTAAAGTCAATGTTTAAACATCGGCAAATCTATATCAAAATATTGGATAAGGCCAAAGAATTTCTTTATGGTGAATCCGGGGTGGCTATTTTATTTTCAATGCGGGAGTCGGGCACCAGCCACATTAAGGCCACGAGTGCATATATACCAAGGCTAATGACGGGCCAGAAAAATGCAGCGACCATACCCAATACATAGCAGATGATAGAAATTTTACC
>DGQO01000154.1:11380-13908 GCA_002400445.1 Chitinophagaceae bacterium UBA4412
CCCATCCACCCCGTAACAAAAGGAACGAGGGAAAGCCAGAAAAGCAAATGAAGATTTGCCCATAGCACACCGCCACTTATTTCTTCTGTTACCTGGAAAAGATGATGGTGGTTATTCCAGTAAATACCTACATAAATAAAGCTGAGCAAATAGCTCAAAAATTTTGGCCAGAGTTTTAAGAGCACTTCTATGGTGCCGCCCTCGGGTACTTTTAATTCCAATACCATAATGGTAATGATGATGGCTAATACACCATCGCTAAAAGCTTCCAGCCTGTTTTTTTCCATAAATAGTTTGTTTTGATACCACAGTGAGACGACACAAAATAATAGAAATGATGAAGAAAAAGATGGACATAAAGAATTTCGCCTGCTTGCTGCGTAGCATCATTTTCTCTGAGTTCCAGCCAAGAACTCTGTTTCACATCAATACAAACCTGTTGAAGTTATGCCACGATAAAACCAGAGTGAGGGCAATCTAAATTCTGTTTCGGCAAGATTTTACCCGGAATTCTATTTTCCTCCTGTCATTTAGTTTCAGGTGCAAAATTTGCAGCCCTTAAAAAAAGTTCATTTAACAATACGGCATCCGGATCATTTACCCGATCAAGGTGCTCTCAACATTTAAAACTTAAAACAACCAGTAATGAAAAAGTACTTCAACCGCATTGTAGCAACCCTTATTACCGCATTCTTTTCCGTGCAAGCCTATGCACAGGACAAAGGGCTGGATATTGACATCAATGTAGATAAAAAGCAAGATTGGTACCAGCAGCCATGGGTTTGGGTTGTAGCCGGAGCCGTTTTTATTCTTTTACTTGCTGCTATACTAAGGGGTAACAAAAAATAATTTTTAGTAAGCATTTAAACAGCGCTATGCAGCCCCCATAGCGCTGTTTTATTTTGCGGCAGTATATTAAACTCCGCTACAGTTTTAATTCAATCCAAACGGGCCCATGGTCACTGGTCTTTTCCCATCCCCGCACTTCTTTGTCCACACCTGCAGCCTTTATTTTTTTTCGCAGAGGCTGGTTTAATAAAAAATGATCAATGCGGAGGCCCGCATTTCTGCCAAAAGCATTGCGGAAATAATCCCAGAAAGTATAAATCGTTTCATCTGGATAAAGCGTGCGCAGGACATCCGTCCAACCCTGAGCCATCAACCTGCCAAAGGCTGCCCGGGTCTCCGGGCGAAACAGGGCATCATCTACCCATCGCTCCGGCTTGTACACATCATGCTCTGTGGGAATCACGTTATAATCGCCGGTAAGTATCACTGGCTTTCCCATATCATACAATATGGAAGCATGATCGATCAATCGCTGAAACCAGGTCATTTTATAATCGAATTTAGGCCCGGGCGCAGGGTTTCCATTGGGCAGGTAAAGGCAACCTATTACAAGGCCGTTTACTTCTGCCTCTATGTAACGACTATGGGTGTCGTCCGGGTCCCCGGGCAATCCTCTTTGTCTTTCGATAATGGGCGTTTTAGACAAAATAG
Source organism: Chitinophagaceae bacterium UBA4412 (assembly GCA_002400445.1). Taxonomy (GTDB): domain Bacteria; phylum Bacteroidota; class Bacteroidia; order Chitinophagales; family Chitinophagaceae; genus Ferruginibacter. The sequence continues at coordinate 12,881 of DGQO01000154.1, forward strand.
CCACACCATTCCAGCTTTTCTGGCCGTGCCATATCGCATGGTAGCCTGCAGCCTCAATGGCTGCTAGGGGAAATTTTTCATCCGGTGCTTTTAATTCCTGCAGGCAGGCTACATCCGGCGATGAAGTTTGAAGCCACTTTAATAAAACGGGTAAATGACCATTAACGCCATTTACATTGTAAGTTGCTATTTTCATGATACATCAGTTTTTCAAAACAAAAGAATTGCGGGCTTAATGTAGCGCATCGCAGGCGAACTTCAAACGATTCAACAATCGTGCATTACTCTTAAAACTGCAGATGGCATTTTTTTGGATAAGAAATATTACAGCTAATGTATTGGATCATGAAGAAAAAAGAAAATTTATGGCAATTGCTGGAGAGACTCGATAAACAGGCAGGCGAACTCAACATCCAGTCTGCCTATGCCAACCACTACTTTGACACAGCATCGGAGGCCACCAAAAAATTATTAAAACAACATGAAAAAGACTTACAGAAAACGGTGGCCAAACTGAGAAAAACCTTAAAAGCGGTGCTTAAAAAAGATAAAGATAAGAAGGGCTGATGGCGTAACACCGCTTCATAACATTGCCAGTTCATTCTCATCTGTTTATCATTGCGGTTTATTTAGCCGCAACTTGCAAAACTGTACAAGTGTGCGACGCAACGATGACTGGATCTAAGGAAATACCGAGCCCAAAAAACATACATCCTTTGGTAGGATTTTTTCGGTACAAACAAGGTTAACAACCTCAATATAAATGCAAGGCGATTTTAGAGAAATGCTTTTTTCTGGGCGAACAGTTGCCCTCTAAAATTGTTTACCTTGTTCACTTTGTAGTTTCATACCATTCAATTCAATTCAATTCTCATGATTAGATTATTTGTACGACTGGCCGCTCCCGCCATCGCCTTCGTCTTTTTTTCCTGCAATGCCAGTAACGGATCTGCAAAAAAAGACGGTGGCAGTGTAGTAGTGACGACACCGGGAGATACGAGCAGTGCGCCCGTGGAAACCCGCAAGGC
>DGQO01000039.1:0-13753 GCA_002400445.1 Chitinophagaceae bacterium UBA4412
AGAGACTTAAGTTTATCGGCACCACCCATCGCAGTAAGGTACTTGCCCACAACTTCATCTGCCGTTTGTGCAGATGCATTAAAAGCAACTAACGCAATAGCTGCTACAAAAAAAGATTTAATCAGTTTCATTGTTTGAATGTTTATTATTTTGCATAAACGGCTTAAGTGGCCGGATTGGCCGGCAAGATAATATAATTGCGTTTTGTCAATTAAAATTTTTCATCACAGACCCAAAATCTTGGTTTCTCCTTAACAAAACCTTCCCGCATCATGCGCAATACCATACTAAAAGGAAATATTATAGACGTTCTCAACAGGGAAACTTTTTTTGGAGAGCTGGAAGTTGAGGATGGCTTCCTTAAACGCATTACCCGTTTAGAAAAAGCGCCAAAAGAAGGTGCCTACTTTATTTGCCCGGGTTTTATAGACAGTCATGTACATGTAGAAAGCAGTATGCTCGTGCCTTCTGAGTTTGCTAAGCTTGCTGTAGTGCATGGCACCACGGGTTCCATTAACGACCCTCACGAAATTGCGAACGTATGCGGTATGCAAGGCGTTTTATACATGATTGAGAATGGGAATACCGTTCCCTTCAAATTTCATTTTGGCGCACCAAGTTGTGTGCCCGCCACGGCATTTGAAACTGCAGGTGCCATGCTGGATGCTAAGCAGGTAGAAACTTTGATGGCGAGGCCGGATATCAATTATTTGAGTGAAATGATGAATTTCCCAGGCGTACTGCATGGCGATGAAGAAGTGCTGCTAAAGATTGCTGCAGCTAAAAAACACGGCAAACCCGTAGATGGCCATGCTCCCGGTCTCCGGGGAGAAATCGCAAAAAAATATATTGCCGCAGGCATCAGCACCGATCACGAATGTTTTACGGAAGAAGAGGCGCTGGACAAATTACAGCAGGGCATGAAAATCCTGATCAGGGAAGGAAGTGCCGCAAAAAACTTTGACGCTCTGATCCCGTTGATGCATGAACATTGGGAGGAAATGATGTTCTGCAGTGATGATAAACATCCGGATAGCCTGGTAGAAGGTCATATTAATCATTTGTGTAAGCGAGCGGTAGCAGCAGGCATCGATGTGTATAAGGTGCTGCAGGCGGCCTGCATCAATCCCGTACTGCATTACCAAATGCGCCACGGATTGCTACGCCAGGGTGACGCCGCTGATTTTGTGGTATTGAAAGACCTGAAAGATTTCGAGGTATTGCAAACCTTTATTGATGGAGAGCTCGTAGCCCAAAACGGCGAGAGCTATCTTATGCCGGCCCCCGCATCGGTAATCAACCAGTTTGACTGCAAATTAAAAATGCCCGAAGACTTTTCATTTGCTCCAACCGAAAATGAAATTGTGCCTGTAATTGAAGCACTGGACGGCCAGCTTATTACGAATAAGATTCTATTTTCTGCCGCCCTGCTGCAGCGAGGCACGGCATCAAGCATAAGCGATGATGTATTGAAAATTGTGGTGGTGAACCGGTACCATCACGCCCCCATTGCTAAAGCATTCATCAAAAATTTTGGGTTAAAGCAGGGTGCCATTGCTTCTTCAGTGGCACATGACAGCCACAATATTGTAGCGGTGGGTGTAGATGATGAGAGTATTTGCAGGGCTGTAAACCTGGTGATTGAAGCAAGTGGTGGGGTAAGTGCCGTATCCGCAGATGCTTCCCATGTTCTGGCCCTGCCAGTAGCGGGATTAATGAGTACAGCAGATGGCTACGAGGTAGCAGAACAATACACGGCTATTGATCATTTTACCAAAGAAACATTGGGTGCTTCCCTCGCCTCACCGTTTATGACGCTTTCTTTTATGGCCCTACTGGTAATCCCTCATTTAAAATTGAGTGACAAGGGCTTGTTTGATGGAGATCGTTTTTCCTTTGTTTAAAATTTTGCGCTCATCACTTTCATGGCAATGCTGTCTGTGCCTTTGGGTGAGAAATACTTAGATTTAAAGTTTACGGTTTTACCCGGCGCAATCGTCTCATACACCATCTCCTGGTCTTCCATGAGCAAAGCACCTGTCTTGCTGTAAAAAAATAGTTTTACATCTACGTCTTTGTATGAAACCACTTTTGCAGTATTGGAGATTTTTCCTTTTACTACGGTTTGCCCCACCAGGTTTTTTTTGTCGGTTCCACGCACCGTTAAAAATTTAGCTGGCGATTGCTGTTCAATTTCTTCAATGGACAGTTTACTTTCTTCATATTTCTTTGCCGCAGTTGTTTCTTTTTCTGTTTTTGTCTGGCAGGAAACGATCGTTATTGTCAGGAACGCAAACAAGAAGCTGATGATCTTTATCATGCTATATATGGGTTTTAAAACTCGATATCAAAAATAAGAGAAGCTCCGGTAAATTATTTTAGATTTGTGAGCCTATAAAGTTAAACTTTCAAGCAGTATGGATCTTTCTTCATCAACTAAAACTTCAGCCGTGGGTATGGTTTACAATTTTAGCAAACAACATTCTCTGGTGTGTAATTGGGTGAGCGAACTGAGAGATACAGAAATTCAGCATGATCGTATGCGTTTCCGGCGAAACCTGGAACGCATTGCAGAGGTCATCGGCTATGAAATAAGCAAGACGCTGCAGGCCGAAGAGCAGGAAGTAAATACGCCGCTTGGCACCTCTAAAACAAAATTGATTAAAGAACAGCCTGTACTTGCTACCATCCTCAGAGCGGGGCTGCCCATGCACAATGGTTTACTTAACTATTTTGACAGGGCAGATAATGCTTTCCTAAGCGCCTACCGCAAGCATCATTCAGATGGTAGTTTTGAAATTAGTATGGAATACATGAGCTGCCCTGAACTTGACGGGCGGGTGGTTATCGTAAGTGATCCCATGCTGGCCACCGGCTCTTCGCTGGTAAAATCGATTCAATTTTTAAAGAGGGAAGGAGATATCAAATCACTCCATATCGTATGTGCCATTGCATGCACCGTGGGCATTGAATATGTGCGGCGGGCTGAGCCACAGGCAAATATCTGGTGCGGCGATATTGATGATGAACTTACTGCAAAAGGATATATTGTACCCGGCCTTGGTGATGCTGGCGATCTTGCCTTTGGTCCCAAAATGCAAGGCTAAATAGGGGAGACACATTACAAAGTATTTACAGTTCAGAAAGACTCAGTCTCTACCCTGGTTGTACTGGTATAATGATGAAAAAATCACTAATCCTTTTTTCATTTAGCATTTTACTGCATTTCCTTATCTTTAAATTTCTGAAAAGACTAATGATGAGAAAATTACTTCTGATGGCTGCAATGGTTATTGTAGTTGGTAGCGTTGATGCACAAGACCCGCACTTTTCGCAGTTTTTTGCTTCGCCGCTTACCCTCAATCCTGCATTTACCGGCAAATTTGATGGTACATGGAGGCTAGCTGCAAATCATCGGGACCAATGGCCTTCTATTCCCAAGGCTTATGTAACCACCAGCGCTTCAGTTGATTTTCCTATTCTTAAAACGAAGATTGCAGAAAATGATGTGTTTGGTGTGGGCCTCTCCGGCGTGTCTGATCAAAGTGCTAATAGCCAGTTGAAGTTAAATTATGGTTCGGTGTCTATGTCCTACCATAAAGCATTGGATGAAAATGGATACAATACTATTGGTGCCGGTTTCCAGGGCACATATAGCAGTATGATACTTGATGTGAGCAACCTTAATTTTGAATCGATGCTCACTCAAAATGGATTTACCGATATTTCTAAAAGAGAAGTACTTGCCAATGGCAATAACCAAAACTATTTTGATGTGAACGCAGGCGTATTATTCTCCGGGTCTACTAATGGGGAGAACAATTATTATATAGGCGCATCTATGTATCATATCAATCGGCCCAAAGTGGGTTTCAAAGATAAAAACTGGTTTCTTGGCGGGCGGGTAACCGTGCATGGTGGTGGTACTTTTTTCTTATCAGATGTGGTATCATTGAGTACTTCTATTATCCACCAGATTCAAAACAAAGCCAGTGAAACTACGCTGGGCGCAGCTGTTGGGCTTAATGCCAATAATGATAATGTAAACCCTACAAATGTATACCTGGGATCCTGGGTGAGATTAAATGATGCTATAATTCCTTATATAGGATTAGAATTTGCCGGCCTGAGAATTGGAGCAAGCTATGATGTAAACATCAGCAGTCTTAAAGCAGCTACGGGTAACCGTGGTGGTTCCGAAATATCCCTTATTTATATCAAGAGACCCGTAGAATCAAAAGGCATTCCGTGCCCAAGGTTTTAAGCATGCGTGAGATTTTCCTTTGCGACCCTGCTGGTTTTGATTCATTTTTCCTGGCGGGATACTCACACTAAAAAGCAACCAGTTCCGTCTTCCAGGCTTAATTCATCAACCGCCGCTCACATACCTATTTCCTTTTACAAAATACCGGTAAGGCAGTAAAGCGTCTTCACCAGCATACTTCACGCCTATACGTGGGCCCGATACAATTTCTATAGCACTCCTGGATGGACTATCATCTACAGCAATAAAAAGTTGGTCGCTCAGCAGGATAGTGCCCGAATGTGTTTTATGAATTCCAAATGCTTTGGCCACGTTTCCCGGCCCCCGGGTGAGTGAAAAATCTGCTTTCGCTTTTCCGGTGCGCTGCAGCATAAAATGAATTCCGCTAATGGGTTCTACTGCTCTTATCAAAACAGCGTCTGGAATTTCGGCATTATTAGTAACTACATTCATCATTTGGTGAATGCCGTAGCAGATGTACACATAAGCTGTGCCCGCGGGTGCATACATATGTTCGTTGCGGGCAGTGCGCTTCCCATTAAAGGCATGCGATGCTTTATCTGAAAAACCTACATACGCTTCTGTTTCCACGATCCGGCCCGTGGTAAGTTGGCTACTAAAATGGGTAACTAATATTTTCCCAATCAATTCCCGGGCAATAGTTACCACATTTTTACGCTGATAAAAAGATAACGGAAGTTTTTTCATGTGCCACAAGTTTAACTAAAATCGTGCAGAAGCAGCCACGGCAATATTGTAGCCGGCTTTAAAATAGTTTAATATCTTTAGGGCGATTGTAAGCTTCTAATCCAATAATCGCCAGGTAAGGCATTTTCAAGTATCATGCTCAAAGAAATCATCATTTCTATTCAATCCTATCATCATGCCCACCAGTTCATTGTAAAAAACAGGTTATGGAAGTGGATTTTGATTCCGGGACTCATTTATTGTTTCCTCTTCCTGGCGGGGATGTATTTATTCTGGACGTCGAGCAATACGTTTATTGAATATATTTTACTGAAGACAGGTGTGAAAGCCTGGCTGGATCAAACACATGATAGCTGGATTAGCTTTGCATTTATACTGGGACAAATCATGCTGCGGCTGGTGATGCTTTTGTTTTATTTCTCCTTATTTAAATACTTGTTCCTCATTATTGGCTCGCCCGTATTTGCCTACCTAAGTGAGAAAACGGAAAGTATTATGGAAGGTAAAGAATACCCTTTCAATCTTCGAAATTTACTCAAAGACATCATGAGGGCCACCAGGATTGCGCTGCGGAATTTACTTTGGCAGTCTGTATATCTTTTATCTATTCTCATTATTTCGTTAGTACCTGTCGTCGGTTGGATTGCGCCACTCTTTGCATTATTTGTTGAATGCTATTATTTTGGTTTTTCTATGCTGGATTACAGCAGCGAACGAAACAGGCTTAGTGCCTCCCAAAGCATTGATTTCATTGGTCGTCACAAGGGCCTGGCCATTGGGAACGGAATTGTATTTTACATGATTCATTTTGTCCCGATTATTGGCTGGATCATGGCGCCTACCTATGCTGTGATAGCCGCTACGCTCAGTTTACTCACGGCTAGAAAAAAACAGGTTATTATTAATTAATATGGGCACCGTTTATCTTATACCCTGCAATATTGCTGAAGATGCTTTGCATGTGCTTCCTGCTTATGTAAAGGACGCCATCATGAAATGCGAAATCATCTTTGCAGAAAACGAACGAACGGCAAGACGCTATTTTAAAGCCGTAGAACAAAAGATTGTGATTGATCACTATGAGTGGTTTAGTATACACAAAGCCGAAGCGGAAGTAGTAGCCCAGTTTAAATCAAAACTACAGGCAGGTAAAATTATTGGTATCATCAGCGAGTCTGGCTGCCCGGGTGTGGCAGATCCCGGCCAGGTGCTGGTGCAGGCTGCACAGGAACTCAATGCACGCATCGTTCCCCTGGTGGGCCCAAGTTCTATCTTACTTGCACTGATGGCCAGTGGTATGAATGGACAACAATTTGAGTTTGTAGGTTACCTGCCTATAGATGCAGGAGATCGCAGCAAAAAAATAAAGGAATTGGAAATAGCATCTGCAAAAAACAACAGTACTAAAATTTTTATTGAAACACCCTATCGCAATAAACAACTGTTGGACACTTTGCTCAAAACTTGTGAACCACATACAAAACTTTGCATTGCTGTTAATATCACTTCGTCAGAAGAAAGCATTAAAACATTAGCTATCAAAGACTGGAAAAAGCAACCACCCGCCTTACCGAAACAACCTGCAATCTTCCTTTTACACGCTCACTGATCCTTTAGCGGTTAAGCTTCTCCATCTTAATAATCTCATCCACTACAAAAGGACTGAATCCACGCCATGGAATAGTCCCTTTAAATTCTTTGTAGTGCAAATCAAAATAATTGCCACTGTTTTGCATGAGAATATTTGCAATACTGTCGTTTACAACAGAAAATTCGAACTCGTAAGATTGTATGCTTCCTGCAGCTTTAGACCTGAAACCAGACTGGATTAATTTGCCCTCGTAAGTTTTAAAAATATTGCCTTTTTTTACTACATAATTTAATTCGCCCGATTTTACCCCTTCGCCAAATACATAGTAATACTTCCACCAAAAACCCAGGGCTCCCAGTGCAATAATAATAATCAGGGCAAAGGATAGAAATTTTTTAAAGCCGCTTTTCCTGGGTTTTTCGGGTACTGTTGCAAAAGGTTCCATACTATTTTAATTTTTTGATTGCTTATAATCCGTACTCACTCACCAGCCAAATCATCGCTGTCATATTTACTGCACCAAGATGGAGTTCCCGCTTGCTTACGGCTTCAAATACATCATTAGTTGCATGATGAATATCAAAATATCGCTGGCTATCCGGGCTTAAACCAGCCAGCGGAGTTCCTAGAGCCCGCAGCGGTGCCACATCTGTACCACTTCCACCAGCAGATAAATCGTATACCCCATACGGATAAAACAAAACCGCCCAGCCCTGGATTTTCGCTATTTTTTCTGCGGGCATATCAAGTCCAAAACCCCGGGGTGTGAAGCCACCTGCATCACTTTCCAGGGCAAAAATATGATGCTCCTTTTTTTCTCTTGCTGCATCAAGATAAGCCTGCGCACCACGTGCACCGTTTTCTTCATTCATAAACATTACTGCCCTCACTGTTCGCTTTGGCCTGAGGCCAAGAACCCGTAATGTATTTATTACTTCAATGCTTTGCACACAACCTGCGCCATCGTCTTGTGCCCCTTCGCATATATCCCAACTATCGAGATGGCCGCCTACTGTTATAATTTCTTCAGGAAACTGGCTGCCACGCATTTCACCAATCACATTATATGATTGCACATCGGCCAGCATCTGGCAATTGGTTTTAAAATAAAGAGAAGATACATCCCCGGTTTTTAACCGGGCACTTAACCACTCTGCATTAACCGTACTGATAGCTACCGCCGGAATCTTTGGAAATGAATCATTGTATTGGGTAACACCCGTATGAGGAAAGCTATCAATATTGCTCCCCAGCGTACGTACTACCACAGCCACTGCGCCATATTTTGCCGCCTGTGCTGGGCCCGCCCTGCGTCCGATGCCAGCCTCGCCATAGGCAGTACCCGTGCGGATGTATTTGGGATTCATCGGAATATTAAAGAATACAATTTTACCTTTCACCTTATCTCCAAGCGCATGCAATTCCTGCATACTTTTCACTTCTACCAGTTTAGCCTTAACACCCGCTTTGGGCGTACCCACACTATTGCCTAAAGCCAACAAAGAGAGCCTGTAAGATTTACCCGCTGCATACTGCACAGCCCCTTCTTCCCGGGCGCCCCGCACCCAATGTGGAACCATACACGGCTGGAGATAAACCGTATCTGCCCCCGCATCTTTGAGCATTGCTGCTGTAGCTTCTACGGCTTTTTGTGCGCCAATAGAGCCGCTAAGCCTTGGCCCGATTTTTTTGGTGAGATAGCGCAGGTTTTCATACGCCTGGCCGTTTACCAAAATTTCATCCGCAATNNNAAAAAATATAACAAACAAACTTAGCCATTTACCTCCAATCACTTTAGGCAAAAATAGTAAGCATTGGTTTGGTAACTTGCATCCTTTCTTTAAAATGTAAACATCGTATATGAATATAGCCATCGTGTGCTACCCTACTTTTGGCGGAAGTGGCGTACTTGCTACTGAATTGGGAAAGGCTTTGGCAGATAACGGCCATAATATTCACTTCATTACTTACCAGCAACCCGTGAGGCTTTCTGGGTTTCATGCAAATATATTTTACCATGAAGTAAGTGTACCCACCTATCCTCTGTTTGATTATCCACCTTATGAGACGGCGCTTGCCAGCACAATGGTAGATGTGGTGCTCAACTATGATATTGATGTGTTGCATGTGCATTATGCTATTCCACACGCAGCAGCAGCCTATATGGCCAAACAGATCCTGGCTAAACAGAACAAAAGGATACCGGTAATTACTACGCTGCATGGTACAGATATCACGCTGGTGGGAAGAGATAAAACCTATCGCCCGGTAGTAACTTTTAGTATGGAAGAAAGTGATGTACTCACAGCAGTTTCTTACAACCTGAGAGAAGAAACTTATGCAAATTTTTCTATCACTAAACCCATTGAAGTGATCCACAATTTTGTGGATGTGTCCCGTTTTAATAAAAAGCCCGTAGATGCTTTTAAAAAACTAATTGCTCCTAATGGAGAGCGGATCATTGTGCACGCATCAAACTTTAGAAAAGTGAAAAGGGTGGACGATGTGCTACAGATGTTTTTGATTTTAAACAAAACCATTCCATCAAAATTATTGCTCATCGGTGATGGACCGGAGCGTGTGGCGCTTGAACAACAATCAAGAGACTGCCAATGTGGGCCGGAGATTAAATTTTTGGGAAAGCAGGAGCAGATGGAAGATATCCTTCCTATTGCAGATCTTTTTGTACTCCCCAGCGAATATGAAAGTTTTGGCCTTGCCGCTCTTGAAGCCATGGCTGCAGAAGTGCCGGTGATTTCTACAAATGCTGGAGGCTTGCCCGAAATTAATATAGATGGATATAGTGGCTACATGAGCGACATCGGCGATGTGAACAGCATGGCAAAAAACGCAATCAGTATTTTAAAAGATGATGAAACGCTCAAAACCTTTAAAGCAAATGCACTTGAGCAAGCCCGGAAATTTGACTTAGGTATTATCCTGCCGATATACGAAGCACTTTATCAGCGCCTGGTGTGATTTTTATTTTCTGCGCAGCCAGCGTTCAGGATCGAAATTACTTTTTTCATCACTCATGAAGAAATCCACTGCGCCGATGCCTTCTAGATTTGCTGCAGCACGCCCGATGGTTTGTCCCGTAGAAACCTCCTGCCCCTTCTTTACAGATACACCTGATAAATTGCTGTAAGTAGTAAAATATTTTCCGTGTTGAATAATGACCACTTCCATATCGTCGATGGTAAGCACGTTTGAAACTTCTCCCGCAAAAACAGATTTCACCGGCGTTCCAATTTCTGTAGAGATGGTGATGTTGCTGATAACAATATCGCTGCCGCTGGGCAGTTTATTATTGCCGTAGTGCATCATCACATAACCTTTATCTACTGGCCAGGGCAATGTACCCCTGTTTTGCTCGAAGCGATTGTTTAAGGCGATGTTTTCTGCATTGAGCAGGACGCTGCTTCCTGTTGCCGTTTTTATCGTTCCTACGGATCCATTGTTAGTGCCAGATGGCTTTGAGGGTGCTGTAGCCGCCGTAGCAGTATTTGCTTTCTCTGCTTCTTTGCGGCGCTTCTCTTCCGCTGCAGCTTTTGCCAATGCCTCTCTACGGGCTTCTTCTTGTGCTTTTCTAATAGCAGCGGCAATGGCATTGCTCACTTTTTGCATCTGCTTCTTTTTTGCCGCTATCTGGTTATTCAACGTTTTACCTTGCTTTTTTAATTCATTCAGCACCCTATCCTTTTCTATTTTCTGCACTTCAAGCACCTTTAACTCTTTGCTCTGGTTTTGAAGGGTAGTGCTTTTCATTTTTTTGCTTCCACCTAAATCTTCTATTCTTTTTTGACGCAAAGCCTGGGTACGTAAAATATTTTCGCCTTGCACTTCCTGGTAATTGCGATAACTTTTCAGGTAAGTAATTCGTTTAATGGCGTCATTAAAACTGGAAGCAGAAAAAATAAAATTGAGGAACTGGTAGTTGCTACGATTTTTATATGCATAGACCATCCCTTTTGCATATTCTGCTTTGAGTGTATCCAAAATGCGGTTATAATGATTAATATCTTTTTGAATAGTGTAGATATTATTGTCAAGAATGCGCAAGTCTTTGTTGATATTATCGATCACTTTATCCTGCAGTGCAACTTTATTCGATATCAGTCTCCATTGGGTGAGGCTCTCTTTTGTTGCAACCTTATTGCTGTTAAGCAATTTCTCTGTTTCTTCAATTTCCTTTTTTAATTGTAGTCGTTGTCTTTCGAGTTCTTCTCTGGTCTGCGCCTGTGAAGCAACTGAGAAACAAAAAAGTAAAATGAAAATTAAAAACCTCATCGCAACGGTTTTAAAGGGTTGTAATAAATGGGCAGGCATGTAGCAAAGCCTTTCGGTTAAATGTAGGAATTATTTCTTCTTATAATTTTTGGGCACAGAAAAGTTCACTGATAATTCTTTGTTAAACTCAAACTGTTTAAAATTCATTTTAATCTCCAACTTATTTTTCTCTGAAATGGTAATCTGGCGCCTTGTTGAAAACATTCTATCGGCATTGGCTACATAATCATCATAACTCATACTGGCAGTCCTGTTCCTGGAAATATCTACGTCGTCTAATTTAATGTACTGCATCAGCCCACTACTTAAAGCGAGTGTGACTAATGTTTTAAAAGATGCGCCTACCGAAGTAGCCATAACGGATTTATCATCTGTTTTAAAAGAAGCACTGGCACTATCGAAGAAAACAGGATTGCCAATGAGCATGTTCTGCATAGTTTTAAAATCAAAAGGTATCTGGGTTACTTCCTGTAAATAATCTAGTGTGCGGTATTGTACTTCTTTATCCTGTTTATTCATGAGGATTACACTATCCCTGGTGATGAGTGCACGATACACTTCAATGTTTAAAAAAGTGGCATTCAGGGAAAGCCAGATTGCACTGTCTTTTATCATGCGCAGGGTAGCTACGATATCGGGCTGCTTACCCCGGGAGTCTTCAATATCCAGTTTAATTTTTGCAGAAAAAGTCTTAAAAGCAATTTCATTTTTTTGCATCAAAGCTCTTGATTCATCAACGAACTTAATGGAATCATCTACACTTACAGGTATAGTTACAAGCGTAGTTGTATCCTTTGGAGCAATTACTTTGTTAATCGTTTTAGCGGCCTTACATCCTGTCATGATATATACCAAGCAAAGCAGCATCAATGCAAAAATTATCCTCATGTTTTTTATTTAATGTGATCCGGTATGCCCAAAACCTCCCGCTGATCTTTCTGTTTCATTTAATTGTTCTACTAATCTAAGAGTAGCTATTTCCACTTTTACCACAACGAGTTGCGCAATTCTTTCGCCGGCTGTAATTTCCTGCGGTTCCCCGCTCAGGTTTATCAGGAGTACTTTTATCTCTCCACGATAGTCGCTGTCAATTGTTCCCGGGGTATTTAAGCAGGTTAAGCCTTTTTTCACTGCAAGGCCACTTCGGGGGCGCACCTGTACTTCATAACCCTGTGGAATTTCCATAAAAATTCCTGTGGGCACAAGCGCCCGTTCAAGAGGTTGAAGTACCAAATTCGTTTCGTTGTTAGCCCGTATATCCATCCCGGAAGAACCAGCTGTAGCATAGGCTGGCAAAGGATGTTCAGATTGATTGATGATATTAAGTTGCACTTTCGCTTCCATTAAAAATAATTTAAAAATTGGCACAGTTGGCCAAGGTAAAGATAATTCCATGCAGAAGAATTACAGCAGAAGCAAGGTGCGCATCAAACTAATTAACATCTTGCATAATGAGCACAGAAGCCTGCGCAAACAAGCCCTCGCCTCTTCCGGCAAAACCCATCGTTTCTGTTGTAGTTGCTTTGATGGAAATATCAGAAGGTAATACATTCAAAATAGCAGCTATGGCCTCCCGCATTTGGGGCACAAAGCGGGCAATTTTAGGCTCTTCAAGACATACTGTAGCATCCACATTGATTACGCTGTATTGCTTTTCCTGTACCAGGGCATAACTCTCCCGCAATAAAATTTTGCTATCAATATCCTTGTACTTAGGATCAGTATTTGGAAAGTGCTTGCCGATATCTCCAAGTGCCAGGGCGCCCAGCAAGGCATCGGAAATAGCGTGTAGCAACACGTCTGCATCGCTGTGGCCAATACATCCTTTATGAAAAGGGATTTCTACCCCACCAAGAAAAAATTTCCGTCCTTCAGCAAACTGATGGAAGTCAATACCGGTACCAATTCTAATCTGCATGGGCTTCTTTTGGCCGAAGTTCCGTAAAACGGGGTAAAAAAAAAGCGTTCCTGGTTGGAACGCCTTTTAAAAACTTCAACTATGATTTATTTGTTGTTATCCAGGTTGAAAGAAAGAGAAAAACGAAGTGTGTTTGAAAGTGGATTGCGGTTGATACCAGTACCAGAAGGTAACAGGTAAGAGAAATTCAAACCAAACATATTGTACATCAAACCTGCACCTACAGTGAAATACTTACGATTTCCTTTCTGCGGGCTTTCGTAGAAATATCCTGCACGCATTGCAAACTGATCTTTGTACCAGTATTCTGCACCTACTGAAGCAGTGATCTCTCTCAACTCTTCGCTACCACCGTCTGGAGCATCGCCAAAAGATTTGAACCAGCTGCTCACAACACCTTCTGTACGATAGTTTGCAAGGCCAGCACTATCAGAAACTGATGGCGGCGTAGGAACTAAAAGCTTATTGAGGTCTGCTGCAAAAGTGATCTTGTTGTCAGCATCAAATACTTTAGTGTACGCACCACCTATGCCTAGGTTAGCAGGGATGAAATCTTTTTGCGTTTGGTCTTCCGTGTAAGAGATCTTACCACCCAGGTTGGTTAAAGTAGCACCCCAGTTAAAGCCACTACCATTGTCTTTAAGACCATTGTGGAAATAATGAAGATCACCTGCTACAGAAGTTCCTTTTTTATAAGAAATACCATTTACGGTTCCACCGGCAAGGTCAGAGCTGATATAGCGAAGGCCGATACCAAGCCCAGACTTGTCGCCAAGCTTGCGTGAGTAGCCAGCTTCTACAGTATATTCCCGTGGACGGAAATTATTTAATTGATTGCCATTAGCATCTGTAAACTGAATGCTACCAAGGCTAAAATAACGAAGTCCGATGCTGATAGCCTGCATTTCATCAAGTTTGTGATACCCTTGCAATGAAGCCAGGTACACATCGTTCAATCCAAGGTCGGTTAACCAAGGCGTAT
>DGQO01000039.1:13762-15820 GCA_002400445.1 Chitinophagaceae bacterium UBA4412
GCTGTAGTAACCACGCTGATATCATTTACGGTAGATTGAGCCGAGGCACTGGGAGATACGCCTGCCACGAACATCACTAAGGCAGCTAATTTCAAAGTTGTTTTTTTCATGCGTTTTGTTGTCTTGGTTAGGTAGACTTACCTCTATAAGCGATTATTTAAAGGTTTTATTACTGTTATAAAAATAGAATAATTTCTCTTTGTAAGCTAAATTATAATTTCTTGTTAAAATAACTCAGAAAAAAGTTTTCTAAAGATATCTAAAATAAGAATAGCAGGAAGATTTTAGCTCGCTAAAACCAATCGTTTGCAAATATGTGAAAGAAACGTTGGAACAAAAAAAATATTTTATGATTATCACAGGGTTAGTTTTTTACCCCTATCAAAGGAGGTTTAAGAAAAAATTCATAAAAAGTCCAATTTTCACGGTGCCCCAAACAGGCCGTTGTACCTAAAGTGTTATATTCGCACGGCAGTATCTGCACACAACCCCAATGCAATATTAAAGAGAACCTTTCGTTAAATCATTTCGTAAACGAATGCACATGCAAAAATTAATTTCTGGAAGAAATTTATTACTTGTAGCGATGGCTACACTCTCCTTGAGCGCCTGTAAAAATGGTAGCATCTTCGGGAAGAAAAAATCCAAGTCTGACGTAACAGGATGGAACTATGACGATAAAAACATGGGTAATTTCCATGTGGCTAAAGTAAAATACCCCAAAGCAGGTCCAGGCCTTGTATTCGTACAAGGTGGTTCGTTTGTAATGGGAGCCAAAGATGAAGACGTAATGGGCGACTGGAATAATGTACCACGCCGTGTTACAGTTCCTTCTTTCTTTATAGATGAGACGGAAGTGGCTAACGTTCACTACCGTGAATATTTGTATTGGCTGGAAAATACTTTCAGCGGAGATACCAATATTATATATAAGGCACTGCCCGATACCCTGGTATGGAGAGAAGAACTGGCTTATAATGAGCCTTACGTGGAGTACTATTTCCGCTATCCTTCTTATAATTACTACCCCGTAGTGGGTGTAAGCTGGCAGCAGGCACACGATTTCTGTATTTGGAGAACAGACAGGGTAAATGAACTTAACCTGATGAAAACCGGCTACCTTAAAAAAGATGCTGCAAAGCGTGAAATGAAAGGTGCGGGTGCGGATGGATCGTTTAATACGGAAACTTACCTGATGAACCCAGACATGATACAGGGAAGATCAAAGCCTAAAAAATCTGATATTAAAGATGTAAATGGCAAACCTCGTTCTACCGTGCGGATGGAAGATGGTATCCTGAACATGGGCTATCGCCTGCCAACAGAAGCTGAGTGGGAATATGCAGCCTATGGCTTGTTGGATCAAAACCCAAATCCCCGCAAGAAAGAAAGTAAATCTGGAGAAGAATTGCAGTCCAACCAACAAATTTATAGCTGGAGCAAGAATCCAAATGGTTTGAGAGACAACCGCCATGGTAGCTGGCAGGGAAAATTCCTCGCTAACTTTAAAAGAGGTAATGGAGACAATATGGGTATTGCCGGTGGTTTGAACGACCGTGCTGCAATCCCTGGTAATGTAAAATCTTTCTACCCAAATGCTTTTGGTTTATATAACATGAGTGGAAACGTGAGTGAGTGGGTTGGTGACGTCTATCGCCCGATGACTTCCCTCGATGCGCAGGATTTCAACTACTTCCGTGGGAATAAATTCCAGAAATACTATAAGAATAGTGCAGGCGAGTATGAGAGAGATAGCATGGGACGCCTCAAGAAGACTGATATTTCTGACGAAGAAGTAAAGAATCGTTATAACTATCAAAAGAATAACGTGATCGACTACCTCGATGGTGATTCTGCAAGCCATGTATTTTATGGCTACGGCGTTACTTCGCTTATCAGTGATAAATCAAGGGTGATTAAAGGTGGTAGCTGGAACGACAGAGCTTATTGGCTTTCACCAGGTGCCAGACGCTTTATGGATGAAGACCAGGGCGCAAGTACTGTAGGTTTCCGTTGTGCTCAAACTTACCTTGGTCCGCCGGAAGGTCCTGGGTTTAA
>DGQO01000039.1:15911-27451 GCA_002400445.1 Chitinophagaceae bacterium UBA4412
TGAAGGGACCAAATTTTAATGGGAACGAATTTGCGGTGCAAGCGCTGGAAAAAGGCGCAGCCTATGTTGTATGCGATGAGCTTTGTGGCGAGCCCAATGATAATGTCATCCAGGTTGCAGATTCCTTGCTGGCATTGCAACAACTTGCCTTGCATCATCGAATGCAGTTTACAATTCCATTTATAGCCATAACCGGCAGCAATGGAAAAACCACCACCAAGGAGCTGGTAACCGCCGTATTAAAAACTACTTTTCGCACCTATACAACCGTGGGAAATTTTAACAACCATATTGGCATACCCCTCACCATACTCAGCGTAGCGCCTGATGCAGAAATTGCCATCATTGAAATGGGCGCTAATCATCAACAAGAAATTGCAGGTTATTGCAGATACACATTGCCTACCCATGGTGTAATCACGAATTGCGGAAAAGCACACCTGGAAGGATTTGGTGGCGAAGCCGGCGTGCGTAAAGGCAAAGGAGAGTTATTTGATTTTCTAAAGCAGCACAAGGGCACTGCCTTCATTAATACGGATCTTATCTACCTGAGCGAAATGAGTGCAGGAATTTCGCAAGTCATCAAATTTGGAGAACAGGAAGGAGACTTTATCGGAAAAGTGATCGATGACAGCCATTTTGTAGAAGTAACGATTTTGAAGGGCGCTCATATTCCATCGATCAAGACAAATCTGGTAGGCGCTTACAACCTCAATAATATTCTAACGGCTGTTTGCATTGGAAAAACTTTTGGCGTGAGCGATTCTGATATTAAGGAGGCACTGGAAGCTTATATGCCCACGAACAGCCGCTCCCAGCTCGTACAAAAAGATGGAAACGAAATTATCCTGGATGCATACAACGCCAATCCTTCAAGCATGAAACTAGCTATTGAAAATTTTGCCAATATGCAGGGAGAGAATAAAGTGGTAATGCTGGGTGCGATGATGGAACTAGGAGAATTTACGGCGCATGAACATCACCAAATCGTAGAACTGCTCATGAAATTCAAATGGGTCCATGTAGTGCTGGTGGGCGAAGCATTTCAAAACTTACCTAAGCATTACCTGCATTTTAATTACGTAGCTGAAGCAAAGCAGTGGCTAAAGGAGCAGCAGTTTACGAATGTCCAAATGCTTATTAAAGGTTCCCGCAGTACCCAAATGGAAAAGCTGCTGGATTGATTTTAATAAGCCAGTAATAGCCCTTACATTTGCATCCCCGAAACCGGGTTATTTGAAATAATACAATGGAGACGTGTCCGAGTGGTTGAAGGAGCACGCCTGGAAAGTGTGTATACGGGAAACTGTATCAAGGGTTCGAATCCCTTCGTCTCCGCTTCTTTATTTTGCCGGATTTTTAAAAATTGTCCTGGCATTGTTGCTTGTAATCTCCTGCACTTCTTCTACGGTTATATTTTTTACTTCCGCCAGCTTTTGAGCAATATGGATCATATAACTGCTTTCATTTCTCTTGCCCCTGAAAGGAACCGGGCTTAGGTAAGGCGCATCCGTCTCCAATACAATATCACGGAGATCTACATCTGCCAGCACTTCTGCCAGTCCAGCCTTTTTATAGGTAACCACTCCCCCAATACCCAATTTAAAACCCAGGGCGGTAATTTGGTTTGCCTCTTGCAGGGATCCGCCAAAACAATGAAAAATTCCTGTAAGGCCCGAGCTGGCGTACTCCTTTACCACATCAATTGTTTCCTGCATAGCCGCCCTGGTGTGTAATACCAGTGGAAGTTTATACTCAAGAGCGAGGGCAGCATGAATGTGCAGGCTTTCATATTGCTGCACCACATACTGAGTATCCCAATGAAAGTCGAGACCCGTTTCACCAATAGCCCAGAATTTCTCTTTACTTAAATATGCCTTTACCATGTCTATTTCCTTTTCAAAATCTTCCTTTACGTGGCAGGGATGAAGCCCTATCATGGGCAGGCAAGTACCTGAATACTTGAGCGCAAGTGCCATCATGCCGTCATGTGTACTACTATCAATTGCTGGCATGTAAAAATTCTGGACCCCACTATTTTGAGCCCGCTCTATAACCTGGTCAATATCTGCGGCAAACTCTTCACTGTACAAGTGGCAATGTGTGTCAATCATTCTGAAAATTATAAAGGAATAATGATTTAAAAACTGCTTTTTGAAAGCCTAAAAAAAATGTAAAAAAATTTTGCGTTATAAAATTCTTAGATGTACCTTGGCGACAGTTTTCATAGGGTACGGATTAAAAACGGGCCAGGGTTTCTACCCAGGCCCACTTTTTTTTAGCTAAGGCAAGGAAATTCTTCTAAATGAAAAATCTTTCTCCCTAAAAAATTTGAGCGTACCGGAAAGAGCAAACTGCATGTTTAACTTTGCTTTTTCACTATCGTGAAATACCACGATACTCCCTTCCCTTGCATTTAAAATCACATTTTCCAGGCAACGTTGCGGGGCTATTTTGGTATCAAAGTCGGCACTCAACACTGTCCACA
This sequence comes from Chitinophagaceae bacterium UBA4412, assembly GCA_002400445.1. Lineage (GTDB taxonomy): Bacteria > Bacteroidota > Bacteroidia > Chitinophagales > Chitinophagaceae > Ferruginibacter. The sequence goes on from DGQO01000039.1 coordinate 18,400, forward strand.
TTACTGTAGTCAATTTATAGAGAGAGCCCTGGAGTTGATTTACCAAAAAATTTGAAATGCGGCCATAAGGTGGTCTAAACAAAGCACTGTCTATAAATTGTTTTGCCAAAAGCACGTCTTGCAGGTAAAGAGCATCTTTTGTTTTAGCAGCGTTCGGGTGATTGTGCGTATGATTACCCACAGCGTGCCCTTCAGCCAAAATGCGCTGGTAAACTTCGGGATAAGCTGCTACATTTTTACCAATGCAAAAAAATGTGGCGAAAGCATTATATTTTTTCAATTCATCCAGCACAAAAGGCGTAATCTCCGGATGAGGTCCATCATCAAAACTCAGATAGATCACTTTCTCCTTGCCCTGCATCTCCCATAGTCTGCCAGGCAAGATTCTTTTTAACCAATTGGGTGTCTTGATAAAATACATCATAACATTTTTTTTACAACATTAAACCACAGAACACAAGCGTCGTCTCAGTTTAACAAAACAAAATTATAAAATATGAAACTCACAAACCTTTTCATTTTCGCTGTGCTGGGAAGCGTTAGTTTGCTCAGCTCCTGCAAAAAAGATGAAACAACCGATTCTGAAGCCACTATAGAGACAACAGTTGAACTCAGTAGCAACCAGGCTACCATCGATTTCATGGCACAGGATGCTAACGAAGTTTTGATGGAAGCGGCGGAAGATAATAACCTGCTTGGAAACTTTGCACCAGTGCAAACACATAATTTTTTACAATGTGCTACGGTAACAGTCACCCCGCAAACCGGATTTCCTAAAACAATTCAGATCCTGTTCGATTCTACCTGCACTAATGCGCACAATATTCATCGCAGCGGAATCATTCGCATTGTAATCTCAGATTCATTGAGGCATAGCGGAAGTACTGCTATCATGACGTTTGAAAACTATTTTGTAAATGGCTTCAAGTGGGAAGGTACACATACATTTACCAATACCAGCCCGGTAAACGGCAAAAGCTGGCAGTATAAAATTGCGCAAGGAAAACTTATCGCTCCCAACGGTCTTTTCTGGCTGCATCATTCCATTAGAGATGTAGTGCAAACCGCCGGATTAAACACGCCATTCAACTTATTTGATGATATCATTTCCATTACAGGAAATGGTAGTATTACCAATGCCGAAAATAATGAGCGCACGGTTACCATTACACAACCACTACAAAAAAAATATAGCTGTGCCAATATAGATAAAGGCCGCATTCGGTTTGAAGGCCAGCATCATTTTGCTATACTTGATTATGGCGACGGCGAATGCGATCGGGTAGCGCAAATCTCCGTGAATGGGCACGCCCCAAGAACCATTCTCTTACCATAAAATCTCTCTTCTTTTTCATTTTTTATGCCGCTGCCCCAACGCAGCGGCATTTTTGCGCAGGCATGCTTTAATGGGGCTTATCTTTGTGCACGGAAAATTATGGATATGAATGAAGACCAGGTAAGAGTCCGATTTGCGCCCAGCCCCACGGGAGGATTGCATTTAGGCGGTGTGCGCACCGTTCTTTACAATTATTTGTTTGCAAAGAAACACAATGGCAAGTTTATCGTGCGCATTGAAGATACAGACCAAACAAGATTTGTATGGGGCGCAGAAGAGTATATATTTAATTGCCTTGCCTGGTGTGGCCTGCTGCCGGATGAGAGCCCTGTGCATGGTGGCCTCTTTGCGCCTTACAGGCAGAGTGAACGCAAGCCTGCTTACCGTAAATATGCCGAAGAACTTATAGAAAAAGGCCATGCTTATTACGCTTTTGATACGCCTCAGGAGCTCGAACAAATGCGCCATGATCTTAAANNCACCGCAATATGGTGGCCCTATCCGAATGAAGATGCGCAACTCTCTTGCCTTACCGGCAGAAGAAGTCGTAGCGTTATTAGCCCAGGAAACGCCCCGTGTGATTCGCTTTAAAATGCCCGAAAACGAAACGATCAGTTTTACAGACATGATTCATGGAGAAGTAAGTTTCGACGCTGCACTCCTTGATGATAAAGTACTGCTGAAAGCAGATGGCATGCCCACTTACCACCTGGCCGTAGTAGTAGATGATTTTTTAATGAAAATCACGCATGCATTTCGTGGTGAAGAATGGCTGAGTAGTGCTCCCTTGCATGTGCTGCTTTGGAAACATCTCTTTGGCCTGCATCAAATGCCGAAGTGGGCGCACCTTCCGCTCATTTTAGGCCCAAGTGGTAAATTGAGCAAAAGAGATGGTGCCAAATACGGTTTCCCGGTTTTTGCAATGAATTGGACAGATCCACGCAGCAATGAGTTTACAGAAGGATTTAAAGAGAAAGGATTTTTACCCGAAGCATTTATCAATCTCCTGGCTGTACTGGGATGGAACGATGGCACCGAACAGGAAATTTTTTCGCTGGAGGAATTGATTACTCATTTCTCCCTGGAAAGAGTGCACAAAGCCGGTGCAAAATTCGATTATGAAAAGGCCAAATGGTTCAACCAGGAGTGGATTAAGAAATTGCCTGCAACAAGATTGCTTGAAGACGTAAAGAATATTTTTGCGCAGCACAGCATTCCTATTGATGATGAGCAAAGGTTGCTTGCGGTAATTGAACTTGTGAAAGACCGTTGCACTTTGATCACCGATTTTGAAACCCAGGCAGGTTATTTTTTCCTGGCGCCAGTTACGCTGGATGTAGCTGCAGTGCAACCGAAATGGTCTGCAGCAAAAAGTGATTTTTTTACCAGGTTTGTGGAGAAACTTCATGATTTACCTGCCTGGAATCTGGCTGCAATTGAAGATACTTTTAAAACATTGGCCACTTCCGAAAATATCAAGCCCGGCGAACTACAATTGCCATTTCGCATCATGCTGGTTGGCGCTAAATTTGGTCCTGCCGTTTTTGAAATAGCGGAGTTACTTGGTTTGCCCGAAACGGTGCGTCGTATTGAACATGCACTCGAAGTTTTTAATGCTGCAACATAATCTGAAAAGCCTCAGACTGCTTTTCGCAGTAAAGCCTGGGATTAGAACACCTGATATCAACGTTGCAGTAAAAATATATTTCTATTTTTAAACCTGAGTTAGCTTAATTAATTGTTATGAATTATTCTACACTTGCTACTACACTTGAACAATCAACGCTGATCGTAACCATCAACCGTCCTGAAAAAATGAATGCGTTGAACAAGGACGTATTTACTGATTTGGATAACGTGATGGATGAAATTGCAAGCAATGAAAATATTAAAACGGTGATTATTACAGGTGCAGGCGAGAAGGCTTTTGTAGCTGGCGCAGATATTACCGAGTTTAATAGCTTGAGTAAATCACAAGCCATGCAACTGGCGCAACGTGGCCAGGATGTATTTTTTAAAATTGAGAATTCTGCCAAGCCAGTTATAGCTGCTGTAAACGGTTTTGCCTTAGGCGGTGGTTGCGAGCTTGCTATGGCCTGCCATTTTAGAATCTGCAGTAATAATGCAAAATTCGGGCAGCCAGAAGTGAACCTCGGTTTAATTCCCGGATATGGGGGCACACAACGGCTCACGCAGATTGTGGGCAAAGGCCACAGTATGCAAATGCAGATGACTGGTGCAATGGTGAACGCAGAAGAGGCTTACAGAATTGGCCTCGTAAACCAGGTAACCACTCCGGAGCAATTGCTGCCTACGGCAAAAGAAATTCTGCAGTCCATTCATTCAAAGGCTCCAATCGCCATTAGCAAAGTGATTGAATGCATCAATACTGCAATGCACCCTGAAAGCTTGCTGGCTGGTTTTCAAAAAGAAGTAGCCAGCTTTGGAGAATGCTTTGATACNNCCATCTTTACCGGCAAATAAATCGCTGCTGTGCCAGCATTTATAAATGGGCGATTTCCTTTTCTATGACTATTACCGGAAAAAGAAATGACGGCAGTCTTACGTGCCTCCCTAAATAATGATCCTCATCAGGATGCATTTCAAAACACAATAGCAGCCGAGGTTTGAGCTATCTTTGCGACTGAAAAAAAATATAGTTATGCAATACAGAATTGAAAAAGATACTATGGGCGAAGTGAAAGTGCCCATAGATGCTTATTATGGCGCCCAAACGCAACGCAGTATCGATAATTTCAAAATTGCGGAAGACATTAATCGTATGCCCAAAGAAATCATCAGGGCATTTGCGTATTTAAAACATGCAGCAGCCATCACAAACAATGAAGCAGGTGTACTCACAAAGAAGAAAGCAGATCTCATTGGTAAAGTGAGTAAAGAAATCTTAGACGGCAAATTGGATGAATATTTTCCATTGGTAGTGTGGCAAACGGGCAGCGGCACACAAAGCAATATGAATGTGAATGAAGTGATTGCTTACAGGGGGCATGTGCTCAACGGCGGTAAACTTTCTGACAAAACAAAATACCTGCATCCAAATGATGATGTTAATAAAAGCCAGAGTAGTAATGATACTTTTCCCACAGCGATGCACATTGCGGCTTACAAAATCCTGATGGAAAATACCATCCCTGGCATTACTAAACTGCGTAATACACTGGAAAAAAAATCAAAGGCTTTTAAGAAAGTGGTAAAGATTGGCCGTACGCATTTCATGGATGCTACACCGCTCACCCTTGGCCAGGAATTTAGCGGCTATGTATCTCAACTTGATCATGGCTTGCGGGCGATAAAAAATACCTTAGCACATTTAAGCGAGCTCGCTCTCGGTGGCACCGCAGTAGGCACAGGCATTAACACACCGCCAAACTATGATGTAAAAGTGGCAAAGCATATTGCTAAACTCACGAAGCTGCCTTTTAAAACCGCGGAAAATAAATTTGAATCACTTGCCGCACATGATGCAATTGTGGAAGCGCATGGTGCTTTGAAAACCGTAGCGGTAAGCTTGATGAAAATTGCCAATGATGTGCGCATGCTTTCCTCCGGACCAAGAAGTGGCATTGGTGAATTATTTATTCCAGACAATGAGCCCGGCTCTTCTATCATGCCAGGTAAAGTAAATCCTACCCAGTGTGAAGCTCTTACCATGATCGGCGCACAAGTTATCGGAAATGATGTGGCCATCAGCATCGGCGGTAGCAACGGACATTTTGAATTGAATGTATTTAAGCCAGTGATGATTTATAATTTCCTCCATAGCGCCAGGCTCATCGGCGATGGTTGCGTTTCTTTCAATGATAAATGCGCTATTGGTATTGAACCTATCAGGGAGAATATTAAAAAGCACGTAGACAACTCCCTCATGTTAGTAACAGCCCTCAATACCAAAATTGGATATTACAAAGCTGCAGAAATTGCACAAAAAGCCCATAAGGAAGGTACCACTTTAAAAGAAATGGCGGTAAAACTTGGTTACGTTACCCCACAGGAATTTGATCAATGGGTAGTACCTGCCAAGATGGTTGGTAATATCTAAAAAGATAAATTTATCCGAAAGCCTCCCTCGAAAGTCGGAGGCTTTTTTTGTTATTGCACTACAACTTTCTGCGTAAGAATATTAATATCATGGCCGCTGTATAACTTTAGAATATACACAGCCCTGGATAATTTGCCTACTGCAATACTAAAATTGCTTTGCAATGTATTGCCTGCTGCCACTTTGTTTCCCTGCAAATCATACAATGCATAACTAATCGGCTTGCTCACATTTCTTGCTATTTGAACCAACAGGCTAGTTGTTACCGGGTTTGGAAATACTTTAACTTCTGTGCGGGCATTGGCCGGCGTACCAGGGTCATCACCTATGGCCAGGAGTGCACCTGTGTAGCGGTATTCGAGAATGCAGCCTCTGTCTGTAATACCACCATTTTGACCGGCTGTAGGCCCTGAAGTAGAACCCACGCTATCTGTGAGCAAAAAGATAGATAAGCCATCGGCACTTAGGGCAATATCACGATAACGATTGAGCGCTGTTTGATCATGAAAGTAAGGGATTACAGAATCAAGCACTGGAAGTGCTGCGTCTCCGGCAGAAGTAAGTTTAAGGCGATACACAGCGCTTGTCTTGAGTGTGGTAATGAGCAAAGAATTTTTCCATCCTGGTATACGGTTACTGAACGCATACAATGCAATACTGGAAGGTGCCAGTGTGGGATTCGTAAGTGAGTTACAATTGCTGCCACCGGGGGGTGTGCCGGGATAGAGATCAAAAATAGGATCCTGGTAATTAGTACCACTAAAACTGTTTTCCGGCAAGCCAAGCGTGGTTTGATTTACAGAGCATTCACCTGGATAAGAACTGCAAGCGCCTGTGCCCTCCCACTTGTAATATTTGTACCAGCCGTTATCTTTTTTGCCAGCTACCCTGGGCCATCCATAATTCATTCCTGAAGTAATAATATTTACCTCATCATTAGTAGCGGGGCCTTGTTCAGATTGGTAAAGCCTTCCATTAGGAATCAAAGTGCCCGCATCGTCTTTTTCAAAAGCTAAACCTTGCGGGTTACGGTGCCCGTAAGAATAAATATGTGAACGAACCCCGTTGATGACAGGATTATCCGCAGGAATGGAACCATCCAGATTTAAACGAAGAATTTTCCCATTGTACCGATGAAAATCATTTGCCGCCATTTGCGCAGCGGTAGGTGTGTACTGCGATTCGATAGAGTCGCAAGCATTGCCAAACTGGTTTGCACCTCTATCCCCAACGGAATACAGCAGTTTATAATCCGGAACTGAGGCAGTACCAAAATTGCCAATAACCAGCCGGCCCCCATTATGATCATCACTACCATAGATGCCTCTTAATAAAACCACGGGATTAGAAAGGCTGGGCACAGAGCNNACATAATCATTTCCCGTGCCTTTATTTAAGCCAGGATGCAGTGCTATACCAAACATTCCATCTTGTTTTATGCTGGTACTTGTAGAGGTAAACTTCACCTGTGAGGAGATATTGAGTAATTGATGTTTGCCACCATTTAACGTACTTACTTTTACCACATATCCCCGGCGCTCCGTAACCCACAAAGAATCATCCGGTCCCATAACCATTGCAAATGGATGCCGCAACCTGCCCGCAGCCGTGTTTGGATTTACGATTCGCTTTGCTGAAAATGATTCAGACTGACTGAAAGAAGTGAAAAAAGAAAAAATTAATATCAGGAAGGGAAGGATGGTTCTCATAATGACGGTGTTGGTTATATGGATACCGGGAGGTGCCTTTTAACTAACGAGGCAAAAAACGGTTTAGTATTAATGCCCGGTAATACATTGCTGGCCTATCAAATTACCCCGAGATAAGCCCAAAGGTTTTCCACAGTTCTAACTAATCAAATGCTTAAAAGCCAAATGTTTGTGCACAATCATAATCTATATGCCTGCAGGACTGTGGCCAGATAGCCAATATAAGCGGTCCTACTTCGTTATATCCCTGAATTCCAAACTTCCATGTTACTGTTTTCCTATTAAACCGTTCGCTCATGAAGAAAATTGTACATGCTCTCTTTTTATTTACAACGCTTACCACGCTTATTCTCCTGCCACGAACATGTGTTTCGCAGGGCGCCAACCGTGTAGATATCGGTAAGAGTTTTGCTAACATGAGCAAACTCAATAGTGGCGGTACTTTTAACCCCGGAGACACTGTAGAAGTCAGGGTAACCATCGCTGTGATCAGGCAGGGAACGTACACCGCTTTAGATAGCGTGCAGGTGTACGACCAGGTGCCGGCCAAAACAATCTATATTCCTGGAAGTATGCGGGTAGCTACCAACGAAGGCCTCACTTTCAAAGGCCCTTTTACGGAAGCCGTAGATGCTGATCCCGGAAGAAATGTTGGTGGAAATATCATCATCAACCTGGGCAATGGGGCCAATGGCACCAGGGGTGGTCGCATCCGGTCAGATACGAGCCGGCCTTCTTTTTACAACTCGCATTGCATTATGATGGCCTGCTATAAAGTACGTATTGATCCAAGTGCTAATTATGGCGATACGATTCGCATTACCGGAAGGGTACGCTATAAAATGATATCACCTGCGAACGGATTTACCGATGTCTTTTTTCCGCAGTACAACTTGCTTTTGTTTGCCAATACAGGGTATTGCCCTAATGGTACAGATGTGAGTGCTACTTCAGAATTTGGTGGCACATTTGGAAGCGGAACCGCACCAAACCGGGTGGCACCCCTGGCATTTGCAACAACATATATCAAGCAAAATATCAGTACCGGGCAGCCGCAGGATTATAATTATGCTATTGTAAAAAATAGCAGTGCAGACTCCTGGACCAATGCTAACGCACCGATGCCAGAAGCAACTGCCACGCACCGGGTATTTAGCTTTTGGGATATTGCAGGCAATCATACAAATGCACCCAATCCGGCTTTTGGAAATCCACCGCCTGCGGCCTCAGACAGTGGAGGATATTTTGTGTTGATCAATGCCAGTTACAACACGAATGTGGCTTACCAGGAAACGCTTAGAAATCTGTGCCCAAATACCTATTATGAATTTAGCGCCTGGTTCAGGAATGTGTGCCCACGTTGCAGTTGCGATAGTACCGGGCGGGGTAGTGGTACCGCAGGATTTAAACCCGGACCAGGAAACGATTCTGCCGGCGTGCGGCCCAATTTAAATTTTGAAGTAGACGGCCTTGCTTATTACACTACTGGGGATATGAAATATGATCGGGGGGTACCGTGGAAAAAATTTGGTTTTACTTTTAAAACCAGGCCGGGGCAAACTTTTGCCAACTTTGCCATTCGTAATAATTCACCTGGNNAACCTCACTATGAATTATAACCCATATGTAACTGGCTGCAAAGAAACCGGCTTCTCTGTTTCCCTTATAGACACGATACGATTTATATACAATAGCTATGTATATTTTAAATGGCAGAGCAGTAATGTGGGCGGAACCATTTGGACTGATATGGTAGGCCCGGGCACATCTGGTGTAGGCATACCTACATTGGTAAATGGACTATACCAGTATATAACAGCCTTGCCTCCTTTCTGGGCGACAGCTTTAGATAGTGGAAGGTATTTTAGGGTAACAGTTGCTACCACTGCAGCTAACCTTGCAAATAATTGTGCCTATAAAGATCAAAACACCACCATGATAAAAGTG
>DGQO01000010.1 GCA_002400445.1 Chitinophagaceae bacterium UBA4412
TATCAGCAGTTACACTTCCCTGCAAAAACTCCAGCGTAGGCGTTGGTGCGGTGTAATACCTGTAATGCGACAAATATTCATAAGCGAAATGTGCTTTTAATATTGCAATGGGATCAATCGTTGTTAGCGTTGCTTTATACCTGAGCAAATCGAACCAACGCTGATTTTCAAAAGCGAATTCTGCCCGGCGTTGATCTACCAGTTCCTGTTCAAATTGGGCAACGGTGGCAAAAGCTCCGGAGATGGGCCCGAGCCCTGCCCGTACTCTTACCTGGCTAATGTATCCTACGCTTGAGGGGGTATTGCCTTGAGCCTCGGCAAGCATTAACAACACATCTGCATATCTTAAAATTGGCCAGTCGCTTTCTCCATCATCTGTAATCACAACAGGCGTAAGGTATTTTTTAACGTAGAGAATTTCTTGCGGAGTGCCCGGCCGGTAGCGGCCAATGTTTACCGGTTTCCTCGCATCTGCAGCAAGGTAAAATGAATCAATGCTGCTGGTGGGCGTGTTCCATCCCCGTGGCGAACCATTGATAACGCCTACACTTCCAAGAGGGCCAAAATCATTTCCAAAACTAGAACCCAGCCCAAAGCCGCCCGCTTTGAAGCTGATGGTAAAAATGATTTCATTATTCAATTCATTGCCGGTAGAAAAAACACCGTCATAAGTGGGCTGCAAGCCAAAGCCACTGTTCGTAATTACGTCCTGCAAAACTGGTATAGCTTCTGTTTTTTTATTTTGCGTTAAGTACACTTTGCCCAGCAATGCCTTTGCGGCCCAGGAACTTGCCCGTCCTTTATTTGAAGCTGCAATTTGGTTGAACTTTAAACTGTTCATGTATGTAGCCGCCGTGGTTAAATCGGCAGTAATAAACTTGTATATATCCTCAACAGAGGCCCGGTTCATCGTTTTAGATGCTGTTGGAGAAATGGGCGTATGCACCAGGAAAACGCCACCAAATAAACGAACAAGATTAAAATAATGATAAGCCCTGATGAACATGGCCTCACCGGCATATTGCTTCCTGTTTACATCACTGATAGGAATAGAAATGTTAGCTAAAGTAATGGCGCCAGAAGCCGGATCGTAGGTAACGCCCAATTTTTCCAACACAATATTACAATTGCGAATGTTGTAATAAGTATCTAACCAATAGCGGTAGATGGCTTCATTGGTTGTGGCCGGAATAAATTCATCCAGGTCACTAAGATCCCGGTTAAAGGAATTTGTACTACCAGTAGAACCCATATAGGAATTATCAGAACGCAGTTCTGTAAACTGCCATTCCCGGTAAATGGGCGACTGCAGGCCATTGTAACAGCCCGTTAAGCCAGCAAGCACTTCTGCATTATTACTGTAAAAAGTGCCCGTATTTAAATTGGATTCCGGGTAGAGGTCAATTACTTTTTTACAAGCGCTTAACCCGAAGAAGAAAAGCAGGATGATTATAGGAAATTTTTTCATTATAATTCGATTTTTCAATTAGAAATTAAAGTCCACACCAAAGAGATAAGTTTTCTGTACCGGGAAAGCTCCTCTTTGATAGCCATCCACTAACGGTGTGCTGTATGGGCCGGAAGTATTTCTCGCTTCCGGATTCAAGCCTCTAAAACCTGGTGCTTTATGTAAAAACAAGTTTTGCCCGGAGAGGTAAACCCGCATAGAACTCAGTCCTGCTTTCTTCGCAAATTTTTCTGGTAGTGTATAGCCGAGCAGCAGTTCCCGGAGAGCGTAATAGGATGCATCTTCCACTACATAATCTGTAAGCATCCAATTGTAGCCTACAGTTGAGAAGGGCGTTTTGCCATCGCCAGGAAACATAGGGCTTACCCATCTGTTAGCGTTATAATTTTTGTTGTAACGCTTCGTTTCGTTGTAGTTGGCATCACCACCAATAACGTTACCTCCCTGTGAACCCTGGAAGAAGAAGCTCAGGTCAAAATCTTTGAAAGTAAAATTGTTCGTGATACCCCAATTGAAATCAGGATAAGGATTTCCAATCACCGTACGGTCGTTCACATCGAGAATACCATTACCATCAATATCTACAATTTTTAAACCGCCGGGTACCAATGCATTGGGCAGGCTCGTCGTAAGTTTGGAAGCAGTTATATCTGCTTGCGACAACCACACACCATCTGTTTTATATCCGAAAAATTGTATGAGCGGCCCACCCACTTTGTTGAGATACAATTCCGTTCTTTCGCCCTGGTTAAGCAGCAAAGCCTCTTCTCCCAGTGCTAAAATTTTATTTTTATTGTGAGAAATATTTGCGGTGGTGCTCCATTTGAAATTTTTCTTGCGAACGTTATTAGAAGTAATTTCAAATTCAATTCCATTGTTTTGAACACTTCCTATATTGTTGATATAACTGGGCACACCTGTAAAACCTAGCATGGCCTGTTGCAATAACAACTTGTCTGTTTTAGATCTGTACATATCCACGGAGAAAGTGAGGGCATTGCGTAAAAGCGCCACATCCACGCCATAGTTTTCCTGGTTGGTTGTCTCCCAGGTGATATCCGGGTTAGAAAGTATCGTTCGTGAAATAGACTGACCACCGGTAACTGATCCGCCAAAGGGATAGTTGTTCGCATACAATAAATCAACAAATAAGTAATCGCCGATGTTATTGTTACCGGTAGCACCGTAACTCGCTCTCAGCTTAAGATTGTTTAACCATGCTGCATCCTGAAGGAAAGCCTCTTTGCTGGCAACCCAGCCCACAGAAACAGATGGAAAATAGCCCCACTTATTACCCGGGCCAAAATAGGAACTACCATCGGCTCTTATCGTTCCATTGATCAAATACCTGTCTTTATAGCTGTACAAAACCCTGCCCAGGTAAGAGAGTAAGCCACGGCTTAATTTATTATTGAAGGTTTGCAATGGATCAAGTGTAACGGTACCTGTGTTTAATGTAGTTACATTATCACTCGCAAAATTGGTTCCGGTAGTTTGCTCATTTTTCACCTGTGTTTTTTGAGCGGTGAAACCTGCCAGGAAACTGAATGAATGATCTCTTAGCTTTTTATTGTAGGATAGCGTGTTTTCCGATAAAAGATCAACAAATAGCGTACTTGTATAAACGCCCTTGTTCACATCGCCTGCCCGGTTTGAGTTAGACTTTGCAAAATCTAAACCGGTAGAATAGCGCACAAATGCACTGGCCAATGTTTTAAAATCAAGACCAGGAAGAATGGTATAAGTAAGGTCACCGGAAGTTAAAGCCCGGTAATCATCTGAAGTAATTTTGCGTGTTTCCAATACAGACTTTGGAGATTGGTTTGATGTTGCAAAAGGATTACTGGCAGCGGTAGTTACCCAGTTGCTTCCATCTGGCATGAGGCCAGAGTACACCCTTCCGTTAAACATATTTGCTTGCGCAAAATCGCCCACTTCCACGTTAGCATAATTCGGATCCCGGCGAATGAAATCGATCAGCGAAGCATCTACATATACAGGCAGGAAAGATTGCAGCCTGAAGAAATCTGTGAAACTGGTAGAAGGTCGCTCCCGCTTAATGTAAGAAGGATTGAAATTAAAAGAGAGTTTTACCTTTTTACTGAGCTGCGCATCAATCTTTGCTTTGGCAGTGTAGCGTTTGTATTCGCTATGGTACATCATTCCCTGGTCATTTTGATAGCCTCCGGAAATGTAATAGCGCACACCACTGTTTCCGCCGGATACATTTAATTGTAAATTCTGCACATTTGCGCCACGGATTGCTTCCCGCTGCCAGTCTGTTCCTATACCACCCCGGTAATCTTTCTCGATAATGTAAGCGGCTCTTTCTGCGGTAGTAGCTATTTGTGTTAATGTGGGTGGAGTTATACCGGGGTCCTGTAATTTCAGTGCCGCTTCATAAAACAGCATGTTGGTATATTCCGTAGTGCTCATCATGGGATAGAGCTCGTACGCATCTTTAAACCCAGTAGAATATTTTACACCATATTTTGTTTTATTAGCTTTACCACTTTTAGTAGTGATTAAGATGATTCCATTAGCACCACGTGAACCATAAATTGCTGCAGAGGCTGCATCTTTCAATACTTCTACAGACTGCACATCAGCCATATTTACGAAAGACAACCCTTCATATAATGGGTGGCCATCTACTACCACTAGCGGATCTGCTCCCGCAGAAACAGAGGAGATTCCACGAATAGTAACTTTAGGATCAGAGCCTGCTTCGGATGAAATGTTTTGAACTCTTACACCGGCTATTTTTCCCTGCAGTGCCTGGTCAAGCCTGGAGTTAGCCGTTTCATCCATTCGCTCATTGGAATATTTGGAAACCGAACCGGTTACACTACTTTTCTTTTGCGTACCATAACCGATAACGACCACTTCATCTCCAGTAACTGTTGCCGGGCTGAGCGATACATTGATCGTTTTATTTGTGCCAATCTCCACCGTTTTAGCACTATACCCCACATAAGAAAATATAAGTGTGGTAGTGTTAGCTGCCACCTGGATGGAATAATTTCCCTCCTTATCTGTGGTGGTACCATTTTTCTGATTGTTTGCCAGGATGTTCACGCCTTGCAGCGCTTCTGTGTCATTGGCGCCGGTTACTTTGCCGGTGATCGTTTTCTTTTGTGCCGCTACCACGCCATTCAAAAGAAGCAAGATCATGATCAAGCATTGAAATTTTTTCATACAGCCCGTTTTATTTTGATTATTGATGTTAGTTATATAATAAATTTAGCCGAAGCCTTGGTGCTTTTTCGCCAGCAATGCGCTGCACAGCCAATGCACAATTATTGCATTGATAGTGTTTGCCTGCCTCCATTAAAATGATATCGCCTTCTTCAAAATTGAAAGGCTTAATTTGTTCTCCTTTCCATTCTTTGTCTTGAAGCAGGTAAGGTTTCAATACATCAATTGCCTCCCTGAGAGAATGTCCACGTGGCGTGGTTTGCTTCCAGAAATCAAAGCCTACTTTATCAGCCATGTTTGCAATATTGATAAATGCTTCCACCACAAAGCAGCTATAATGCAAGGAAATAGTGCGTTGCATTTCCCTGGGAAAAAAACCTTGCTCATCCATCTGCTTATCTAAACGGTTAGCAGCATTGGCCACGATTTTGTTTGCCAGGTCATGATCACCGATGTAAAGCGCCAGGGCAAGCCTTTGTGCATCGTACCAGGCGCCGTGGTTATTTTCTGCGTCCATCTCGTCTCTTCCTACGGGGCTGGTTTGCATCCATTTTAAAAATTGAGTACACCAGTCTTTCATGCCTTTTTGGTCTGCTGCTGTCCAGTCTTTGGATGTTTGTAATAGCCCGATGCCATCAATCATCTTAACAAGATGCCGGGTATCAATCATTCCCGCACCCCGGCCTTCGTTTACCCCTTTGATAGCCTGCCCATAATTCAAATTAGGATTCATGCGGGTGGCTGTATCCAGGAACCAAACCCTCAATATTTTTGCAGCATGACTTGCATAGCTATTGTCGCCACTAAAGAAATAAGCCAGGCCCAAAGTGTACACAGATTCGGCAAGTTTTGGCAGGTACTCCTTGTCTTTATACTCCTTTACTTCAGGGTTAGTTTGCCCGTCTTTACGGATGTAGGGCAACCCATTTGCCGTTGCAGGATTGGGCCAATGGTAAGGCGCCAGGCTCATGTAATCATGCTTATCTCCGCTCGGTGGGTTATTCAATTTTTCCATTACACTCACCGGGCCAAAGTCCATGGCTTTATCCGCATCTTTTAATAATTGTTTATAAGCCCGGGACAAAGTTTTGTCATTGGCGGCCAGCGCATCTTTACGCTCCTGCAGCACTTTCCCATCCAGGGAATAAAATGCAGTTTTCATTAACTGCGCCGTGGTTCTCTTGCCTGCAGAGCAGGACAAACTCGCCAGGAGTATTATTGCACCTATTAATTTCATATCGAAAAATTATTTTACTACTTGAATCATTGTTTTCAAATCCACAGCTTTTCCTTTTACCAGGATGGCATATACACCAGACTGTAATCCTGGCACGGGCACATTCACACTCGCAAATCCGTTATTGATGAGCAGGTTTCTTTTTGCCAAAAGTCTTCCATTCATATCATACACGAGAATGTCTGCAAGCGCAGGTGCTGTGCCATACACTTTCACGGTGATTGATCCCTCGTCATTGAGAAAGGCAAACAATTGCTGCCGGTCTAAGCCTGAGGCAGGAAGTATGGTAAGTCTTCCGTTAGTAAGTGTAATATTATAATTGTTAGACACTGCGCCTGTGGGTAGGAGTGCATAATAACCAGGTGAAGAACTCGCCGTAGCAGTCGTGGATACTGTAGGAGGCGTAGTTAAATTTGCAGCCGCTTCTCCTAACACAAAACCGGTGTACACGATGGTAAATGCCGGGTTAGCCTGCCCGGCAGTTTTGGTGGTATCCAGCACCCGAATAGCAAGATTCGCTTTGTTTACAGTTAAAGTTCTTACCACACTCACTGCAGGGAAATACCCATCGCTACCAGCTTGCATAGCGGTGATGGTGGTAGTACCTGCGCCCGTGATGTGGATGGTATTTCCAGCAATGGTGGCTACCGATGGATTACTGCTGGTATAAGTAATAGGTATCGTTGCATTGGTGCTTGTAGCACCTGTATTAAAGTCTGCTGCGCCATACGTTTTTACGGCCGGTGCGGCAAATGTGATCACCTGGTTTTGTTTGGGCAAAATGGTCATGGTACCATTCACGAAACGGATGTTGTAATTACCAGAGGTTGCACCTGAAACCGTAATGGGATAAGTGCCTGGAGCTGATGATGCAACTGCCATTGTGGAGAGCGTTACCGGTGTTAATAATGCTGCAGCCGTTTCGCCATACACTAAGCCCGTGTACGTTGCCGTTAGTGTGGGATTTGCTAAGCCTTCAAACTTTGTTTTATCATCTGCTTTAATTTCCAGATCGGTTTTTAAAACAGTAAGGGATTGTGTTACACTTGCTGCGGGATAATAACCATCTGTTGCCTGAGAAGCCGTGATGATAGTGGTGCCTGCACCGGTGATGTGAATATTATTTCCAACGATATTGGCTACAGCGGTATTACTACTGCTATACACAATCGGTTCGGTGGTATTCAGACTGGTTGCTCCGCCACTAAAATCTGCTTCACCATAAGTGCGGTCTGCCAGGGCATTGAACACAAACGGATCTGCTTGTGGAATTGCGCCAGCGCTAAAGGAACCAAAGCTGGAAA
>DGQO01000211.1:0-3894 GCA_002400445.1 Chitinophagaceae bacterium UBA4412
GAAAACCAATAGCACCAATGCTTATAAACGCAGCCTCCCAGCCCCAATGCTTAGCAATCCACGGAACGGTAAGTGGTGCAAGAATGGCACCTATATTGGCTCCGGAGTTAAAAATACCCGTAGCAAAAGAGCGTTCTTTTTTAGGAAAATATTCTGCGGTTGCTTTTATTGCGCCGGGAAAGTTTCCAGACTCACCCACGGCTAGTACTGCACGGCCAAACATAAAGCCCAATACTGAAACAGGTAAAGCAACAATGCCTACCCAGCCCAGCGCAGTGGCTATGCCGGTTCCGATAGGAATGGCAAAAGCGTGTACAACGGCACCGACAGACCAAATGGTAATGGCCCAGGCAAATCCTCTCTTAGTACCAAGCTTATCAATGATGCGCCCGGCAAATAACATTGAAATGGCATAAGTGAATTGGAAGATGGCCGCAATGTCTGCGTAATCACTATTACTCCAGCCAAACTTTTCCTCCAGCATTGGCTTTAAGAGACTGAGCACCTGCCTGTCCAGGTAGTTAACTGTAGTGGCAAAAAATAGCAGGGCGCAGATGGTCCAGCGATATTTACCTATGACTTTTGCATTCATTGTTTTGGTTTTAGCCTTTCAAAAAAAAATGTTTCGTGCTTCTAAATTTATCCCTTCTTTACTTCAGCAATTACCTGGAGTACTTCTTTTGCTGCCTTTTCTATCATTGTATAATCTTTGGCTTCCATTAATTTCTTACTCACCAGTTTACTTCCCATACCTACGGCCACTACGCCTGCTTTGTACCAACTGCTAATGCTTTCCTGCGTGGTATCAACCCCACCGGTGGGCATAAACTTAAGTTTAGGAAAAATATCTTTGATGGTGGTTAAAAACTCTGTGCCCAGCATATTGCCGGGGAATAGTTTAATAAAAACAACTCCGGCATTTTCTGCAGCAATAATTTCTGTGGGCGTCATACAACCCGGCGCATAGAAAATATCATTGGCTACACAATGTGCTGCTACATCAGGAACAAAACCAGGACTGACTAAAAAGTCGGCACCTGCTTTTAAATAATCTGTAGCATGCTGCATATTTTTAATAGTGCCCACACCCAGTAACAAGTCTTTCATGGACTCGTTTCTTGCAGCTACCATTTTTGTAAAGTTGGCTAAAGCTGCGTCGCCGCGGTTTGTGTATTCAAGGGCACGAATACCGGCGGCGTATAAAGATTTCATTACCTCGATACTTACACTTTCATCTGCATTAAAGTAAAGCGGCAGGATGCCCTGGCTAATAATAGCATCACTTATTTGTGTGGACTTGCTCATGATTATATAGAATTTAGAAAGAGAAAAAGCCCCGGAACCAACCAGGGCTTTAAAATTAAATTTTTACTTTGATCACTAACTTTTGAATTTCTCCGTTGCCAATCATAGGTGCATGAATATCCCCTGGATAGAAAATGACAAACTGATCAGGTTGCAATTGGAAAAACATATCTGGCGCATCATGGAAAAACCGCACATCCTTGTCTGCATTATAATCACCATTGGGCTGCGTACATTTCTCCCTTGGCTTCCAGGCAATTGTTTCTGTGCCATTAATGCAAACCTGGATATCAATATTCGCATCATGACATTCAAATTTTTGCAAACTTATTTCCTTTAATTTGCCAGGGGCTTTACTAAAGATCGCTTTTAAGCCATCTCCAAACTCGGCAGTGCCAGCGGGTTGTGCTGCCAGATCGGTAGAAGCAATATATGCTGCAGCGGCAGCAAAGCGTGGATGCAACGCAGAGTATTTGTTGAGGTTTTTTAAACTGTCTATAATCATAAGAGTGCTGTATTTAGTGCGCTGCGCAATGAGATGCTGCACAAGTGTGCGACGCAAGCAAAGCTGAACAGCGCTTTAATGCCGGTTAAAAAAAAATTAACGCTGTACCCTTCCGCTGCCATCACCTTTTACGAGGTCTTTCACTTCAGAAAGCGTTGCATGGTTTAAGTCGCCGGGGATGGTGTGCTTTAAAGCGCTGGCGGCTACGCCAAACTCTGCTGCATCAGCCATACTCATGCCGGTTACAAGACCATAAATAAGTCCGCTGGCAAAACTATCGCCGCTGCCCACTCTATCTACAATGCGCACATTATATTGCCTGGTATGGTAAAATTCGGTGCCATCATACAAGAGTGCACTCCAGCCATTATCGCTGGCGCTGTAGCTTTCCCGAAGGGAAGAAGCAATGTATTTAAATCCGAATTTCGCTTTCATTTGGTTGAATACATCTTTGTAGCCATCGAGGTGCAATTCGCCTTTGGTTACATCTGTATTGCCGGCAGTAAATCCAAGTGAAGTATCTGCATCTTCTTCATTGCCGATGCACACATCTACATACTGGCAGAGCCTTGTCATCACTTCCCGTGCTTTTTCTTTACTCCAGAGTTTTTTGCGATAGTTTAAATCTATACTCGTTGTGATTCCTCTTTCCCTGGCGGCCTTTAATGCTGCTTCTGTAAGCGCTGCGGCTTTATCACTCAAGGCCGGCGTGATACCGGTAGTATGAAACCAACTTGCACCCTCAAATATTTTATCGAAGTCGAATTCTGAAGCATCTACATCGGCAATGGAAGCTCCTGCCCTATCGTACACTACTTGCGAAGCACGCATGGCTGCGCCGGTTTCCAGGAAATAAATACCAAGCCTGTCTCCACCCCTAACTACATACTGTGTATCTACACCATAGCGGCGTAAATGATTAATGGCGCTCTGGCCAATCGGATTATTGGGAACTTTAGTAACGAATGTGCCATTGAGCCCATAATTACATAGGGCTGCGGCCACGTTTGCCTCACCACCACCATAAGTTACATCAAGTGAATCGGCTTGCACAAAGCGCTTATGATCTGGCGTGGAAAGGCGCAACATGATTTCCCCAAGGGTGACTACTTTTTTAGACATAGCTGTTTCTTGTTTTTATGATTTGAACAATTAAGCAGGCTGTGATGCTTTATCAAGCATATGCAAGCCAAAATATTTCTTTGCGTTATTAAAACAAATGTTTTGTATGATGGAACCTGTCCAGTTGATATCAGCCGGCAATTCACCATTCTCTATCTCTTCACCAAAAAGATTACAAAGGATACGACGGAAATACTCGTGGCGTGGAAAAGACAGGAAACTACGGGAATCAGTAAGCATTCCTACAAACTTACTAAGTAATCCCATATTAGACAGTTCATTTATTTGCTTAATCATACCATCCTTCTGATCTAAAAACCACCAGGCGGCGCCCCATTGCACTTTACCTTCTACAGAACCATCATTAAAGTTTCCAATCATCGTAGCCATTAGCGCATTATCTGCAGGATTTAAGTTGTAGATAATTGTTTTGGCCAATTTGTTTTCTTTATCGAGCCTGTTGAGGAATTTAGACAGTGCCTGCGCTTGTGCAAAGTCGCCGATGCTATCCCAGCCGGTATCCGGACCAAGCTGGCTAAGCATGCGGGCATTGTTATTTCGCAGAGCACCGAGATGATATTGCTGTACCCAGCCTTTTTCGCAATTCCATACAGCGAAGTTAAACAGCATGGCACTCTTAAACTTTGTATTCTCTTCCGGCGAGAGTTCATTACCAGTACGAATACGATTGAAGATGTTTTTTATTTCTGTTTCTGTATAGTCTGTTGCGCATATTTGTTCCAGGCCATGGTCTGATACGGTGCATCCGTTTTGTGCAAAATAATCATGGCGCTGTTGCAATGCCTCCAAGTATTGATCATAATTACTGATGCTGATTCCGGATGCTTTCTCCAGCTTTTCAAGATAGCTGTTGAATTCGGCAGGTACGTCTACATTCATGGCTTTGTCTGGCCGGAAAGCTGGATTCATTACCGGGCCATTTCCTGTGGCACGATGGGCCT
>DGQO01000211.1:4047-4811 GCA_002400445.1 Chitinophagaceae bacterium UBA4412
GCCCGCCATTTATAGTGATCACCATAGAGCCAGGCCTGCGTCACATTCTCAAAGGCTGCGTTTTGCGCCACTTCCTGGGGAGACAGGTGGTTGTGGTAATCAATGATGGGCATTTGCGCAGCGTACTCGTGGTAAAGGCGTTTTGCGGTTTCTGTTTTAAGCAGAAAATCCTGGTCTAAAAATGGTTTCATGTTCATGAATGTTTAATCGATCATTTATAAAGATACACCCCGTTTCCACGGGATAAAATCATCCTGGTTTAATAATACCGCCTTGGGTGTTATACGGCCGCTGGCAGCTTCAATACAATAGGCCAAAATATCTTCACCCATTTCCACAATTGTTTTTTCGCCTTCAATTACCGGCCCGGTATCAATATCAATGATATCTGCCATGCGGCGGGCAAGTTTGGAATTAGTGGCCACTTTAATGGTAGGACATACCGGGTTGCCCGTCGGTGTACCAAGGCCTGTAGTAAATAAAATAAGGGTAGCGCCACTGGCCGCTTTACCCGTGGTAGCTTCTACATCATTGCCCGGCGTGCACACGAGACTTAGTCCCGGTCTTGTGGCAGGTTCTGTATAATCGAGCACATCCACCACAGGAGAAGTACCGCCTTTTTTTGCAGCACCAGCACTTTTGATGGCATCTGTAATAAGGCCATCCTTAATATTTCCGGGAGAAGGATTCATGCTAAAGTCTGAACCCGCATTTATCACTGTATCCTCATACCTGTGCATGAGGTGAATGAATTTCTCGGCTTT
>DGQO01000285.1:0-1289 GCA_002400445.1 Chitinophagaceae bacterium UBA4412
TTTTTGATAGATCGTAAAATTACATAATCAAGGCTCATAAGCGCACTATTTATACTTTCCTTCCAGTATTTTTGACAGCAACAAGAACATATATGAAAAAACTGTTTAAGATTTTGTGGCGCAGCATCGTCGTGCTCATTGCGCTCCTCAATCTTGTTGTTATTTTTCATGCGTATAAACTCACTCACTTCTACGAGGCTGCCGCAGCACCGCTTACCGCAAAAACCACCTGGAATAACATTTCGGATATTATCCTCGGTATTGACTATTATAAGCAACAAAACTCCTTGCCAGATACAGTTTTGGAAACCCATTACTTACGCACCAGCGATGGTCTCACCCTGGAAGCATGGTATATTCCTGCCACGGCGGCAAAAGGCAGTATTGCAATGTTTCATGGCCATGGCGGAAAAAAATCTTCCCTTTTACCCGAGGCCGCGGTTTTTCGAAAATGGGGTTATAATACCTTGCTTGTAGATTTCAGGGCACATGGCAGCAGCCAGGGAAATACAAGTACTATCGGGCAAAAAGAATCAGAAGATGTGCTTGTGGCTTACGAAGATTTAAAAAATCGGGGAGAAAAAAATATTATACTCTACGGAGTATCTATGGGTGCCGCTGCGGTGATGAAAGCCATTCATGACGGGCATGTAAAGCCAGCAAAGATAATCGCCGAAATGCCCTTTGCTTCCCTTACAGATGCCGTAGAAGGGAGGCTAAAAATAATGAACCTCCCGCCTCAGCCACTAGCCACCATGCTAACCTTTTGGGGTGGTACTTTGCATGGATTCTGGGCATTTAACTTGCAGCCACAATTTTATGCTAAGGATATTCGCTGCCCCGTGTTACTACAATGGGGCAGGCAAGATCCAAGGGTAAGCGAAAGAGAAACGCTACAGATTTACAACAATATTGCTGGCAGCAAGAAACTTGTAGTGTACGAGCAAAGTGCGCATGAATCTTTGTTTAAAAAAGAACCGCTCAAGTGGCTGGCGGAAGTACAGCTATTTTTACGATAAATGCATCCTTCTACCTTACAAATTAAAGATTTTACTTACGAACTTCCTGATGCACCGGATTGCCGCATATCCTTTGCCACAGCGGGATGCATCAAAGTTGCTGCTATACCGGCATGGAGAAATCGAAGAAAAAAAATTCAGAGATATAGCAGCCTTAGTGCCTGCAGGCAGTTTACTTGTCTTCAATAATACAAGGGTGATCAATGCCCGGCTTGTTTTTAAAAAAGCAACAGGTGCCCGCATTGAAATCTTTTGCCTGGAGCCCCTGGC
>DGQO01000285.1:1317-1998 GCA_002400445.1 Chitinophagaceae bacterium UBA4412
GAAACCAGGTGAACTATACCACATTGAATTTAGCTGGACACCAGCACATTTTTCTTTTGCCTCATTACTGGAAGTAGCGGGAGATACACCACTGCCTCCCTACATTAAACGAGCTGCAGAAGCAGGCGATAGCGAACGATACCAAACTGTATTTGCAAAAGAGGAAGGCTCCGTGGCCGCTCCTACTGCCGGCCTCCATTTTACAGAAGAAATTTTTGAAGACCTTGAAAAAAATACGGTACAAAAATCATTTGTAACCCTGCACGTGGGCGCCGGCACGTTTAAGCCGGTGAAAGCAATTCAAATGCAGGAACATGAAATGCACGCAGAGTATCTCGAGGTAAGCGCTGCAGCTATAAAACAAATGATCGTGATGCAAAGCAATATGGGCGCAGTAGGTACCACGGCGCTCAGAACCATTGAATCATTATATTGGCTGGGGGTAAAGACACACCTGGAACCGATGGCTACATTTCTTACGGTGCAACAATGGGATCCTTATGATGAACAATATATGCAGCTCAAACTCTCTGCAACGCAAGCGCTCAGCTCACTATTGCAGTGGATGGAGAAACAGGGCCGCACAACAATATTTACACAAACACAATTACTCATTGCACCGGGATACCAGTTTCGCTTAGCAAAATTTCTCATTACCAATTTTCATCAACCACAGTCTAC
>DGQO01000285.1:2107-5150 GCA_002400445.1 Chitinophagaceae bacterium UBA4412
AGGTCTTTCATTTCAGAATATTTTACAGAAACGCAACCATCTGTCCAGTTGTAAAAATTATCTACCGTCCACTCTTCTTCTGGACGGGTGGCATGTATGGCAATGCCGTCTCCTATTCGTGCATTCTTAGGAATTAATCCTTTTGTTTTTCTATCATTAAAGCGGCGTACACTTTCTTCATTCGGATAATCGAGCAGCAACTCCGGGCCCCATTTTGGATGAATTTTTTTCAAAACAATCTTGAAGCTTCCTGTGGGTGTGCGCTTGTCTCCTTCTCTCATTTTATCACTAAGATCTCTGCTACCAAACACGATAGGGTATGTAGCGTACCAGCCTTCATCATCATAAACCTTTAGTTCATAATCACTTTTATCTACAATAATCCGGTAAGGGTTCTCTGCTTTTATTTTGTGGCTTTTTACAAGAGTAGCTTTAGCCGACTTTTTAGCACTGCGACTATTGTGTACCACAAGGCCCCGGAACACTACGAGACACAAAACGGCGAAAAAAGGAATGAGGAGGCGTTTCATCGGTTTTTTTGGTTTTGCTTTTATTGACAAACGTTGTGCCGGGCTGCATTATTTTGCAGGAACAGCTAACATTAACAAAGCTCACAAATATTAGAAAAATTACGACCCGGTCAACGTTAAAAAAGGTGCAATTTTTTTACCGAGAATGAGTACCAGTCTATTACGCAAGAAATTGATCGGCTGTTTCCAGCCGGGGGTATAACTATCGTAAAAACCATTGCTGATTTCAAGGGAAAACCCATGACGCTCATAGAGATCCATATAGAACTGCATCGGAAGAATACGCTCCGTCCAGCTTCCGGTAGCTGGGTCACAGGTATTTACGCCAGGTGCAGGTTCGGGCAAAACGGCTTCCTGCAAAAAAATTTGGATGGCTCTCCTGATATCCGGCTCGTACATTCCCCTCGTAAGTTTCGCCAGTTCATCTGTACCTGCATCATCCAATTGTGGTGCAACCTGCTGAATTATTTTTATTCGTTGTGTAAAAAAAGCTTCTTGCTCGTATGCGCCTGTGAGTAAACCATCCTCCGGCGCAGAACCATGTAATTCATCCTTTATTTGCAATCTTTCAAGCTTCTTTCGCAAGATGGGATTTTCAGGATTAGAAGCTGTTGTAAAAACGGTAATCATTTTTTGATTGATGCTGGCAATAGTGCTAAAAAAATCTTCGAGGTTATAGATATGCTCTATCACATCCGTTCCCACAATGATACCAGGTACAGGGTAAATATTCGCATCTGCCAGTTGATGAATGTCGCCATGTACATAAGCATCCGCCGGAACAGCAATAGCAGCCGATAGTGCNNCCGTTTCCGCAACCGTAATCCGCAAGGCAAAGTTGTGCAGGAGATGCAGTTGATTTCTGCACAGCGTGCTCTAATACCCGGGCATAAATTTTAAGGAAGAACGCTTTATGTTGCAGCAAGTGAGAAAGATATCTTGCACTATAATCACTAATGCCCAGCTTAGCCGGTTTTACTCCAGAAAGTTTTTGAGAGAATCCAGGGATAAACTTAGAAAAAGACGTTGGATGCATGGCTCGCAAAATAGCATAAAAAAACCTTCGCTGCTTTGAAATTACTTTCATTACATACGAAGGTTATATTATGAGAGAGAAGATACTACCAGTTGCTAAACCGCAAACCAACATTGTATGGCCTTATATCAAGGCTATGATCAAATATTGACTTGGGACTGTAGCTGCCATAGAGCCTTACCGGGCCAAGACCAAGCTCTGCGATATAGGAAAGTTTAAATTTCTCCAGGTCATACTCACCTTTGTTTTTCTGTTTTCCGCGGGAGTCACTTACTTGCTTGTTACGCTGGCTATAGAGGTATCCTGCGCTCACCCCTGCGCTCAGGCTAACGCCTTTTTTAGGATGATTTGGGTTGCTGGTAAAGTTGAGCATGAGTGGCACAGTGAGATAATCTGCTGCGAGTTTATTTTTTGAAAAGCTGATGCTGTCTTCAAAAATGAATGCATCATTTGTTTGCATTCCACCGGAATAAGGCAGCACGCCATTTTCTTTAAAGCTGATTGGAGATTTAAAGCGATAATTGTTCAGTTCCAGTCCCAGTCCGTATTTCAGGTTTACATAGTTTTTAGCCAGGCTCAATTTCTGCATCACGATCCAGATATTTACATTCACGCTTTTACCCGTGCGCAATTTAAAATCACCTTTGCCAAAGCTGGCCGTACCCGGCTTATTTACCAGGAAGTTTCCAGTGTTTGTATAATCTGTTTGGTCGTCATAGTTAGCAAAACCCAGATCGAAGATGAACCAGTTTGTACTCACTTTGGAATTGTTACGCTGGGTGTTGCTACGGCCCATCGTGATGCTGGTACCTTTTTCCTCCTTGCTTCCTTTTCCACCTTTTTTGATGATGAGGATATTTCCTACCCGGATCGTATCGTTTTTTGCATGGGTAGAGTCAGACACAGCCGTGCTATCTGTTTGAGCACTTGCGATGAGGCCAGGCAAAAGGATGGCCATTAAAAGGGTAAACTTTTTCATGATTGTATTTTTTATGGTTCTAGATTATTTGACTGCGAATTCGAAGCCCGCAATTTTAAGGCTGTTTCCTGTTTTTATATTTGCAGAGCGTGCCACGGTGCGTTTCAGCATTTTAAAAAAAGCGCCGGCTTTGCTTCGGGCAACATCCTCTTCGTTCATTAATAAAATTTTGTCATCATTGTGCTCCGGCTCTTCCAGCATAGTATATTGGGCATAACTGGGGCGATCGGGCGTTACATCCACATCCATAATTTTTTTGGGTAGTACTGGCTCTTGTGTTTTTACCAGTAACTGCTGTTGTTGTTTTTCTGCGACTGGCAGTTCATTTACCAGGGAAACTTTTTCAGATTGCTGCTGCTGAACTATTTTATCTGGTCGTACATTTTGTGCCGCTGCATCCTTTGTATTTGCCGTCAATTTATATTGCGGAGCCCTGGAATTTACAGGATGTGCAGTCTCCGGAACATCTTCTGGCTCCTGCGCCTGGGCGAGCGTTGC
>DGQO01000274.1:0-7803 GCA_002400445.1 Chitinophagaceae bacterium UBA4412
GTCGTCATTGCTGATGTCTGGTCCACCGGTATCACCTACAATGTGAAAGAATTTTACCAGCGTGCCCGCTACTGGCGGAACCTGCACTACAGTGTTACCCTTGTCTATCACCCCTTTCACTAACATTTGTAATACACCCCTGTCTTCTGGTTTCACACCAAATGCCTGCATTACCGCCGGCTGAATATCGGTTGCATCAAAGAACGTATTCATCGCCCTGGCAAGGTCTTGCCCAGGTATAATAAATTGAAAACCTGCGGCAGGACTTACGAATTGAGTTCGGGAAGCTTTATCTGAAATAATTTCTGCAATTTTTTTACCATACGGTGCCTCATAAACAAGCTTTGTCCATTGGCCTTCTGTGGTGCTCCAGTCATGCACAGTTTCCTGTGCCCAAAACGTAACATCAGCAAAAAGCTTTGATCCATCTGGAGAGATACGCAATTTTACTTCACTCTTTATCCTGGGTCCGTGACCATCAAATTCTCTGTCTCCTCGTACCAATTTATTTGGCACCAGCCATTCATCTATGTTTTCTAATTTTACAGTCGTAATACCCTGCGCCGCAGCGGTGGGTTTCAGCGTCACATTTAAGGCGTTAAAAGTTACAGATATCCGGCTGTTGTCATCGCAGCTATTGTTGTCGCTGATATCGGGCCCATTAGTATCGCCATATATTTCCCATTTTTGTACGAGGCCATCATTTTTATCTACAACACTGCTGCTATTAGCATTGAGTGTGCGAGCAAGTGTGCCCGGTGCGAAGCTGGTAACGGGCGACTTGCTTATAAAATGAACTTCAGCACTTTTACCGCCAGATACAGCCGTAATTTCCTGGCCGGCAGGGGCTTTATATAAAATCTCCAATTTTGAGCCCGTCGTTTCGCTGTTATCGCCACCCTGCAATTCTTTAGCCCGGAATTTTATCAGCGCAATCACCGCATTGGAATTAAAAGATATATTGGCACTCGCCCAAACCTCCGGCCCCCGGCCGGCAAAATCACGATCGCCCGCTACTAGTTTTGTTGGGCAAAACGGCCCGACCACCGAAGACTTGATGGTAAAAGTTTGAGTGCTCGCTATGGCCGCAGATTTTTGTTTTTCTTGCGCACCTGCACTTGCAAACGCAGTTGCCAGAAAGAAAAATAGAGATAATTTTTTCATGAAGTTTGTTTTATGGGCTTAAAATATTAGTTTTTATGATACCGAAACCGGGCTTCACATTTCAGCAGCTTACCTGCATTTTATAGCTTGATAATCTCCGTTAAAAACCCTTTGATCTTTGTTCCTGATTTGCTGTTTTTCATTTCATCTAATTTGCTCCTCACCTTTTGCGATGCCTCTGTAAGGATTCGATCTGTACTGAGATCAAATTTTTGGATGAGGTAATTTTTCATCTTTTCCACTTTTTTCCTTGCAAGCTTTTCAGCACTATTTCCTTCCGCAGATAATTCTGCACCATTGATTTGAATATTAAGCGAAGGGTCGTTTAGCAGAGCCTGGCCAAGGGTGTCAAGCAATCCCTGGGATTCCGGAGTTACTTCATTGGTTTGGGTATCAAAATTGATATCGCTTGTAACTACTCCACCTTGCTCAAGTAGTTGCCTGATGAGCATGCTGCGGGCATCCTCATCTCCGGATGCTATTTTCACATTAGAAAAATACACACCTTCTTCAGGCGAAGGAATTACAGTAGATGAAGCAATAAAGAAGTTATTCCGATATTCATCTGTTAGTAATTTCGGAAGGTCTACCAGCTTTGTTTTATCCAGCCACACCCTGAATCTTGTTTTATTGATGCTGATACTTACATGCAATTTGCGGCCAACATAGCCAGACAGTTTGAAGTTTTTCTGCCCCAGGTCCTGTATCTGTTTGCCGTAATTAACTTCGCCTCCTTCATTATAACCCCGGAGTGCAACCCAAATGTGGTTACGATATACATCTCCGGCGGCAACATCACTTAGCGTGGTGAGGCCAAACATTACGACAGGTGCCACTCCACTAGTGTTCCTGAGATGAAGGTCAAATTCAATCGTACAGTTTTCAGGAAGTGCTTCTGAAAGTTCTGGTGATACTGCGGTGGGCTGGGTAATCTTAAACCACTTACCCGGCATACGGCCGATGGCTACTACTTCGCCATCTCCACTCGTACTCCATTTTGCAGGCAGATCACCCAAGGGATCTTGTGCAAACTGATCCTCAAAAATTACAGTTGCACCGGGGGTAAAATCTGCCGGCTGTGCTATGGTAGTGTTGACGAATAAAATGCACAGCAGCCATTGAAGAAGTTTTTTTTGCATGTGAAATGTTTTGAGGTAAAGCTATCTGTAAGGACCAGGCCGCACAACTACATCTTTGTGTAGTATAACTGTGTATTGTGTACACTACATTTATTTTTTCTTATCGACAGTATGTTGTAATTAAATTTACGTGGATCCTCAAAAAAGAAATAGTTGGGACTAAAAGATTGCAGAACATGAAAAAGTGCTATTTTCAGCACCCGCTTTAATAATTTGTGTAAACAAGTAAGCGATATCCTTTTATCAGTCTGTTACCCTTAGCTAAGCCATCCCGTTACCTTCAGAAAGTTGCTATTCTTATTTCTATTTTGTAAACAAACACTTTTTTATGAAGAAAATCTACGCTTTGATGCTTCTGGTATGCATGGCATTTGCAGGCACCACATTTGCGCAGGTTTCGTTGTACAGTTTTTCGCAATCTTCGGGAGCCTATTCTGAAATTGCAGGAGGTACTGTACTTGGAACTACAGCTAATGACGAGCAAGTTTTTAACAACAGCACCACTGGTGCATCTGGTCCTGTTACCAACACAGGATTTGCCATCGGCTTTCCGTTTAAGTATAACGGTAAACTGTACGATAAGTTTGCGGTGGCTTCAAACGGCTACATTGTATTAGGTACCGGCACTTTTGCCATTGCAAATGCCTTAAGTACTGCAATCAGCACTACAGCTCCAGCAGGTCTGGCAAACCTGATTTCCGTTTTTAACCAGGATTTAGAGGGACAAACGGGATCAGAACTTAGTTATTTGCAGTCGGGCACAACGCCCAACCGAAAACTCACGGTTCAATGGAAGAATTATAAAAGATATTCCGGAGGCATTCCCATGACGTTGAATTTCCAGGTGGTACTTAATGAAACTTCCAATACGATAGCGTTGAATTACGGAACGATGACCACCATTACTTCCTATACTTCGCAGATTGGTTTGCGTGGCGCTACCAATGCCGATTNNTGCAACTATATCCCTCTCCAGCACAGTGTTTCCTGCATCAGGGCTCAGCTATATATTCACACCTGGTCCGGATTGTACTGCACCAGTATCCCTGGCAGCGTCGGTTACCGGCACACCTGCTGTAGCTACTATTGCTGGTAGCTTTACGGATGCTCCTGTAGCGCCCACAGGATATGTTGTGGTGCGTACTGCAAGCAATAGTCAACCTTCATTAGTCAACGGCACTACATATGTTGTGGGTTCCTCTCCTGTAGGCAAGATTGAATATGTGGGCACAAGTGCAGGACCATTCACTTCAACAGGTCTTACTGCTTCTACAACCTATTATTATTGGGTGTTCTCTTATAATAGCACTGCTTGTATAGGAGGCCCGGCATATTCTACATCGGCTACAACTACCAGTATCACGACAGGTGCTGCCGCCAATGTGAGTTCAACCGGTGCAGGTGGGCTTTGGAGTTCTACGGCTACCTGGGCATCTGGCTCAGTACCCACTGCCGATGATAATGTAACCATTGCAGACGGAAGTACTGTAACCATAGACCTGGCAGCAGTGGCCTACTCCCTTACTGTAGGGCAGGGTGGTGCGGCAGTACTGGATTATGAAACTACCACTGCAAGAACCCTCACTGTATCCACGAATGTGACGATTGCAGCAGGGGCTAGTTTCAACACAGCCGCTTCAGGAACAATCGTTACACACAGTCTTGCACTTGGAGGTAATTTAACCAATAACGGCACACTTAATTTTGCCAGCGGTACTGCAGGTACTAATGTGAATTTCACTGGCGACGGCAACAGCAGTTTTTCCGGTGCGGGCGCCGTTACAGATTTGTATAGCCTTTCTCTCAATAAAAATGTGCGGGCAACTACGGTAGAAATAAATGTTGCTAATTTCTCTGTCCGTGATCTTACCACTGCTGCTACCGGAAATCTTCTGGCTAGCAATACGGGCACAGGTACTTTGAAAATTTCGGGCACTAATAGTTTTAGTGGTACCCTTTGGGGCACTGCCACTTATACCATTCCGGCCACGCTTGGCATTTGGTTAAACAATCCCAATTTCAATATTGAAGCAGTTACCGCTTCATCAACGCTTGCGGGTTTGCTTCGGGTGACTGCCGGAACATTTAATATAGGCACGGCCAGCGGAAACTCGATGGGCTTCAATGCCGGCAGTGTTGTAATTATGGAGGGTGGTGCAGTAATGGCTGCGGGCCGTTTTGGCGTAGCTGCAGCAGCTAATATCATTTCTTACACGCAGAGTGGAGGAATAGTAACTGTAGGTAAAGTAGGCAATACTTCCACCACGCTTGCTTCCTTTGATTTGGGTACATCCACATCGTCAACAGTTTCTATCACGGGGGGTACAATACTCTTGCCGCTTGCTTCAACCGCTACATCAGGTCCAAGGGATTTCCGGAACCAATCCGGTGGGGGCATTACTGGTATAACCGGGGGAACTCTTCAAATTGGGGATGCTACGGCCGTTACGGGGCAAAATTTCAATATCGTAGGTGTGATTCCAAATCTTGTTGTTACAAGTATTTCGGCNNCTCAATTTCGGGAATAATGCCTTCCTGTTTGTAGGGTCAAACATTATTAATAATGGTACATTAGTACATAATGGCACTTCCTCCCGCTTCATCACATTTAAGGCTTCCAGTAATGTTGCATATACCGGATCGGGTACTGTAACAGCGCCGATGACCAGCCTTGAACTGCAGAATGATGGAACTTTTACCATTGACCCTGCAGCTAATAATATTGTGGTGAACCGCGTTATTATTTTCTCGGGTAGTTTTGTAAATGCTAATAAACTCACCCTGGGTAACAACGGTTCTGCTGCTGTGCAGATCGGGAATACAGCAGATCCAACAGGCGGAGGTAGTTTTGATGTGGCACCCGCCTTTAACCTTGGCACAGGTGTTCAATCGATTTCTTATTTAAGGGTAAACAGTGCTCATTCTACGGGCCCTGAAATTAATCCTACGAGGGTTTTGGGTAATCTTACTATTGATGATAATTTAAACAGCCTGACTGTTGTAGGTGGGCCTCTTACTGTAACCGGAACACTTGCCTTAGCAAATGGTATAGTAGAGAATAGCACTTCCCCCATTACCCTTGGCAGCAGTACTGCTCCCGGTACCCTTACCGGAGGATCTGCACTGTCATATATGACCGGTAAGTTTTCAAGAACAGTGGCTGCCAGTACAACAGCCAGCGGCACATTTGCCAATNNGCCGTTGTTTTTACTGCTGAAGCATTTACAACCAATGCCGGAACACCTGGCACCGGAGTAACCAGCCTGAGCAGCACCCGGTGGGAAGTATTACCTATTACCGGTGGCGGAAATTTAGTGAGTGCATTTGTGAAAATAGGAGATGCACCAATCGTGGCAACCAACAGCATTTTACAAGCTGCCTCAGCGGCTGCTGTTTACGATGGAGCTCCATCAGCGTCTGTATTTACTGCCGGAACGCCTAATAGCCTGGGTACTGCATCCGCTTTACCCGCTGCAGCCTACACCGGATATTTTGCCTATGGGGATTTTACCGCAGCTTGTGCTGTGCCTACGGCGGTAAGCGCTAATAATGTAACTGTTTCAAGTGCAGATGTACTCTTTACCTGCACCTCTTGTACAGGATCGTTTATCGTAGAGTATGGATTAACTGGATTTACCCCAGGTACAGGAGCCACAGCAGGAACAGGTGGCACTGTCGTTACCGGCGCTTCATCACCAATTGCTTTAACGGGTCTTACGGGTAGCAGCACCTACCAGGTTTATGTGAGGCAAAACTGTGGCAGTGGAAGCTTTAGTGTGAACACAGCCCCAGTTTCTTTCAACACACTTTGTGCCTCCGTAAACATTCCTTACCTGGAAAATTTTGATAATGTTACAGCGGGAACTTTACCATTATGTACAGTGGTGGAAGACCTGAATGGCGGAACAACATGGAATACGGTGGCCAGCGGTTCTAACTCAGCACCTAATAGCCTTAGGTACACTTACAGCTCGTCATTACCTGGTAATGACTGGTTTATTACTAAAGGATTAAATCTCACAGGCGGTGTACCTTACCGGCTGCAATTCTACTATAAAGCACAGTCGGCTTCCTTCCCTGAAGGTCTCGAAGTAAAATACGGTACCGCTAATAATGCTGCTGGTTTGAGCGGTGGAACGGTTCTGTTTAATAATGTGGCTATAGTAAACACCGCCTATATGCAGGCTACGGTAGACTTCACACCGGGCGTTTCAGGCATTTATTACCTGGGCTTCCATGCTATATCTGAAGCAAATGAATATTACCTGTTTGTTGATGACGTAAACGTAACGCTGGTTCCGGCATGTGCGGCTCCTGCTAGTATATCTGTTGCATCCGTTACAGCAAATAGTGCTTCCGTTTCCTGGACTGGCACAGGTAGCTACATCCTGGAATATGGTGCTTCTGGATTTACGCCTGGAACGGGCGCTACTGCTGGTGCTGGCGGCACCGTTATTAACCCTGCTACTTCACCGCAGGCCATTACTGGTCTCGCCGGAGGAACAGCATACCAGGTTTATCTAAGGCAGGATTGTACAATGGGCGGTAACGGTTACAGTGCTAATAGCAATGTGGTAGCCTTTTTTACACTTCCTCCGAATGATGAATGTGTAAATGCTATCGCTTTGACTCCAACTCCATTAAGCGTTTCTTCTGTGGGCGCTACACAAAGCCAGGCAGGGGAAGCTTGCGGAGGGTTTACCTCGTCTACTGCAATGGATATCTGGTTCTCCTTTACGGCCTCATCTGATGGAAACGCTACGGTAAATGTTACGAATGCATCGAGCACTATTGACCCCATCATCCAGGTTTACAGTGGTAGTTGCGGTTCTCTTACTAATATTGGTTGTGCTGATGCAACCGCTGCTGGCGGAAACGAAACAGCCTCTTTAAGTGGCCTTGTTAGTGGTAATACTTACCTCGTACGGGTGTACGGTTATAGTCTGAATCCTACGGGCACTTATAATATTAGTGTGAGTGGATCGGCACTTCCTGTTACTGTGGAGTATTTCAAAGGAAGTAAGCAAAGTGGTGGTCATTTACTGGACTGGAAAGTGAGTTGCACAGGTGCTCCTTCTGTAACCATGGAACTGGAAAGAAGCATTGATGCCCGTCATTTTACGAGCATTTATAGCCAAACTGCCACAGCAGCCCGTTGCCTGCAGCCGTTTAATTTTGTAGACAGCAGACCAACTGCAGGAATCAATTACTACAGGTTAATGTCTATTGATATTGACGGTAAAGTAAGCTACAGCAATATTGTGGCTCTGCTTAACAGGGATAAAGGTTTTGAGATGGTGAGCGTGGCGCCCAATCCTGCAAGGGATGTGGCTATACTTACCCTCACTACTGCACAAAAAGGAATTGTGGAGCTTGTGGTTACCGATATAAGCGGTAAGCAGTTAAGCAAGCAACGTGTAAGTGTAATTGCCGGTGATAACCAATTACCGTTAAAAGTGGCGGCATTGCCTTCCGGAACCTACAGTGTAACAGCTATCAC
>DGQO01000274.1:7867-16597 GCA_002400445.1 Chitinophagaceae bacterium UBA4412
CTCGGCTTCGATTCTGCGGAGGAGAAGTTAATGATCGAAACGGTATCGGCAAATAGTTCCGTGCTGGCTGCTGAAATTGAAAGCCAACGCAAGTATTTTGATGATGGTTTATTAAAGGGAGAATTGCGGCCATCAGCAAAAGTGAAAATATCCGTTATGCAGCGGGTTTACCGCATGCAGGCACTTACGGATCGAAAATTTTTACCCCTTATTAACCACCAAACTAATTGGGAAGAACTTTTATAATCCGTAGCGGCAAATTGCATGTCGGAACGAGATGAACCATTGAGCGGCATTCCGATGTGGGAACTGCCTTCCACGCCAGAGATTAGCAATTATGTTATCTGGTTCAGCGGTACAAGCGAAGCAGAAACACATCACGATGTGCAGGAATTTATCGTAATTCTTAAGGGTAGTTGTAATATGTATGTAGATGGAGAAATGCAGTCTTATACTGCCGGTGATATAGTAAAGATTCCCTTTCACAAATCGCACTATACGGAAGTTATCTCTGGAGAGCCTATGTGTGCGATCGTGCAAAGACAGCGTGTTGCCTGATTATTTTTTAAGTACCAGCCTGATTACGATATAGCCCACAATAATAAGCAGGAGCACAAGGATAATGGTATAATACATCCAGGAGTCTACGGGGCTTTTGCGGTTGCGGCGTTTTTTGCTTTTCTCTATCTGCTGCTGCAGCCCTTTGTTCAATTCGTTCACCGTTGCAGATAGGCTACCAGGGCGCATGTTCTCCAGTCCTTCAATGGCATCATTCAAAAACGGATCGTCTGTCATCTGTTCTTCCAGCGCATGCAGATCCTTCTCGTCTAATTGCCGATTGAGGTACTGCAGCAGTTTTTCCTGCTCCACTTCCTGGTTTAAGTTGGATAATATTTTACGTAGATCATCACTCATTGTTTTGCATCCTGAGCATTTGAATTTTTAAATTTCTTTTTCCATTTTGAATATGGCTTTTTACCTGCATTACCGTGTAGCCTGTTCCTTCGGCGATTTGCTGGTAACTTTGCTTCTCCAGGTAAAACGAAGTTACACAGGTTCGCTGTTCTTCATTTAAAGCTGACATTGCCATTTCCATGAGTTGTAATTGATTGTCTTTCTCAATCGCCTGCGGAATGGCTTCTGCATCATCCGGCGCACCCATCAATTGATCATTGATTTCAGCCGTAAACTTTCCCTTGTCCCGTAATTTCATGAGGCAATGGTTTTTTGCCACCATGTATAGCCAACTCTTGAAAAATTCTACTTTGTATTTCGGAAGTTCATGTATCACTTTCAGGAATACCTGCTGCACACTGTCTTTTGCATCTTCTTCATTTTTCAGGTATTTCATACACACACCCAGCAGTAGCATTGTGTAACGCTGTAATAGAGTGCCTAACCAGTCATTGTTATAATCCTGGTAGTATCGCAGCAGCAATTCTTTATCGTCTAAATCTTTATGTTTGGAATTGCTCAAAATAGTCGTACTGGAATGTTTGCACTGTAAACATAGTTAATTTCGATAATTTAGCTCCAGCAAAATTTTTTTATGAGCTATGCAGTTTGTATGATACCGGTAGCGCATGTACGCAAGGCCGCAGATCACCGGGCAGAAATGACGAACCAGGTTTTGTTTGGAGAATGCGTTCGCATCCTTGAAATACATGCTGAAGGGTGGTTCTCAGCAGAGCATCTCTTTGATAACTATTATGGCTTCAGCCGTCTCAATCAATTTATGGTGATTGATGAACTATTTCCTTTATGTTATGAATTTACCGGTGAATGGGTTTCGCCATTAGAGATGAATGCACAAAAATTGATGCTGCCCTTTGGTGCCGATCTCTCTATTCTCAAAGCCGGCCTGCCAGGGCTTCAGTTTTCCTATGAGGGCCTGGTGCATACCGCAAAAGATGTAAGCGTAACACCGGAGATTTTGCATAAGCTTGGCAGCCTTTTTTTAACCAGTAGCTACCTGTGGGGCGGAAGAAGCATTTTCGGCATTGATTGCAGTGGCTTTGTGCAAACAATTTTTAAGATGCTAATGATCAACCTGCCGAGAGATGCCAACATGCAGGTAGCGGTAGGGGAACTTGTAGGCTTTTTGCAAGAAGCCCGCTGTGGAGATCTTGCATTCTTTGATGACGAAATGGGGGAGATTGTGCACGTGGGCATGATGCTTGGCCCATCAGAAATCATACATGCCAGCGGCCAGGTAAGAATCGATCCCATTGATCATGAAGGCATCATTCATAGCGAATCAAAATTGCGCACACACCATCTTCGGGTAATCAAAAGAGTAATATAACTAACCCGGACTCTGCTTATTTTGTTCCGTTGTCACCGGAGGAAGCACAACTTGCTCAGGTTTCTTTTTATCAAAGAATAACATCTTGAGGGCTATTAAAAGCATCATCACTGCAAATACTTTTTTCACAGTGTCTTGCGGGAGGTTTAGTGCAATGCGACTACCAAAGAAACTGCCGATTACAAATGCAAGGGAAATAATGATCAATACCCGGAAGTCTATGAAACCTTCTTTATAATATTGCATTACACCCAGTATGCCTACAGGGAGCAGGAGGATACCTAATGAAGTGCCTTGCGCCATCTTTTGGCTGAAGCCAAGGAAAAAAACCAGGCAGGGTACAATGATGATGCCCCCACCTACTCCTACAAGGCCGCTCAGCATACCGGCTGCCAGCCCAATCAGTAGCAGGATAAAAATTAACTGCGCATCCATGCGTTGTTTATTTTGTTTATTTAGCATTGGGAAATTCATTTCTGTAGCGCTCAATGGCCGCATTAATTACGGCATAGGCGGTGTCTTTACTTTGAAATTCATCGATGAGCACTACTTTATTTTCAAGTACTTTATATTGCTCAAAATAATTCCTGAGTACCGCAAGAAAATGCTCTGGCAGTTCATTAACGTCTTCATAGTTTACAGAAGGATCATGCGTGGCCACAGCAATAATTTTATCATCTTTTTCACCGTTATCCATCATCTGCATATTTCCGATCACGGTGGCTTCTACCAGGCACAGGGGTTGAATGTCCTGGCTGCATATCACTAAAATATCTAGCGGATCATGATCTTCACCCAGGGTTTTCGGTATAAAGCCGTAGTTAACCGGATAGTGAAAAGATGAATAAATTACCCTGTCCATTTTAAGAAGGCC
Source organism: Chitinophagaceae bacterium UBA4412 (assembly GCA_002400445.1). Taxonomy (GTDB): domain Bacteria; phylum Bacteroidota; class Bacteroidia; order Chitinophagales; family Chitinophagaceae; genus Ferruginibacter. The sequence continues at coordinate 11,047 of DGQO01000274.1, forward strand.
AGTCTTTTTATCAATTTCATACTTGGTACGGCTGCCTTGCGGAATTTCAATCAGGGCATTCACGTGTGCAGGAGCCTGATCTCCATAATCGGCTCCATGCCAGGGATGTAAAACGTACATAATTTATAATTTAAGCATATACAAGTTTGTATCCGCACCAGGCTGCTGCAATACCACCAACTACGCTGGCAAAAACATACAACAACATTAGTGGAAATTTCCCTTGTTCAATTAATGTGATATTTTCAAAACTGAAAGCCGAAAAGGTGGTAAACCCGCCACAAAACCCTGTAGCCAGAAACAATTTGAAGGCAGGAGGCAAGGAAGCATTTTTTAATCCTAAAGCAATCACCATCCCTAGCACAAAACTTCCCAGAATATTAATAACTAAAGTTGAAAACGGAAAGTTAGCTGGTCTCAAAAGAAGGTATACGCTAAACCGCAGAGCTGCGCCCAATCCTCCACCAGCCGCCACGAATAAAAAATCTTTTAGCATAGAAGTTATCGTACCGGAGCATTACCGGCATAAGTGTATTTAAAATCGACATACCACAAGTCATCCTTTCGTACCACCCTGATATCAATGGGTTGCTTCATATAACTATTGCTGTAATTAATAAAAGTGGTATCTCCTTCTTCCTGGAATTTATTAATATCGTAAGATGCCTGCTTATAACCTTGCCTGGTTTCCTTGGGCAGTTTATTATAAAATGCTTTGTAAGAATCAAACAACTGCATGTTCTCTGTATCAGGAAGCAGTAGTGAGGATGCTTCATCAAAATCACCGTCGAGGCTGGCCCGGATAAAACTGCGGCCTGTGTCTAAAGCAGTGGAGGGGCGCTCTTCCTTATTGGAGTTACAGGAGAAAACTACAGTGAGGAAAAATGCGCAAAACAGGATCTTTTTCATACTGTGTAATTCCAGCAAAGGTAAGTGAGTTTGGATGCAAACAACAAAAGCACCCGGGTTACGGGTGCTTTTGGTTATAAAAGGATATTTATTGTTTCATTTTTTCAAGCAGCTTGGCGGCAGAGTCCATCGCCTCTGCACCTTTCTGCAGCCCATCTTTCAGGGAGTCGATGTTTACTTTATTTATTTCTTCCATCATGTTTCCAATACTGTCTGTAATGTTGATTCCTTTCTCATTTAATTTTTCCTGGCCCATGCTCATGATCGATGCTTTATCGAAGGCTACTTTCCAAGATCCTTTTTCTTTTTTAAGAATATAATTTACGGTTTCATTACTGCTTTTTTCTTTTACAGGAACGATGGCTTTATCTCCATCGATTTTTGGTTCGCCAAACTCCAGGTTTGCTTTGCTGAATTTCTCGGTTTCGTCGGATTTGGTTTTCATGCCCATCTCCATTAAGTCAAGCATTGCTTTGCTATCGTCTGTAGCAAGTTTTCTTGCTGTGGCCATATCTTTTTTGCTTAAGGCTTCAAAGAAATTACCGAGTACTGCTTTAGGATCTCCTGCAGCGCCTGCACAACTGCTCAAAAATGCGACAGCAATAATGGCTGCGGCAAACAAAAGTTTTTTCATGATTTGTGTTTTTTGTTTTACTGTGCCAAAAATATGGGCTTTATTCAATATTTAAAAGATTAGTTGTACAGCACTTGTAATATCCGTTTGCAGGCGGGGTGCAGAAAAATATCATCTACGCCTATAAATAAAAAGTCTCCAATTTTACTCACATGCACCTGCACTTTTCTTGCCGAAGCTTCTTTAAGAGATTTAGCTACAAATTCAGCACAATACATTCGGTCATCAGATTGCAAATCAAATTTCATATCAAACATCAGTCCTGCAGCATGCCATTGCTGCGCTGTGCTCACCAGTTTCAAAGGGTCTATTGCTGTACTGTCGAACCTGAAAATACCAAATCCATTATTGCTCCATGGTTCTGTGAAAATTTCAAACGCATCCCGCCGCAATTTTTCATCCGGGTTCCATTCTCCGCCAAGTGCATGGTAAACAAAAATGCTGTCGTGCTCAATGCTTGCGATACCGCAATGCGAATAGGTTTGCTCCCGCTGATTAAGCGATTTTAAACTTTGGCTGGTAAAGTCGTTCCCAGTCCTGGTAATGATGTCGCCATTTTGAATTTGTGGTTCAGCATTTTTAATTTGCTGTGAAGCATTTTGCAAGCGCCTGCTTTCCTGCAGGGAGTCTTGTGCTGTCATCACTAAGGTATTATTTGCAGAAGAATGCACACAACCTATAGTGCCCAGTAATGCATATAAAATAATAAGGCAGCCTTGCGGCCACCTTACTATGTATTCATCAGTGCGGTCATTATGAAGAATGCCTTCTTTTTTCTGATTCCTTCGTCCGCTCTTCATCATCTTTATTGTAGGCTTTAATAATGGATTTCACCAGTCGGTGCCTTACTACATCTTCCTCATCCAATTCAATATGGGCAATGCCGTCAATATTTTTCAGAAGACGGGTGGCTTTAAACAAGCCACTCTGTTGGTTCTTGGGTAAATCTATTTGTGTAGGATCTCCGGTGATGATGGCTTTTGCATTTGGTCCGATACGAGTAAGGAACATTTTTATTTGTAAATCATTTGTGTTTTGTGCTTCATCCAGGATGATGAAAGCATTGTCCAGCGTTCGGCCACGCATATAAGCCAATGGCGCAATTTCAATGGTGCGGGTGCTCATATAATAGCCGAGCTTGTCTGCAGGTATCATATCATCCAGTGCATCATACAATGGGCGCAGGTAGGGGTCAATCTTTTCTTTAAGATCGCCGGGTAAAAAGCCAAGGCTTTCNNATGGCAAAAAGAATATCATTTTTATCACAAGCCTGCACCATCATCTTTTGGTTATGCGTTCGGGCACGGATTGTTTTTCCATTTGGCCCAAAAACGAGCACATCATTAGGATTGCGATCTAAAAAGTTGTCTACTACTTTTTCATCATCGCCACCAAGAATTTGTTCAAAATAGTTTTCACTCATGTGTCCGTTACGTTGTAGGTACTGTACAAGGAGGTCTATTTTTTCTTTTGCTTCTTCAATTTGTTCCGGAGCCCCGCTTAATTTTACTTGCGTGCCCCGACTGAGAATTTTTAACAGGGGAAATTTCTTTTTGAGAATGTTCAGCTTACCGTTATTTACGCCGAAGAATTCAATAGGGTTTACGGTTTCAAGATTAATGATTGTGTCTGTCAATGCTTTTCCGTTTTAAATGCCGCTTCTGCTATGGAGAAGCAGCAGGCTGGGTAAAAGAAAATTGTTACAAAAGGCGGATGAATCTATTCTTACCAAATTTAATTTTCAACACACCACTTTACTAATTTAATTATTAACATCTGTATTCTTTTCAGGGGAAAAGTTAAAAAAGCATCGCTGCTCAGTACGCTGACACCTTAAATACTGGGAATTAAAAACTAAAAACGTGCCAGTAGCTTTGCATTAATTAATCTTGGTGTGAGCCGGTTCGGAATGGCGAAAGAGTTGTTGCTAAAATCCTTGATGATTTGATAAGAGATGGTATTAGCCCGGTCTATAAGGTTGAACACTTCGAGGCTGGCCCAGATATTTTCAAAGCCGCGGAAAGGATTATGGCTGCGCCGCATTGATTTGTCTGAAAGCAGTAAAGCACTAAAGCCGATGTCGACCCGCATATAGGGTTCTACAATCAAACCATTTCGATAGCGCACACTATTGGGAATATTGTAAGGCATATTACTTCCATACAGTGCATTTAGGTGCACTTTAAAATTTTTGTTGGTGGCCAGGTAATCTTCCAATAAGAGACCTACCGTAATAAGCCTGTCTGAAGGGCGGCGAAGCCAGCCCACGCTGGTGCTGATGCTATCGGTCACCACCTGGTCTATAGTGCCGGGTCCAATTATGTCGCCTGCTGCGTTGGTGTATTGATTATAAAAATCGTTTTCCAGGTTCTCTTTTGTGCGCATCAGGCCGATGCTAAGCCAGCTTTGCGCATCACTCACGAGTTCTCCAAAAAGCCTCAATTCTACACCTGTTGCATAAGCTTTTGCGTTATTGAGCGCCTGGTAGCGAATTTTTACATTCTCTATATCATACGGCACCACGGCTGTCATCTGCTTGTAATAGGCCTCGGTGCTGAGGCGGAAAGGCCGCCCGCCAGGTCCTTTAAAATTGTAATCCATACCCGCCACAAACTGGGTGCTTTTTTGTGCTTTAAGGCTGGTATTAATTTGCCCGGCATTATTCCTCAGCTCACGATAAAAAGGAGGCTGGTTGTAAATGCCGGCTGCAAGTTTAAATACTACGTCTTTTTTCCAGGAAGGTTTTATGCTTGCCTGTGCCCGCGGGCTAATGAGCAGTTCATTATTCAGATCATTGTAATTATAGCGTGCGCCAAATTGCAAAGTGATGTCTTGTTGTTTTGTGGAGAGGCGCAGGTTGTCCTGCACATACCCGCTCCACTTTAATACATTTAGATTTGTGGTGCTGTTTTGTGCACTGAACAATGCGAAGGAAGACGGCGTGTTAGGCACATTATACCCGGCAGAATCACGATATTCCCATTGGCTAAGTTTATCATTGATGGTGGTTCTATCAATACTGTTTCCCCAGATCATAAAATGCTTTCCTGCATCGTAACTTCCTTTTAATCCTGCATTCCATACTTCGATATCAAGTTCATTGCGTGCATAATTTTGGTAAGCTCCTGCACCCAGCGGGTTCACAATTTGCCCGAAGCTGCTACTGGCATTATCAAAATCCCGATCTCCAAAAAGATATGCCGAAGCAATATCATAGTTTTCTTTTTCATGGTCTTTAAACCGGCTGAGCATCCATTTAAAACTGAGCTTTTCATTGGGTTTATGGAGTAAGCTTGCTCCTATAAGGCTGGTGTTGTACCGATCTTTTTCCTGGCCTTCAAAATAGATATCCAAACCCAGGTTTGCGGTGTAGAGTGGGGAAAAAACAGAGGTTGTTTTCTTCACGGATTCCGGATAAAAAGTAAATGCACTGGTAGAATAAATGCCCAGTAACTCAAGGGTTACTTTATTATTAAGGCTATAAGTGAGGTATCCTTGCGCATCGGAAGCAGACGGAATATATGCTCCCTGAGTGGGTTGATTGCTCAGCAGGTTCCGGTTATTTTTATTACGCACTGCACCCAGCCAGGTTATTTTTCTCTTTTTAGATGCGCCTTGCAGTTGGAGGCCCTGTTCCAATAAACTTACGTAGGCACTGCCGCCAAAAGCAGTGGGCTGCTTATATTGGATATCCAGCACGCTGCTCATTTTATCGCCATACTTTGCCTGGAACCCGCCGGTGTAAAACAATACGTTTTTAGTAAGTTCAGGGTTAATCAAACTCAAGCCTTCCTGCTGGCCGCTGCTCACTAAGTAAGGACGATATACCTCAAAGTCGTTAATGTACACCAGGTTTTCATCATAGTTTCCGCCCCGCACATTGTACTGGGAGCTCAATTCATTGTTGCTGCCCACCAGCACTTTTATGAGCGCCTCTACGCCACCGGTAGTGCTGGGCAGGGTGATGGCATTGCGGGGATTGATGCGTACGATACCGGTTTCTGTTCT
>DGQO01000011.1 GCA_002400445.1 Chitinophagaceae bacterium UBA4412
TACTAAATTTTGTAAATACCCGTTCTAGTTCTTCAGAACGGGTATTTATGAGATAGACCGAAATTCTTATTCACAACAATCCCCAAACTCAAACAAACTATTTAAAACTAAACACAATGGCCCAAAGAAAAAGAACCTTTTTAACCCTGATTGATGTATTAGTTAGTGCAGGTGCTGCTGTAATCATTTTTGCAGCCTGGGCTAAATTAACTCACCAGCCTTTTGCAGACATCATGCTTACTGTAGGTATGTGGACCGAAACTGCTATCTTCTTAATTTATGCCGGCATTGAGTGGGTGAAGCCGAAGCACCACGAAGAACTAGATGAGGAACCTGTTTTAGCAGTTGCTAATGCAAATCCCGCATTGCAGTCTATGGACAAAATGCTGCAGGAAGCAGACATCACACCTACAAATTTAAAGCGACTTGGTGAAGGCTTTAGCAAACTGGGTACAACCGTAAGCGGTATGACTGAAGTGAGCGATGTAATTAAAACTACAAGTGAATTCGGCAATAAAACAAAAGAGGCGACTGCTGCTATGAATAATATGGCCACTTCATTTACAAATAGTGCCAATACTATGGCTTCCTTCAACAACGCTTCTGAAAGTGCAAGAGGGTTTCATGAGCAAGTGCAGGTACTTACAAAGAACCTGGGATCTCTTAATACTATTTATGAGTTGGAATTGAAAGAGAGCAATAACCATCTTAAAGCGTTAAACGGTTTTTACGGTAAAATGGCAGAAGCCAGCCAGGCGATGATGAACAGTGTGGATGATGCTAATAAAGCGAAAGAGCAAATTGGCACCCTGGCAAATAACCTCGGTAAACTGAATGCGGTTTATGGCAATATGCTGAGCGCAATGCAGGGGCGGTGATTTTTGAGCAATCAAAAAGAACTGTTTTCAAATCCAAACAACATTAAGTAAAAACATTAAATACTAATCGAATATGGCTTTACCTAAAGAGCCCAGACAGAAGATGATCAACATCATGTACCTGGTGTTGACAGCTATCCTGGCGCTAAACGTATCGGCCGAAGTTATTAATGCTTTCAAAGTGGTAGACCGAAGTTTAGTTACTTCCAATACCAGTCTTGCTGCATCTAATAATACGCTTTATAAATCCCTGAACGATAAACTAAACGATCCTAAACAAAACCAGGAGACGGTTAAGTACTGGAATGATAAAGCCTCTCAGGCCAAAGACCTTTCTGCTAAATTAGACAGTTATATAGACCAATTAAAACATGAGCTGAAAGTAGGTGCTAATTTAAAGGTTGAAGATGGAAAGGAAGATTTTAAAGAGGATAACCTTGATGCTTCTACCCGGCTGTTTGAAACAAAGGGTAAGGGCAAAGAATTAAAGGATGCACTTGACAAATATTCCAAAGACATCTTAGGCCTTGATCCAAAAATTAATGCGCAGTTTGCCAATAACTTTCCCGTGAATACGCAACCTCCATTATCTCAGGAAGGCAAGCAAACTGATTTCACCACTGCATTTTTTCACATGACGCCTACAGTAGCAGCTTTAACGATGCTCAGTAAGTTTCAGAATAACATAAAGAATGCAGAAAACCAGGTGGTAACTTTTTGTCATAACCAGGTAGGTGCGGTAGAAGTGCACATGGACCAGGTAGGTGTGCTCGTGGGACAAAGTTCAAATTACCTGATGCCAGGCCAGGAACTTGTAGTAACTGCCGGAGTAGGTGCTTACAGTTCTACTGTTAAATCAAATCTTACCATTAATGGTTCTCCAGTTAACCTCGTGAATGGGCAGGGAGAATATAAAACTACAGTAAGCGGAGGTGGTAAGCATACCATCCAGGTGGCAGGTAGTTTTATTGGAGAAGATGGCAAACCGGTGGCGGTAAACAAGACTATTGAGTACATTGTGGGCACCCCCGGCGGAGCCGCAGTGATGCTGGATAAAATGAATGTGTTTTACATTGGCGTAGATAACCCGGTTACAATTGGTTCGCCTACAGGTTGGGATAAAACATCCGTATCTATGCAGGGTGGTACCATCAGTGGCGGTACGGATAAACGCACAGTTAGAGTAAGTGCCGTAGGACCTGCTTCTATTACAGTTACTGCCGATGGAAAGTCTAATCGCTATGATTTCCGGGTGAAAAAAATTCCTGATCCAGTTTTTAAAGTTGGTTCTGGAAAAATAAGGATGACTTCTGTAGAATTTAAAAACCAGCAGTTTTGCCGGGCCGATTTGGAAAATTTTGATTTCGACTTAAAATACAATGTGGTGAGCGCCACGGTATATTTTTCCGGTGCTAATTTCAGTAATGTAGCTACCAGGAATATTACCAGCAACTCACTTGGATCGCTATCTGCAGAAATGGCTAAATGTGGTCCGGGTTCTGTAATCTCTTTCGATAATATTAAGGTATCTGGTCCTGATGGCACCCGGTCTATCGACGGAAAATCTATCGCACTTTATTAAATTTATTGGTATGAAAAAGCAAATGATGAGGTTGATGTTTTTATTGGTGTTGATTTGTGGCTTCGCCAGCCTGGCTGAAGCGCAAACCCGCAAAACCACGCCGAAGAAACGCACCTCAACAAAACGGGCCACTACTACCCGTACTAAAGCAAAGGTACAGCCCACAGTGGCCACTGTGGATACTGTAGCCGCAGTAGCTGCTGTGCAAGCTCCGGCAGTAGACACCCTGCCCATTCCTAAAATAAAAAAGTCTCTGCGTCCGGACGAGGCTGTAGAAACAGCCGTGCTTAAAGACAGAACACCGCTGCCTTACGAGCATTTGCGTGCCGAAGATGCAGTGTATCGTCACAAAATATGGCGGGAAATAGATACA
>DGQO01000081.1:0-1163 GCA_002400445.1 Chitinophagaceae bacterium UBA4412
CAAACGAAAGACTTTGATGCCCACCACGGCGGACGAAAAGGCCTTTGAGTCCGCTGTTGTTTCAGCAGACTTCTTATTTTACTTAGCTGCTGGATAGCGCATAGCTCCGCAAAGCGAATCTTTACATATCAGCGGGGCGAGGTTTGGATTATTTAAAACCTCATTTACCAGATAAACTTTATTATTTATCAGCATCTTTTTATAAACCAGCCGTATGCCATGGCTGTAATCTACGTACCAGTCTACATGCCCGGTATATAAGGGCTGTATAGGTTTACCATCCGGTTGCTGCCAGCCATAAATAGCCACCCTGTTTGCTTTTTCATTTTGCAGCACGGCCATCGATTGTACTACATCTTTTTTATGGCCCGCAATAATTCCTTCTACTACTGCCCTACCCAATTCATTTTGTATTAAACTATCGTGGTAAACAAAAGTAGCGAGGGCATCTCTTGCTGTAGTTAAAGGAAGTGGTATCAATTTATGAATGGCTGCTTTATAAATTTCATCTACCATTTTGGTGGTTGGTAATACACAATTAAATTTATCCGCAATAAACTGCCCTGCCTGCGGCGATAAAGGTATTCTTACAAAATCGGCATCCTTACCAATAGCCACATAATCCGGTGCCACCCATAGTGAAACAGTACAAATTTTTCCCTCTGCATCCGCCGCCTTATAAGTTAGCTTTATAAATTTGAAATTAGCTACAGGCATATTACCTGCAAACATTTCTGCCAGCAGCGAATCTTCTCTTTGCCTAACCGGCAATAAATAAAGTTGCGCTAAAAAGGATTTTGTACTGCCTGCGGAGTTCTCTTTTCTAAGGCATGTATTTCTAAAATCCTGCTGCAGGTAACGCTCTATTTTTTTACTGCTGTTGCAACTGCAGAGGATAAGTGCAAATAAAAATAAAAGGTAGGTTGGTTTTGATGGATGCATTGAGCGGTGTTATATTTTTATTCCGTACCAGCTAATTTAAACTAACTACTGGTATTATTTTTATCGGTTGNNCTATACCGAATTCTTAACTGATTCATCCGAACTCTTATTGAGCCACCTGCGTGTAAACGAATGTCATTATTTTGTTTGCCTATTGTGCTATAAATTTTCGGGGTAAATGAAAAGATTTTTTACATTGCTTTTTTTGCTGCCGATTGTAG
>DGQO01000081.1:1313-4387 GCA_002400445.1 Chitinophagaceae bacterium UBA4412
GCGTCTGTATATTATGCTGACCAATGTAGCCTTCTATATGACCAGGTTACTTGTAATGACGACGATGGGCCCGCCAACTATCCCCAGATATCGATGAACGGCCTGGTAGTTAATGCCCTCTACCTGATTAGAGTTTGGCAGTTTAACACTGCTATTGATTCGGGTTCCGTAAAAATCTGCATCATCGCCGAACCTAATCCTGAAGACCTTCCTGGCAAAACCGGGATAAACACGCTCTATCCGTCCACCACATTAGATGTAAATGGTGTAGTTAAAATAAGAGGCGGTGCTCCGGGAGCAAATAAAGTGCTTACCAGCGATGCCATCGGAAATGCCAGTTGGAAACCTGTGCCGCCTTATGTGGCACCAGCAAAAATTGCATTTGGTGCCTATAACCAACCAGGAAGCTCCCAGGTCATTTCTGGTTACAGCTATACTAAAATCCTGTTTACTGAAGCTGAAGAGATCGGGGTTGCAAACTTTTCTAACGGTGTCTTTACAGCACCCGAAACAGCCCTTTACCATTTTGAAACATTTGTAACTATACCGCTACAATCCGCAACCGATGTTTACCTAAGAATTGTGGTAAAAAATGTGTCAGATAACGTCATTAGAAGCTACGAGTCCACACAAAAAAATAGTAGCGCAGCTTCGGAAAAAACCTTTACAGTATCCACCACCACTTCACTTGTAGCAGGCAATAAGGTGGAAGTTCAACTGTATCATACTTCCGGTTCGTCTATAAACATCGGCTTTCAAGGCTCTCTGGGGGTAGATAGAAAAACAAGATTTCAGGGATATAAAATATTTTAAAAAATAAAACGCTATTAAAATTGAAAAACTTATTTACCATTATCGCTCTATTTATTTCAACCATAAGCTTTGCACAGAATGTAGGTATTGGCGAAACTAACCCTACCGAAAGTAAGTTGCAGGTAAAAACTGCTGATAGCGCAGGAGTTCTGATACAAAATTCTACCACTTCTGGTGTAAATGTAAAAACAGGATTGTTTTTTAAAACAGGCAATTATTATTCAGCAAGTATTGCTACAATTGGCTCAGGCGCTACTTTTCGGATGGGGTTATTTACTTATGGTGGTAGCAATGCTGCTTCATTATTGGAACGGCTTTCCATCCTTGATGGGGGTAATGTGGGTATTGGTACCATCACGCCTACGGCAAAACTGGAAGTGAACGGTTCGTTTAAACTCACCGGCGGTTCACCGGGCGCAGGTAAAGTTTTAACCAGCGATGCCGATGGATTGGCGAGCTGGGCAACCCCGTCCGGGTTAACTTTACCTTATACCGGCTCGCTTGCTGCGCCTTCAGGTTATTTATTCAACCTTACCAATACAGAAACAACACAAGGTGATGGATTTATCACCACCATCAACTCCATTAATTCTGGTGCTGCAGTAGCAGGGGTTGCAGCAAATGCAAGCCCGGCCGGTAGTTTAGTGGCGGGTGTAACAGCATCTAATTTTTCTACCAATGCCAATGGCGTGGGTCTTTGGGCATTTCACGCCGGCCTTGGCTCCGCCATCTATGCCAACACTGCCAACGGTATAGGAGCCAATATTTCATCTACCAATGGCTTTGCACTTCAAACAAAAGGCAAGCTGCAATTTGCCGGCAACGGTGTGGGTACTTTGGCTGCAGGTAAATTTTTAAAATCGACCGATGCATTGGGTAATGCTGCCTGGGCCGACCTCCTGCCTTACTCAGGTACAGGTAGCCTTGCAAATAATTTAAGCAACCCGGCTCTTTTAAACATTCAAAATACGTCTGCCACAATAGGTTCAGGCATCAAGGGTATAACCGATGCCGCAAATGGCGGTGCTGGCGTAATTGGTTTTGCAACAGCTACCACAATAACGAATACGGCTACCTATGGGGTTTATGGTAACGTTAGCTCCACAAGCACTTCGGGTGCAGGTGTGTTTGGAAATCATTCCGGAGGAGGAGAAGGTGTTTACGGAAATTCCTTTTCCGGCATCGGAGTTTATGGCGATGGTTCTACTGGTGTAAAAGGTGAAGGCGCTTATGGTGTACATGGAATTGGCTCTACCTATGGTGTTTTTGGCGAAAGGAATGGTACTACCGGCAGTGCGATACATGGTGTGGGTGGGGCAAGAGGCGTGTACGGGCAATCACAGGGATATGGCGTTTATGGGATCTCACTGGAAACTAACCCGACCCTGCGTAAACAAAGCGGCGTTTACGGCGAATCACAATCAACAACCGACCTCGGATCAGGCGTTTACGGAATTCATAATGGCGTGGGGCCCGGTGTTCGGGGATTTAGTATCAATGGTATTGGAGGTAGCTTTAGCAGCGACAATGGATATGCCTTATTAACACAGGATGGAAAGGTAGGCATCGGCACACAAACGCCTGCCGCCAAGATGGATATAGCTGGCTCTTCCAACATAACTCATTTTTATTTTGGTGCCAATGAAGATACTTATATAAGGGGTGGTAAGGCTGGTTCTAATGTCCTGATCAATGATGTGAATCCCGGGAAAGTAGGCGTAGGCCTTTCCAACCCCAATCAATTCATGGATGTAAACGGCAGGATGCGTTTATACCATACAGGTGCACAAACAGGTGGAGCTGCCATCACGTCTGGTATCTGGCTAAACAATAATGTAAATGGATTAGGCACAGCTGACGGTGCATTTGTAGGTATTAATTGTTCTGCTGCAGGCAGTGAAACAGTGGGTATTTTTATTGGTGGTACCTGGCGTTTTGATGTGGACAGATCTGGCAACGGCCGATTTGGCGGTGTTGTTACTGCCTCTTCCGGCTTTGCATGTGCTTCAGATTTTCGCTACAAGAAAAATATCACCCCACTCCATAATGCTTTAAAAAATATNNTAGGCTTCATTGCACAGGACCTGGAAAAAATTTACCCGGAGATGGTATTCACGGACGACAAAGGCTATAAGTCTGTTGACTATGCCCGCCTTACACCTGTGCTGGTGGAAGCGGTAAAAGAACTGGCCATTAAAAACGACAGTCAGCAGGCGCAAATAGATGAACTGAAAAAAGAATTATCAGCGTTTAAAAAACTG
>DGQO01000081.1:4410-6393 GCA_002400445.1 Chitinophagaceae bacterium UBA4412
TAAGCAATGCACAGTGGCCCGCCAATTAGGAAGAGTTGCCCCGGTGAAATGTAAGGGAATGATGCGCCAGAGGGAGGCTTTTTTCCCGGCAACGTCTCCCGCAGGGGACCTTGCGCCAACGTCATCATTGTTTGGATCTTTTTCTTCTTAGATATGGAATGGTTTGCTTAACGGGTATGCTTAAATGCAGGAATTATTTCAAATGGTTTTCGGCTTCGTAATGCAACGTAAGCTGCGGGAAATGTTGCTGGGAAGTGAAAGTGGAATCATTATATACTATGCAGTAAGCCATAGTCCAAATATGATAATGAAAGTTATTAATAAGAGGCCATATAACTGCGCAGACTTCTTCCTGGTTCGTTCATGTGGATACCAAAATAGACTTACTTTAGGTGAAATAAAGCCGATAAGTAACCATACAAAGCATGTCAAAATTAACAGGAATAATACATTTTCAAAAAGCATAAATAGTTGTCTTGCAGATGTATGATTAAGTGAACGTAAATTAACGATCACCGGTAAAATTTAATATTTTTTTTACTTCGCCTTGGTTCGCACACGAAACAATATCATTCCGTTTCGTGCGCCGAACCAGGGCTAAGTGACCTTGTGGAACAAAATCTTCGATGCTTGGTGGAAGAAGAAATAATTGATCTGTTATTACAGGCTTAAATTTTTGCATGACTGTAAGACAAGCAAAATATCATTTTTGCTGTATGCTATTATTCACAGTATGTGGAATTCTCGGTCACCCTCTGGGCACCAACCGATAAGAAAATTAATTCAATATCTACGTTCATAGTATCATATAAAATATAAATGCTCTTATCAGGAAACTGACAAGAGCATTTATATTATTTCTTTAATTACTCTACGATCACTTTTCGGTTTTCAGTAAAAATTCCTGCTTTTATATTTACCAGATAGACACCTCGCCCTGACTTGCTAAAGTTATTTAGCAAAATAACATTTTCACCTTTTGCAAGTTTGTAAACCTGTTCTGACATTTTTTGTCCGAGGGAAGAATAAACAATTATTTGTGCCTGTTGTTCTGTATGGCTGATCATTTTTACCCTGACCATTTCATTAAGGGTAGTCAAGCTTGGATAAACATTCTCAATATATGTTGTAACAGAGGGCTTTAATGTTATTACTCTCGAATATTCAAACCTTCCATTCTGCTCAATCATTTTCAACCTGTAATACAGTACCTGCTTATTAACCGGGATATTATTATCAGTGTAATTATAATATTTTACTGTGTTTGAGGCCCCTGCACCCTGTTCAATTTTTATCACTTCATAATTCCTTCCATCAACACTTCTTTCCAGTTCAAAATAAGCTGAACCAGACTCTGAGAAAGTGTTCCATTCAATGATGGCAGAATTTCCGTATAGCTTACCGGTAATATCGCCTAGGGCAACCGGCAAAGGAAGGCTAAGTATACTGTTACTGTAAACGAAATCACCCGCTTCAGAATTATCATTGTCACCTGCCAGGCCGGTCATGTAAAAACTTACGACAGAAGTGCCGCTTGCGGGTGCAGTCCATTTCAGGTTTGTATATGTATAAGAAGTGCCATTCAATGTAGCAGCATTGGTATTTTTGAGTTCATTGCTTGCAACTGTGGCGTTGGGGTTCGTTGTTGAAAAAGTTCCCAGAGCCGTACTTGTTCCGGCCACCACTGCCTTTATTGCAAAACCCCATATCTGCTTGGATGTGGCATTTGTAATCTTAACAGTAAAATTATACACCTGACCGGCTACATATGAGCCTGTGGGCAACCCGGTAGCAACTACACTGCCGCCGGCTGTATTCAACGCAAAATCGCCATGGCAATTCCTGCAGGTCCTGTTTTGGGATGGTGCACCGGTATAGCCAGGTGGAGGGTCAGGGTTACTTTTAGGTGCTTTAAAAGAATTGAAAGAAAGAATGGCTAACAATCCGGTAATTCCAAGGATAATAAATTTTTTCATTTTTAAT
>DGQO01000110.1 GCA_002400445.1 Chitinophagaceae bacterium UBA4412
TATGCGAAACGGAGGTTATTTTGTGCGTACCACAGATACCAGCGGTGTAAAAAAAGAATTTAAGGTTGATTATACTTTTGGCTGGACGCCACTACAACAATACCTTGTAAGATTTGATGATGGACGCATACAGGTATTACCTTTTTGCTGGGATACCCGGCCCAAAGAAAAAGGAGGACAGCGCTGGTTTCATTTGTACAACAAAGAAAAGATAGCACCCGATGACGAATTGTTCTGGATGGGTTTTAACCAGAACTGGAATTATATGTGTGCCGATTGCCACACCACGGATTTTAAAAAGAATTTTAACCTCAGCAATAATAATTTTCAAAGCACCTGGGGCGAGCAACGGGTTTCCTGCGAGTCTTGCCATGGACCCGCATCCGGCCATATGGAATGGACTAAAAATAAAGATGCAGGTCTTGCCTTTACCGGCTTTGCCATCAGCCTGGCAGAAAAGAAAATGGACTGGCGTTGGGATACAGCAAGACAAACAATGATTCCATCCAATGTTATAAAAAATGATACGCTCATCGAAACCTGCGCCAGGTGCCACGCAAGGGCTACCCGTTTCAGTGATGACTATGTGCATGGTAAGCCATTTATGCAAACGCATACCCCATCTACTGCCAATAGTACTTTCTATTATATTGATGGGCAAATAAAGGATGAAGATTATGAATACGCTTCTTTCCTTCAAAGCAAAATGTATGCAGCCGGTGTTACCTGCATCAATTGCCACAATGCCCACAGCATGAAAATAAAGGCAACCGGAAATAGCCTTTGCGCTTCTTGCCACTCACCGAAAAAATATGATGGACCACAACACAGTTATCACCTGGCAACAAGCACGGGTAATCAATGCGTAAGTTGCCATATGCCCGTAACAACATACATGGTGGTTGATGATCGCCTGGATCACAGCATCCGTATTCCCCGCCCTGATCAGTCTCTAACCATGGGCACACCAAACGCTTGTAATAAATGCCATACAGATAAGAGTGTGCAATGGGCTGCATCAAGTTTTGAAAAATGGTATGGCGAAAAATTAAAAGGAAAAGAAAATTATGCGGAGTTGATGCACAACATTGCCTCCTATGTGAGCTCGAGTGAACCTTCTTTATATCAATTGCTTTCTTCTAAAAACTACCCGGCCATGATGCGGGCTACAGCAATGGAACAGTACGGTTATTTTACCTCTCCAAGGGTGAGNNAAAGCAGTACGCATGGAAGCCGTAAACCTGCTGGCGCCATACCTGGCACAATTGCAGGGTGTTTACAAAAATTCATTTCAGCAGGCGATGGCGGAGTACCTTAATGTGCAGGAACAGATGAGTCATCGGCCGGAAGGAATATTTAACCGGGCCATCATGAAAAGTTATTCCAATGATTTTGTGGCAGCGGAAGAATTATATAAAACATGTCTCAACCGTTATCCAACATTTATACCCACCTATGCAAATCTCATTGATCTTTACCGCCAGCAGGGCAGAGAAGATGAGGCTAAAAAGATCATTGATCGTGGCTTGAAGAAATTTCCGAACAGCGCTTTCCTGCACTACACCGCAGGTCTCTGGCATATTAGGAATAAGGATGTAAGTGCCGGCATAGCAGCGTTGCAAAAAGCTGCCGCTACGGATNNGTACAAACGCTGGAAAATTATGTTGCCAAATATGGCTATCGGACTACCATACTGGATGGGCTTATTTCCATTTGCCTCGATGCAAAAAAGGCAGAGAAAGCAAATAAGTACTTGGCAGATCGCAAAAGTATCTTCGGTTATTGAATTTAATAACAAGCTGTTTTACAAAATTGATCTTTAGTCTAAAACAGGTTCTTACAAGATCAAATTGCTGAGCTGATTACAAATTTAAAAGAATATTTATGCAGGCAACAACAATTAACGATGTCGTTCGGTGTTTAGATGTAATCATTGATGAATGCCACGCAGCCGGTCTCACACATGGTTATTTCGCCTGTCTTTATCGAAAAATGACGGTAGGCATTCAGCAAGGAATTGCCCAGGGAGCTTTTGAAGACAATGCAAGAATGGAGAAGCTTGATGTGATATTTGCAAACCGGTACCTGGATGCNNGCAGCATGCTGCCGGCCTGCCTTCTACCAGTTGCTGGAAAACTACCTTTGATGCTGCGCAAAATAATAAGTTGATCGTATTACAGCATTTGCTGTTGGGCATCAATGCGCATATTAACCTGGATCTTGGTATTGCCGCTGCGCATACCAGCAGCAAAGAAACGATACTGGCTCTGCAACGGGATTTTGATAAAGTGAATGAAATCATAGCGGCACTTTTTGAAGAAGTTCAAACCAGTTTATCAAAGATTGCAATACCCATGATCTTTATCAGGAAAATAAATCCTCAGCAGTTGGATGCGGTGTTGAATTTTAGTATTCAAAAGGCACGGCAAACCTCCTGGGCAAATGCGCTCCTGCTTTGTGAAGCCGGCCCGGCTATGGAAGCAGATATTATCGATACCACAGACCGGGTGGTGTGCAAAGTGGCCGCAGCTATCTGCAACCCCGGAACCTGGGCATCGGCGCTAGTAAAACTTGTGAGATATACAGAACAAAAAGATGTGCGAAAGAATATCGATTTTCTGCGTTGAGAATTAGCAATGGGATATCAATGATTGTAAAAAAAATATGCAGGGCTCAAAAGATAAAATGATTACAGTAATATTGGCTAGCATCATTCCATGATCAAAAATCGTCTTCGTTGAGTTAAGTTTTCCATTTGCACGTTACACATCTACACAATGAAATTCAAAAAACATTTTTCTTTCTTCCTGATTTTTATCCTCCTTTTTTATACTGGTCAGTTGCATGCGCAGCAAGATAGTCTTATAGTGCAGCTCAGCGATTCCATCATAAAGCCCGGCGATACCCTTTTCATCGGTATGGGATTACTTGCCCCAGAACCTGGGATGAACAAGGCCACCGTGAATTGCGTCATTAAAAATGGGTTAGGCTTTGAGAAGAAAATGCGGTGGCCACTCCTTAACCGGCTCGGCTCTGCGGAGTTGGCAATTGATAAAGATTTTCCGCCTGGCTTTTATGATTTTTATTTTTCCGTTGAACCCAGGATATTCTCTATCCTGGGGCATGTAAATGCTCCCAAAAAAGTTACAGCTTTACTCGGCCTTTTGGTCACGAAAAATAAGCAGATGATATTAGTGACCGCTCCCGTAGATGATCATAATAATTTTGAGGTAAAGAATTACTTATTTGAAGACCTGGCTACCATATTTTTTTCTGCCGCTAATAGGAAAACGAAGTATTTGGATATTGTGCTGCAAACGCCATTAGATAGTACTGTTCACCCACTTAATATTACAGCACGCAAAGTGTACATCGGTGTCGGAACCCCTGTGCCATTTTCCACACAAATGCAGGTGGGCCAGAAGGATACCCACATCTTTAACGGAGAATATATCCTGCCAGAAGTTGTTGTATACAGCCAGGCAAAAAGCATGGCAGATAAGTATGATGAGCAGTACGTGAGCGGACTGTTTAAGGATAACAATTCCCGAACATTCAATGTGATGGATGATCCTCTGGCGGCTTCCCGATTTGATGTGATAGACTATTTGCAAACTACATTGCCAAACCTACAGGTAACGACTGCTGATGATGGCACCAGGGAAGCGTTGTTACGAGACGTGCCCGTGCAGTTTTATGTAGATGAAGTACAGCTCGATTTTTCGTTTGTGCAATCATTGAGCGTGAGCGATGTGGCTATTATCAAATTTATCCCTGCCCCCTTCGTGGGTAATATCGGGGGGCGTGGAGCTGCAATAGCAATATACACCCGCCGCGGCGATGAAATCAGGCCGTCTCAAAATGGAAATCACATTTTTCGGGTGAAAGGATATACATCGCTGCAAACCGTTTTGGCAAAGTAAAACCAAGGCGGGTTCACAAAAATTTTACTGAACTTTGGATGACCTAATCGAAGCGCTGTTCACTGCTGGGGCCACCTCACTTTTGGCACCGGCACCACTACATCAAAACCTCCTACATGCTCACAGACCGTCAAAAAAATTTGCACAACTTAACGCTCGAAAATTATTTCGAGCCTTTCCGTAAAAATGTCGTGGGCTATGATCTGCTTTTTGATACTCCTTTCGGGAAGCAAAAAATGATTTATGCTGACTGGACGGCGAGTGG
Source organism: Chitinophagaceae bacterium UBA4412 (assembly GCA_002400445.1). Lineage (GTDB taxonomy): Bacteria > Bacteroidota > Bacteroidia > Chitinophagales > Chitinophagaceae > Ferruginibacter. The sequence continues at coordinate 4,189 of DGQO01000110.1, forward strand.
CCGGGCCTATGGGCCTATTGAAGAACGATTGCAAAAGGAAATTATGCCCTTGCTGGGAAATACACACACCGAAACAACGATTACCGGCACGGCTATGACCAAAGCTTACGAAGAAGCTAAACAGGTTATTAAAAAACATATCAACGCTGGGCCGGATGATGTTTTGATTTTTACAGGGAGCGGAATGACGGGTGCTGTAAATAAACTGCAGCGCTTGCTTGGGTTGCGCATTCCGGAGCGTGTTATGGATTATGTGCATCCCGGAAAATTGCCAGCGCCCGGTGAAATAACTACAGGGTTAAAAATAAACGAACTGTTTAGTGATTATCTTGAAATAGATCCACAACTTAAGCCCATCATTTTTGTGTCTTACATGGAGCATCATTCTAACCAGACTTCCTGGCTGGAAACAATTGCAGATGTAGAAATCATACCAAATCATGAAGGCAATATTTGCCTGGCGTCATTAGAGAAAATGATGATACAGTACAAGGAACGGCCCAATAAAATTGTAGCTATTACAGGTTGTTCTAACGTAACGGGAATTCAAACACCTTATCATGAAGTGGCCAAAATTGTACATGCTCATCAAGGATTATGCTTTGTAGATTTTGCCTGTTCTGCGCCGTATGTTTCCATTGATATGCATCCTCAAATGGAAGCTGCACACCTGGATGCTGTTTTCTTTTCGCCACATAAATTTTTAGGTGGGCAAGGCACGCCCGGCGTACTTGTTTTTGATAAAAAAATATATCGGAATATTATTCCGGATCAACCTGGCGGAGGAACGGTTACTTATACCAATCCCTGGAAGCAGCATGAATATATCAAAGACATTGAGCACCGGGAGGATGGCGGTACGCCTCCTTTTTTGCAAAGTATTAAAGCCGCATTAGCTGTAAAGTTGAAAGAAGAAATGGGCATAGAAAATATGCTGCGGCGGGAAGCAGAATTGCTAAAGAAAATTTTCAGTGTACTGCCATCCATACCAGGTATAGAAATTCTTGAAGCGGGCAATACGAACCGGCTTGGCGTAATATCTTTTTTGCTGAGAGGAGCTCACTTCAACCTGGTGGTAAAATTATTGAATGACAGGTTTGGTGTTCAAACCCGTGGAGGATGTGCCTGTGCGGGAACTTATGGGCATATTCTATTAAATGTGGATGCGCTGCATTCTTATGAAATACTTGAACAAATTCATCATGGCGATCTTTCCTGCAAGCCAGGATGGATCAGGATGTCTGTGCATCCTGTAATGACGGATGCTGAAGTAGATCATATACTGCACGCCATTGAGCAGGTTGCTTTGCATTTTCATGAATGGAAAAATGAGTATACTTACGATACGGAAACAAACGAATATCAGCATCAAACATTCCAGGATAATACCGGGGCCCTTGTGCATAGTTGGTTCGAGAAAAAGTTC
>DGQO01000137.1:0-6031 GCA_002400445.1 Chitinophagaceae bacterium UBA4412
CAGTACCGAATTGGCATTGGGCACATCTACCGTAAAGCGCCCGCTGGCATCTGTAGCGCCACTAATCGTTGTTTTCTTAACGTTGTAAGAGGCTCCTGCTACCGGTAGCCCATTATCATCCGTAACGGTGCCTGATACTCGCTTTTGCTGGCCAAAGACAAGGGCCACGCAAAGACTCAGCATCATGCTAAGCAGGAATCGTGTTTTAAATCTTTTCATTTGGAGTCGTTTTTAATTTAAAAATGTTTATTTATTTAATGTTTGCTGAGAGAGTTTCTTCAGGACGATGGANNTTCATTGATGGCCTGCTGAATGGGGGCCAGCCAAACCTTGCCTGCATCTGCACCAAGGCCACTTAAAACAATTAATTCCGGGTTCAATAAATGTATGAGAATAGCCACACCGCGGCCTATATTATACGCCACTTCTGAGAAGAGTTGTATAGCAAAATTGTCTCCACTGGCAGCCGCTGCTATTATAGCATTCACAGCTTTTTGAGGATGTGTTGTTGTAATATCTTTAAGCACCGTCATCTTTCCCTCTCTAATACCTTCAATGGCTTTATCTACAATAACCAGCAAAGAAGTTTCAGTTTCCAGGCAGCCTATTTTACCACAACTGCACATCTTACCATTTGTAAATAATGGAATATGGCTGAACTCACCGGCGAAGCCATTATAACCACGGAAAATTTTTCCATTCAAAATCATTCCGAGGCCTACGCCCCAACCAATATTGATCACCATCGCATTTTGAATACCGGCGGCCGCTCCAAACCGGAGTTCTGCTAATGCCACGAGGCTGGAGTCATTATCTATAAATACAGGAAGATCTACAACCGCTGAAATATGCTCTGCAATATTACCTGTGGGGCATTTTAAAAAAGAATGGTTGATACCCTTCCCTATATCCACAAAACCGGGCATACCTATTCCTACTCCCGCTATTTTACTTTTAGGAATATCAGATTCAGCAATAAAAAACTCAATCTTTTCGGTTAATTGCTGTAATGCCTGATCATTACGGGATAATTCCAAATTGAATTTGAACACTTCGCCTTCCAATTGATTATCCATATTTACCATCGCAATGCGGGTAACCAACTGATCCATGGCTACAGACACGGTGTACATTAAATCCTGGGGAAGGGAATACATTTGAGGACGACGACCGCCGGTGGAAGTTGCATAACCCGTTTCCTGCACGCTACCTTCTGCAATTAATTCCGAAAGGGTTTTGGTTACAACCGGCAAACTTTTATTAGCAGCAATACTCAGATCGCTACAGCTAAGCTGCTTACCGAAGTAGAGCTGCTTAATAATCTTATTTTTAAAAGTTGTATGTTTTATCAAAAGCTGTAAAAGCAATTAGTTTTTAAAATTAGAAAGAACTTTTTAAATAATTAACAAAAGATGTTACTAATTTTTTTAAGTTTTTATAACTACCTGCTAATCAAGGTACATAGATTTATGAAAAATATAAATCAACAACGTTTAAGGTCCAATACTGCCTTTCTCCACAAAAAAAACCTTCAGCAATCGGCTGAAGGCAATTCATTCTATATCGATCTGACCTGGAAACTACAAATCTAGGAACGCCGTGGGCAACCCGTCTGATTTTACTGAGGCGACCGCTTGGCCATTATTTTTGAATACGCTGATAACTGCACGGCCATTTTGCAACTGCAGTTTTCTTGACCCGGAAACCGTACCCTGGTCATCAATGAGTTTTCCATCGCCGGTAAGGCCAAAGAGCACTTCGTTCTTTGCATCGAGACACATGATGTTTTTAGCATCAAAAAGTTTTACTTCAATGCTGATTTTGCCGTCGGCTTCACTTCGTTTTTCCAGGATGAGTTTTGCAGCCTTGCCCCATTTGGCTGTTTGATACTGTTGCACGATTTCATCTGTTATGGTTTCTTTACCTTTTTGAGCTACAACTTTTATGGTGTTCGTTCCTTCCTTAAAATGCAGCAGCCATCGCAAGCCGGCGGCGGGATAATCCTGGCTGTTACGTTTCTTAATGCCTTCGCTTTTCCCATTCAAAAAAAGTTCTGCCTGTTCTGCATTAGAGTAAAGCTTCACCATTTTTTCCTGCCCTTCATCTCCCCAGCGCACGGGCCAGCTATGGCCGTAAATATGTGCCATGAGTTTCGCCGTCCAGTAAGATTGAAATACATAGAAAGATTCTTTTTTGGTAAAGTCTCTCTCCACCACACCCTTCTGATTTACATAAGGAATAGGATTCTCGGGGCGCACAGGCGTAGAAAAATCTTTGAAAGGCCAATAGGCAGTGCCGCTCAGCCAGGGCATCGTTTCCTGTTCTTTCAAATGCCAGTCGATCAAATTGCAAACATAAGTTTCGTTCCAGTCATTATCTTTTGCTGCTTTAGCAGATGGGGCAAAGAGCTCCGCATTATCCACCCTCTGCTCCAGTGGATATTTCGTAACAATATCCCCGAGCAAATCATCCTGCACTTCTGCATGGCGGCCTGCATGACTGTCTCCTCCCCACTCTACATGTAAAAACCGATCTACCGTAGCAAATTCTTTTTGCGTGAGGGATTTGTAATCTGTATAAATACCGCGGTACCAGCCTGCCCAAAGTGTAGGTGAATAAACATCTACAATGTCTTTGCAAAATTCGCAACGGCGGATGGCAGTCAATCTTGTGTTATCCAATGTATGACTTAACGCATGCAGCTCTTTCATAAAAGCCCTGATCTGGCTTTCGTCAAAAACAGTAAAATCATTTGGCCAATCATTTTCATTACCGAGCCCCCATAAAATAATAGAAGGGTGATTGTAATGCTGCTCAATCATGTTGGTAAGCATTCGTTTTGCCTGCGCCTGATACACCGCAGCACCGAGGCCTCCACGACACCATGGAATTTCTTCCCACACCAGCAAGCCAAGGCTGTCGCACAAATCAAGTATAATGCGGGATTGCTGGTAATGTCCCAGTCGGATAAAGTTTGCACCCATTTCTTTGATCATTTGCATTTCGGTACGCATCAGATCTTCCGTCATGGCAGCTCCTACGCCTGCATGGTCTTCATGCCGATGTGTACCTTTTAAAAGCAGGCGTTTACCATTGAGCATAAACGGACCTTTTTTTAAAAATTCAAAATGACGAAACCCTATTTTTTCAACATGTGTAGAGGTTGTTCCATTTTGTGCTATGTTGATCTCAACGCTATAGAGATTTGGACTTTCAGGCGACCATAATATTGGCTTCTTTATTTGCAGTGCTGAAAAGGATTCCTGCAATTTTAAATTGTTCAATGGCTGATTACTACTGCTGATTATTTTGCCCTTTGGATCAATGACTTTAATGCTTGCATTGGCCGTACTGATATTTTCTGGATTATAAAAGCGTGCAGATATGCTTATGCTGCCCTGCTTACCTGCTGCATCCACTTTGGCTAAAGCAAAAACTTTGTCAATGGAAAGTTGCGGCGCATACACAAGGTTCACATATCGATAGAGGCCACCATAAATATTAAAATCAGAAAGGTCTGAAGGAATCATTTCAAGATCACGGGAGTTATCACAGCGAATAATGAGTGGAACTTTTCCGCCATAACGCCCAGTAAAACTGGAATCTTTTTTAAATGCAGCAACAGCATCTGTTATATCCACCGTCCATTCGTCATAGCCTCCTACATGTTCTCCCACTTTAGTGTTATAAATGTACACCTGCGTTTTTTGACCAGCCCCTTCAAAATGCAAAATGGTTCTGCCATTTTCATAAGGATTATTCATCACCATACTGGTACGATACCAGCCCGGCCCCTGGTAATAATTCAAATCCGGATCTACCGCATCTGTTGCATTAAAACAATGTGGCAAACTCACGGGTGTCCATAGCGGCACACGCTCGGATCCACCAGGCTTGAAAGGCCTGTTGGCTTCCCATATTCCACCAAGGTCTGATTGTAAAAACGACCAGTTTTCAGTGAGTCGGTGGCGCTGCTGTGCACTGAGTTGCACAGGTAAAAAAAATGCAAAAGCAAACAAAATATATTTTAATTGTTTCATCTTTTATGCGTCTTTAAAATGAATTAAAAACCGTTAAGGTGCATGCCTATGCCGAGCAGCGGCAAGTGCCGAATTATAAATGCTTTTTATAATCGGCTACAGTTTTTTATGCACTGCCTTTCCTGTAAATAATCCAACAGGCAATTTAAAAGTATATGACTTGTTCTTGAATACCACGGCCATGGTTTTCAGTTTATGTGTTGGATCTGCCAGTGTAATTTCCCATTGATGATTAATCTTTTCAATTTGGTAAAGACCGGGCTGTTCAAATGCTACGGTACCTAATGCCGCATCCTGGATTTTGCAAGGCTGGTATGCCACAATTAAAAAGTGATTGCTGTTTTTACTTTTTACGACTTGTGCTTCGCTGCTATTTTCAAGCACTTCAAATTTAAGATGCGTTTTTCCATCCACAGCAGGCTTTTCATTTGGAAGAATGGCATATGCATAATCAGCATTCACAGGTTTCAGTTCTGCTGTTACTTTTATCGTAAATATTTTACCTGAAATACTATCCTTTGGATATTTTGCAATGATGTTGCTCCAGCTTCCGGTGTGTGTTTCATTTGAAATCGTAATCAGCGTTTTCATCAGCGGCACGTAAGTAATATTATCGTGATACACCCAGGATGCTTCCTGCTTTGAAACCGTGGATTCGGGCGACAGCAGATTCTCACCCTCGTTGAAATAAGTTACCTCACCATTTAGCCAGGTTTGATTCATGGTAGTGACCACCGAATCATTTTGCAAACTGCTTATTCCCGAACCCAGGCAAACCATTTGCCCTTCAATATAGAAATAAGCTTTTTTAGCGGTAAGCGAATCCCGGTTAAGCACAAAGGCCGTTACGCCGTTTAAGCCATTAGAGATGCTGCCGGCAAAATCATCATTGTTGCGATAGCCCTTAAAAGTGAGCTGCTTCAAAGCTTTGCTCGTTTCATAGCAAGTAACGCCAGGCAGATTTCTCCAATTCCACAAAGGAAAAATATCCGTGTATTCTTTGCCACTCACCGAAATATAAGATGCACCATCGCCCAGGTAATAGCCCTTTAAATTTTCGTTGTTACCGGTCTCGGCACCAATCACCCGGGTAGAAGACATCTTGATGCTATTGTACCAGTCTTTATCCCGGTAAACCGTCATATCAGATCTGTAATAATTAGTAATTCCTTTGAGTTCGGGCAGCATAGTTCCGGAAAAATTTCTTTTCATAAAATCAAGGTACACGTCATTGTGCTTAGGATCTACCTGGAGCAAATCGTAAGCTGCAAAACCCAGCGCCAAAGCTTTTTGTTCAGGTGCCTGTTTAAAAAACTGTCTTCCCAGCGAGTTAATATCTAATCGCCCCTTCCATACAATTTGGTTAAAGCCCTGGTTGAATAAACCTCCCAGTACGTCAAGCTGTTTGTTACTGAGTTGCAAAGCTGTGTTGTTGAAAATATTTGCCCAGGATGCCATTGTGGTAATATAAGCCAGCCCATAATTACCAAACTGCTGCTGCGGGCCATGTTGCTGATAACTATAATCTGCCTGTATGCCTTCATTTGCAGAAATGATGATTTCCGAAACGATGGTATCCCTGGCTTGCCTTGCTAATTTTTCATCATCAGTTAATAAGGCTTTAAAAAACATATTACCCGCAAGCCAAACTTTATTTTGCCCTGTCATTCCAAAATCGGATTGATTCATCACCCGCAGGGCATCTGTGCGTTCGCTTTTACTTAGTTCTGGTTTGAGTAAAACTATCGCCTCACCAAGTATTTTAGGTATTCCTATTTTATTGTACCACCAATTGGCGTTTTGAGGCATGTGCTTAAACCAATATCCCAGTGCCAGGTGTATTTTCTGGCTTACCGTGTTATCATGGTAATATTTTGATTCAGTGCTCAGGTATTCTTTTGTAAGCAGCAAAATCCTGTTTGCATGCGTTCTAAGATCCCATCCGGAATTATCTGTATCATTGTAATTGATATCCGTCCAGGTACCATCTT
>DGQO01000137.1:6203-8262 GCA_002400445.1 Chitinophagaceae bacterium UBA4412
TGCATATTAAGAAATAAAAAACGACTTATACCGCTGCAGGCAGAGAAAAGAAAATGAACTGACATGAATCAGGTCTTATCGCTGCCCGCCAAAAGTGACTAATCCTTCTCCCTGTTGTTTTAGGGAGTCGTCTTATGATGTACAATTATGATATCAGGCTAAAATTCGTGGAGCTTGTATTTCCGGATTCTTGAAAGGGTTGTATTAATTTCGTAAACATCCAGGCTGCCGCTAACGAAGAACCTGCATTATTTATGTAACCCTTTACAACGCCATTCATCATGAAAAAAATATTGACCTGCATCTTTTTCATCTATAGCTGCGGTAGCATAGTAGCACAACCACAGGGAAATAATCTGTCTAAAGTGTGGGTGGCTGATAATGGTGATGGCAGCTACAAGAATCCCATCTTACATGCAGATTATTCTGATCCTGATGTGATAAGGGTTGGGGAAGATTATTATCTCATTTCATCCAGCTTTGAGCATACTCCCGGCTTACCTGTCCTGCACTCTAAAGACATGGTAAACTGGACCATTATTAACCATGCATTAAAAAAGCAAATTCCTGTTGATGTGTTTAATCAACCACAACATGGCAAAGGAGTTTGGGCGCCGGCAATTCGTTATCACAAGAATACATTTTACATCTATTATCCTGATCCTGATTATGGCATCTACATGATTAAGGCCAGTGATCCTGCAAAGGAATGGTCGCAACCATTGTTGGTATATGCAGGCAGTGGCTTGATAGATCCTTGCCCGCTTTGGGATGATGATGGCAAGGCCTGGCTCATCCATGCTTATGCTGGCAGCCGGGCTGGATTCAAAAGTGTTATTTCTGTTGCACCCATGAATGCAGAAGGCACAGCCATAACCGGCGAAAGCCAGGTGATTTATGATGGACATGGAATTGATCCAACGCTTGAAGGAGGGAAAATTTACAAGCGCAATAAATACTATTACATCTTTGCACCTGCTGGCGGTGTGCCCACAGGGTGGCAATTGGTTTTGCGTTCTAAACATATTCTCGGGCCCTATGAACGTCACGTGGCCATAGACCAGGGAACTACTAAAATAAATGGGCCGCACCAGGGAGCATGGGTGGTTACGCAAACTGGTGAAGATTGGTTTTTTCATTTCCAGGATAAAGATGCGTATGGCAGAGTAGTGCATCTGCAGCCCATACAATGGAAAAAAGATTGGCCGGTAATCGGCATTGATAAAGACGGCGACCTAAAGGGTGAGCCGGTTTTGGTTTTTAAAAAACCAAACGTTGGAAATACCTATCCTATTTGTACTCCGGCAGAATCTGATGAATTCAATAGTACCAGCCTTGGCCTGCAATGGCAATGGCAGGCAAATCCGAAAGGTACGTGGCTCATGCCTTCAAACAACGGCAAGCTCAGGCTCTACGCACATCCTGCACCCGCAGCAAAAAACTTATGGGATGTAGCCAATATTCTTGGACAAAAATTTATGGCGGAAGAATTTACGGCAACTACACAACTTACGTTTACGCCAAATCTAAAACTGCAAGATGAAAGAGCTGGGCTGGTAATTTTGGGGTTGGATTATGCAACCATTTTTATAGCACAAAAAGCAGACGGCTTTTACCTGTTAAAAGGCATTTGCGAAAAAGCAGACGAAGGCGCAGCAGAAATCAAAACGGTTATTACAAAGTTGAAAGACAATACCGCAGGATTAAAAGTTACAGTAGCGCAGGGCGGCCTTTGTACATTCTCTTATAGCATAGATGGCAAAACGTATATCCCGATTGCCGAAGACTTTAAGGCAAAACCGGGCAGATGGGTTGGCGCTAAAATAGGTCTCTATGCTACCGGGATCGAAAAAAGTAATGATACGGGCTACGCAGATTTTGATTGGTTTAGGGTGGATAAGTAACGCATTCGGGAAGCCGTTTAAGAGCCTTCCCAAATGTAGAACGCAGCGTTGAGTAAAGCAGTCTTGCTGCGGATGAGCGCAACAGCCGACGCTTTGCTAAAGATTTTTTTCCAACATAGTTTGGGGATCGATTATCATACCTTCCTGAAGTTCAT
>DGQO01000182.1 GCA_002400445.1 Chitinophagaceae bacterium UBA4412
AATGGTGGATATTTCATGGCGGCAAAGACGATGTGGTGCTGCCGGAATTCAGCCAGCAAATGGTGATGGCCTTGCGCAAAGCAAAGGCATCTGTACAGTTTACGCTTTACCCCAATGCAAACCATAACAGTTGGGATAGCGCATTTGCAGAGCCAGGATTAATGCCCTGGTTGTTTGCGCAGCATAGAAAAGTAAAATGATTTTATACTAACGATGTGCCATCATCTGTAGTAACCACATAAGCCGTTAGTTGCAGCCCCATGGCTTCTTTGTATTCTGCTGAAACGCTGGTGATCAATGCTTCGATGGCATCTTCCTGCACGAGGTTGATGGTGCATCCGCCAAAACCACCGCCCATCATACGGGCACCTAGTACAGCAGGATTATCTTTTACAGCATTCACTAAAAAATCAAGTTCTGCGCAGCTCACTTCATATTGCTTGCTCAACCCTTCGTGGGTAGCAAACATTTTTTTACCCAAGGCTTTAATATCACCCGCTTTTAAATCGTTGCAGGCTTGCAATAAGCGATTATTTTCATCCACCACATACCTGCAGCGCTGGTACACCAATGCATCGTGGGGCAGTACGTATTTGTCCAGCATTTCCACCGTGGCATCCCGCAAGGCTTTGATATCATTTTCATGCGCACTTATCCAGGCTACGCCCTGCTCACATTGTTGCCGGCGTTCATTATAGGCCGAAGAGGCAAGATTATGTTTCACATTGGTATTGAGTAAAACCACTTTATATCCGTTCAAATGAAGCGGTACATATTCATACGCAAGGCTGCGACAGTCGAGGCTTATCACATGATCCTTTTTACCAAAAAGAGATGCAAACATATCCATCACACCACATTTTAATCCGGCAAATTCATGCTCTGCAGCCTGTGCGATATAGGCCATTTCCTGGCGTTGCACATCCAGGTTAAACAATTCATTTAAAGCAAAGGCGGTAGCACATTCTAAAGCGGCAGAAGAAGAGAGGCCGGCACCAATGGGAATATCGCCATCAATGAGCAGGTTAAACCCTTTCAATGTTTTACCTGCTTTTTGCAGTTGATCGGCCACACCCATGATGTAATTTGGCCAATGCTGCGGTGTAGGCGCCATTTTATCCAGTGTAGTTTCAAAAGACTCTTTGAACTCCTCTGCATATAAATGTACCTCGTTATCATTTCGTGCAGAAACGGCCACCCAGGCTGCTTTGTCAATGGCTGCGGGCAGTACAAATCCATCATTATAATCTGTGTGCTCACCAATGATATTAACCCGCCCGGGAGAACGCACCACCATGGGTTCATGGTTACTGCCAAAAATTTCCTGGAATCTTTGTTTCAATTGTTGCCGTTCAATTTGCATTAAAGTCAGTTTTATGATCCTTGAAAAATAAAGCGATTCCGCTGGCTACAAACGATGCACTTCCTCAACGAGAGCCGCCGAAGTAAAAATCAAAATTAAATCATCTGTAGGTAGAATTAGGGATAAATGTCAGCGTTACAGTTTAAAACAGGGAATAAGACGATACATCAACGAATCCGGCCTATTTCAAATCCTATATAAGAGAAATAAATATGAAATGGCCATTTCTAGAATCACTTTTTTACATGATCATCATCATTGCCTTTTAATTGTAATGCAACTTAATTTGTTGATTAATCATTTGGATTTTCCTGATGATTCAAAGCGTATATTATGAACAAATTAATTGCAATATTCGGTGTAATGGTGGCGGCTTTATTCCTCCCCGCTTTTACCAGCGGCCCTACGCAATGGGAGGTTCCGGAGAAATACCAGAAGATGAAAAATCCCATCAAGACTTCTCCTGAATCTGTTAAGATAGGTAAAGCCATGTACAAACGCCACTGCAGATCCTGCCACGGCTTAACCGGAAAAGGAGAAGGCCCACAGGCTACAAAACTAGATCAAACCATCGGTGATTTTACTTCTGAAACATTTAAAAAGCAAACGGATGGTGCTATTTTTTATAAGATGACCGAAGGGCATGAAAATATGCCTTCTTTTAAAAAGAAAATACCTGGCAACGAAGATATCATCGAAGGAAGTTTTGGAGAAACAGGAAGTGTGGGCGACCTGATTAACTATATAAGAACACTTGCTAAGTAACCGCTACACACATTGATATTCCATTGCTCTTTAGGATTGAGCGCAGGATTGCATGAACAATATTTTATTACACAAGCCGCAGTAATGCGGCTTTGCAATTTTCACCCCTGCTTAAACAGGTTCTCCCTTACTCCGTACATGAGGTTACATATTGCCAATCGATTGATAGCTATTGTCTATAATTTCCCTTTGAATAATCCTCCACAAATGGATAGAACCGTTTTTTGACATTCATTCGCAAAAATGAGTAGTATTTTCAATAATGATTGCAGAGGATTTTTAGCCTGGCATCCGAGCAGCGGCATTCAATAAGTTCCGGCATTATGCCCGGTTTGGCCACTGACTGTGATTTCTACACACAGCTTTATTATTTTTTAAATTTTAAACAAAGTAGAAATATACCTCTCATGCCTGTCGCACTTTTTTCATCTCCACGCCATTACGGTATATGGTTTGTTATGTTTTTTAAATACCTGCGTAAA
>DGQO01000190.1:0-18498 GCA_002400445.1 Chitinophagaceae bacterium UBA4412
TGCAAGGTCTGCAGTTTTTATAGGAGATTGATGGCCATAACGTATGCCATCATACCTGGAGAGATTGCTGCTGGCTTCGGCTGTGGTGAGCACATAATAGGTAGGCACAATAAAATCAATCAGGGGAAAATGCTCTTCCCTTATTTCATGCCCGTCTTCTTTCATTTTCTCACAAAGGGCGAGCAAGCCATTTTTGATCTCCGGATCGATTGAAGCATGTTCCATCGCCTCTGGAAAATAACAGATGCGGAATTTTTTTTCGGGTTCGAAGCTTAAAAGCGCCGGCATATTTTGCCTGCTCATGGTGCTGTCTCTTTCATCAAGCTTGCTCATCAATGCTAACAATAAACCAACGTCCTGGATATTTTTTCCAAAAATGCCAATCTGGTCAAAGGATGATGCGTAAGCGAGGAGTCCATAGCGGGAAATGCGTCCATAGCCCGGTTTTAAGCCAATGATACCACAGAAATCTGCCGGCNNATTCAGCACTTTTCCATAAGTGGAGTTTTCATTCGTGCTACCCATGGCAAACTCATCACAATTGCAACTGCCCAGGATAATAGCATCTTCATCTAAAAGATATTGCAGTGCAGTAGCGCTATATAAAGATTGAAAACCTTCCAGAATTTTAGAAGCAGCGGTAACCCCGTGACCAGCATAGCAAATCACATCTTTGATGGCGATGACCACACCATGTAAAGGTTTTAAAGTTTCGCCCCTGGCCCGTTTTGCATCAAGTGCTGCGGCTTTCTCCAGCGCTTCCTGCCCGTACACTTCCACAAATGCATTCAGGTGCCGGTTCTTTACCTCCTGCTGCAGGTAAAATTCTACCGCGGCCACACAGGTGGTAGCTCCTCTGGTTAACGCCTGCTGATAGGATGCTATGGAAGAATAAGGATACATATTGCAGAAATGGTTTTGGCTTATTGAAACAAGTAAGCCGAAGAATGCTGCATCTTTCCAGGCTGCAACCTCTTCGGCTTAAACATAAATCATTTTTTTATTGCGGTACGTCTGTTTTAGAAACAGGCTTCTCTTTCATCCCTTCTTCAATTTCATTCTTCACAGAACTTTTAGCATCATTAAATTCACGGATGCCACGGCCAATACCACGCATAAGTTCAGGAATTTTTTTACCTCCAAATAAAAGAAGAACAACGAGCACGATGAGGATCCACTCACTGCCACCAGGCAGAGAAAGCAGCAGCACCGCATTAAACATATTTAATAACATACCTTCAAATTTAGGCGGTAAAGGTAGGCGATTTGAAATACTTATATAAAACAGCGATAGCTTATTTGTGCAGGAAGCGTTAAATTTTGAAGAGAGAATAATGCGAAACTTTTCTCCCTTTGAAAAATGGTTTCGTCCCAGGGTTTTTGCACAACAGTATTAGAGCCATGCTTTTAGCGCAATCTTTCACATGCAGTGCATAGCAAATATTAGATTGGAAGAAACATGGTTTGAATTTGCTGTGCGATGTATCAACGCATAAAAAAAGCGGAAACTTTCGTTTCCGCCCATTCAAGTATGTGAAAAAGCTTAGGCTTTTTTAGCCACTGCCATTCTTTTTTCTTTAATACGTGCACTCTTACCGCTACGCTCCCGCTGAAAGTACAATTTAGCCCGGCGTACTCTACCTACTTTATGCACAATAATGCTATCAATATTGGGTGAGAATACAGGGAATAAACGCTCAACACCTACACCGTCGCTAATTTTGCGAACGGTGAAAGAAGCGGTAGCTCCAGTGCCCTGACGCTTAATTACATCGCCTTTAAAGCTTTGGATACGCTCTTTAGTACCTTCTACAATTTTATAATTAACGGTAATGTTATCACCTGCTTTAAATGTTGGAAGCGTTGGTTTCGTGGTCAACTGCTCATGAACAAAATCAATTGCGTTCATATCTTTTTGTTTTTCGGACGGCAAAGGTAGGGGAAAACTTCTTAATTAATCTCCCTGATGCAAAGTTTTTTAAATGTTATTTGGCCTGTAAGATTGCGTTCTTGGGCCATAAAAACGAGTGACCTGGCAAAGCTATCTCTCGCTTTGATCCTTCACGATATCCTTACCGGGCAATATTAACAGCCCGCTTCTCCCTTATAACGGTCACTTTAATCTGCCCGGGAAAGGTCATTTCGGTTTGAATCTTTTGGGCTATTTCAAAACTGAGCTTATCGCTGTCTGCGTCGGTTACTTTATCCGCTTCTACAATTACCCTCAGTTCCCGGCCGGCCTGTATCGCATAAGCTTTTTCTACGCCATTGTAAGCCAGCGCCATATTTTCAAGATCTTTAATACGCTGAATGTATTGCTGCATAATTTCCCTGCGGGCACCAGGACGGGCACCACTTATCGCATCGCAAGCCTGGATAATGGGGGAAATTACATATTGCATTTCCATTTCATCATGGTGGGCACCGATGGCATTTACCACGGCAGGGTTCTCACCATATTTTTCCGCCAGTTTTGCGCCAAGCAAAGCGTGGCTCAGTTCCGTCTCTTCATCGGGTACTTTACCAATATCATGCAGCAAGCCAGCCCGTTTGGCCAGTTTTGGGTTCATACCCAGCTCCGAAGCCATGATGGCACAAAGGTTAGCCGTTTCCCGGCTATGCATCAGCAAGTTTTGGCCATAGCTGGAGCGAAAACGCATCCTGCCCACCATACGCACCAGTTCCTTATGCAGGCCATGAATGCCTAGTTCAATAATCGTTCTTTCACCAATTTCCATCACCTGGTCGTCAAGCTGACGTTTGGTTTTTTCTACCACCTCTTCAATCCGGGCAGGATGGATACGGCCATCTGCCACGAGGCGCTGCAGGGAAAGCCTGGCGATCTCACGGCGCAGTGGATCAAAAGAAGAAAGTACAATCGCTTCAGGCGTGTCATCTACGATCAGATCTACACCGGTAGCAGCTTCTATCGCCCGGATGTTTCTTCCTTCCCGCCCGATGATGGAACCTTTGATTTCGTCGCTTTCCAGGTTAAATACAGTAATGGAGTTTTCGATAGCCGTTTCTGCAGCCGTGCGCTGAATGGTTTGTATCACCACTTTGCGGGCTTCTTTATTGGCCTTTAACTTGGCTTCTTCAATAATTTCCTGCTGTATAGTAAGAGCCTCCGTGTGCGCTTCCTGTTTCAGGCTTTCAATGAGTTGTGCTTTTGCATCTTCGGCGGAGAGGCCGGCTACTTTTTCCAGGCGACGGATATGTTCTTCCTGGTGCTTTTCCAGTTCGGTACGCTTAATGTTTACAACCTCAATCTGCCGGTTGAGCGTTTCTTTGATGGCTTCGTTTTCCTTAAGCTGTTTTTCCAGGTTGCCTTCTTTTGAGTTCAGGCTTTGTTCTTTTTGCTTAATCCTGTTTTCTGCGTCACTTACTTTTTGTGTTCTTTGAAGAATTTCCCGATCATGATCGGCCCGCATTTGAACAAACTTTTCCTTGGCTTCCAGTTCCTTCTCTTTCTTGTAAGTATCTGCTTTAAGTTTTCCTTCGGCGAGGATTCTCTGTGCCTCCAGTTCAGCTTCCTGTATTTTATTTCCCGTGTTTTTGGCAAAAATAATTTTGCCCAGGATGAGACCGACTATTAATGCGGCCACACCTATGATGATGGAAAGCATATCCATTAGATGTTGATGTTTTAAGTTGATTCACAAAATTGTATGATGAGTATAAAACCATAATGACAGCATCGCCATGGTTAATAAGCGAAGATAAGAATTTTGTAAGTAGAATTTTATGGGCTGTTCAAGGCAAAAAACGCATTATGACTGCCCAAGAGCCTTGCCAAGGTCCTCTGCTATTTTGATCAGGCCTTTTTTCAGGTCTTCGCTTTCGGCATTGCTGCCACCGCTAGCCTGGGTGGCATACCAGATAATGACCATGGCAATATAATCCTGCATGTCCTTGCCGGCAAACTGTGTTTTGAACTCCACAATTTTATCATTGATGAGCTTCACTGTTTTGCGCACCACTTCTTCATCTTCGGGCAAAGTGCGGATGCGGTAAGTGCGATCTGCTATTACAATATTTACAGGGATNNAGGTCGGGCATTTTACTGGCTTAAGATGGCGATGCAGCGGTCAATATTTTTGATATAGTGTTGAATTTTCTGTTCCAGGGCTTTTTTATCAGTCGGATTCATTTCTGTAACCGATGCTTTAAGCAGTAGATTTTGCTGCACCAGGGTTTCTGCCGTTTCAATGCTGTTTTGCAGCTGCGTTTCCATTGCCCGGATGCGTGCAGCCTGGCTTGCATTTTCCTTTTGCAAATGTTCATGCTGCTTCAGCAATTGCTGAAGCCTTGTATTGATGGTTGTTATATACTCCGTAAGTGACGACAAGTGGATGCAAATTATTGACTAAAAAAATCCGCAAAAGCGGCACAACTGTAATGATGCTTACTTCCTGATCTCGGCTCCCAGGTTTTTCTCAAAAGCGCCGATCAGTTTTGCCATCATCGTATCTATCTCGGTATCCGTGAGCGTTTTTTGTTTGTCTTCGAAACTAAAACTGGCTGCCATCGATTTTTTATGCGCACCCAATTTTTCACTTTCAAAAATATCAAACACATGAAAGCTACTCAGATGCTGAATATTGAGGCCAGTAACCGCTTTTTCAAACCTGCCATAAGTTACATCTTTATCTATCACCAGAGAAAGGTCACGCTGTACAGATGGGAATTTACTTACCTCTTCGTACACAAAAGGTTTGCTGCCCAGCAGGGAAATCATAGTGTCCCAATGTAAATCTGCTGCAAACACGGGCTGTTTAATACCAAAGCGTTTGTTCCGTTTTTGAGATACCTGGCCAATGGTGCCCACAATTTTTTGTTTCACTTTTAATACCGAAGCAACGTCAAAGTTCTCATCAGTGGCAGGCTCGTAGCTCACTTTTAGTCCAAGTGCCGCACATACTTTTTCACAAGCTGCTTTAATGAAGTAGAAATCTGCTTTAGTTTCAGGTTCATTCCAGGATTTTTCCTGGCTATTGCCTGTAGCCGTCAGAGAAAGATGCTTTTGCTCATCATAATCGCCATCTGCAATGCGGCGGTAAATTTTGCCAAATTCGAAAAACTTCAAATCTGTATTCCGGCGGTTGATGTTATAAGACAACACTTCAAGGCTGGTAGGTAAAAGATCGGGGCGCATTACGTCGAGGTCTGAACTGAGATTATTAATCATCTTTACCGTGTGCTCAAGAGTGGCTTCAGAAAAATAAGCGCTGTTCGTGATGCTGTTTGTAAATACTTCGAAGAAGCCATTGCCAGCAAGCATATTTGAAACCTTTTCTCTAAGTTGGTATTCTTTAGATTGAGTGTCTTGCGCAGGAGAAATATTGATACTGGCGGGAATTTCAATATTATCCAGCCCGTCTATCCGCATGATTTCTTCAACCAAATCTGCCGGCAGGCTGATGTCCGGTTTGCTTGTTGGTACGTTTACCCATAATTCATCTGCACCTTCCTTTACCAGTTCAAAGCCCAGGGAAACAAGGATATTTTTGATACTGTCTCCATGGTAGTTTTTCCCACTGAGTTTTTTCAGGTAATGGTATTTTAAGCCAATGGAGGTTTGTTCTACCGGCTTGGGATATATGTCAATAATTTCGCTGTTTATTTCTGCACCACATATTTCCTTGATCATTTCTGCAGCCCGCTTTAACACGGATACGCAATTGCTGATGTCTACTCCTTTTTCAAATCTTGCTGCAGCATCTGTTCTCAGTCCGTGGTGGAAGGAGGTTTTACGGGTTACGATGGGATCAAACCAGGCGCTCTCCAGGAAGATATTTGTGGTCGTTTCTGTTACGCCACTTTTTAGTCCTCCATAAACACCTGCTATGCACATGGGTGCCTCTGCATTGCACACCAGCAAATCTCCTGCAGTAAGTTTTCTTTCTTTGCCATCAAGCGTAAAAAAAGGCGTGCCTTCCGGCAAATTTTTTACCAGGATTTTATTGCCGGTGATAGCGCTGGCATCATAAGCATGCAAGGGCTGCCCGGTTTCATGCAGGATAAAATTGGTGATATCTACGATGTTATTAATAGGATTCAATCCAATACTCCTCAACCTGTTTTTAAGCCATTGAGGGCTTTCACTTACGCTTACATTGCTCAAACTTATCCCGGCAAAGCGCTTACAGGCTTCCGTGTTTTCAATAATTACTTCTATCTGCTGGCCCTGATGATCTGGTTTAAAGGCATTTTTGTAAGGAGATTTTACAGAACTGCCTTTTTTATCATGATGGCTGAGGTAGGCGCATACATCCCGGGCCACACCAAGGTGGCTCATCGCATCCATGCGATTGGGCGTGAGGCCTATTTCAAAAATAAAGTCATGGTATATTTCAAACAGGCTTGATGCCTGCTGGCCGATAGCTGTACTTTCTGGCAGTACCATAATTCCAGCATGGCTTTCGCCCAGTCCTATTTCATCTTCTGCGCAAATCATCCCGTTGCTTTCCACGCCGCGGATCTTTGCTTTTTTAATCGTGAAAGGCTCGCCGGTACTGGGATAAATGGTTGTTCCCACCCTGGCTAAAATTACCTTTTGGCCCGCTGCAGCATTTGGCGCACCACACACAACCTGCAAAGTTTCTTTACCGGTATTCACCGTAGTTATTTGCAGCTTGTCTGCGTCAGGGTGTTTTTCGCAACTTACAATTTCCGCAGTAATCAACCCCTGCAGGCCACCCGGCACGGAATTAAATTCATAAAGGCTTTCTACTTCCAGCCCAATTGCTGTCAAGATTTTGCTTAGTCGCTCCGGCTCAAGTTTCACAGGTAAATAATCGCTCAGCCAGTTATACGAAATCGTCATTGTTATATTTATTTGGGCAGCAAAGATAGTTTTTCCCTTGTATAACTGCTGCCTGGAGTAGGGTGCAAAAGAAGCTAGTGGTTTGTTACGAATTTTGCAAGCCCATTAAAAAAATGCCGGGTGAACAAAAAGAAATTTGGCCCTTTTTGGTTTGTGCATAAGTCTCATGGAAGGGGCAAGCCATTTGAATAATTGATGTGCAATTCCTGTGGATATGAGGTGAATAAGTTACTTTTGACGGTGGAATACCAGTGCATAATCCGTAGCTTAAAGTTAATAACAACTTAAGGTCATTTTTAGATCGAGCGTTAGCATTTACCTTAGCCGGCCTTAATTCTGAAACCATGAAAAGCAACAATAATTTCAGGCCACAAGTTTATCAACACAGTTTGCGGCAGCCCTAAGTCGTAAATCAGTTTTGTACATCATTTTTTAAAAGGAACGAGAAGGAAATGGATCTTACCAATCTTAATAAAGACAGAAAAGCCAGGCAAAAAAGGCCCTTAGATGTGGGTGGCCTGGTGTTTGGAAAAGTGCCCCCGCAAGCCCGGGAGCTGGAAGAGGCCATACTTGGCGCTATCATGCTGGAGAAAAGTGCTTTTGATACAGTAGTAGAAATTTTGAAGCCAGAGTGTTTTTACCTTGATGCCCACCAGCGGATTTATAAAGCCATGCAAAGCCTGGCTATCAAGAGCTCGCCCATCGATTTACTTACGGTGGTAGAAGAATTAAAATTAAAAGAAGAACTGGAAATTGTAGGCGGGCCATACTTTGTAACACGGCTTACCAACGCCGTGGTTTCATCAGCAAATATTGAAGCGCATTCCCGCATTGTATTGCAAAAATTTATTCAACGGGAATTAATTCGCATCAGCGGCGAAATTATTGGGGATGCATATGAAGACAGCACTGATGTCTTTGACCTGCTCGATAGCGCCGAAGGAAAGCTGTTTGAAATTACCAACAATCACCTGCGTAAAAACTTTGATGATATCAATTCGGTGCTGGTTAAAACGTTTAACCGTATTGAAGATATGCGCAATCGGAAAGATGAAATTACGGGTGTGCCCACAGGTTTTCCAACCCTCGACAAAATTACTTATGGATGGCAACCCACCGATCTGATCATCCTGGCTGCACGGCCGAGCGTGGGTAAAACTGCCTTTGCCCTTAACCTGGCCCGAAGTGCTGCCATCAGGCCGGCAGGAGACGACCGCCCCCCAACGCCTGTTGCATTTTTTAGCCTGGAGATGAGTAGCAGTCAGCTTGTGCAGCGGATATTGAGTGCGGAAAGTGAAATCTGGCTGGAAAAAATTGCCCGTGGTAAACTGGAGCAGCACGAAATGGAGCAATTATATAAGAAAGGTTTTAATCGCCTGAGTAATGCCCCCATTTTTATTGATGACTCTGCAGCTTTAAATATTTTTGAACTCAGGGCAAAATGTCGTCGTTTAAAAAACAAACACAATGTGGGTTTAATCATTATCGATTATCTGCAGTTAATGAGCGGCAGTGCAGACAGGAATAGCAACCGTGAACAAGAGATTAGTAAAATTTCCAGAGACTTAAAAGCGCTCGCAAAAGAATTGCAAGTGCCCATCATTGCCTTGAGCCAGCTAAGTCGTGAGGTAGAGAAAAGAAAAGAAGGAAACAAGATGCCGCAGTTGAGTGACCTGAGAGAATCGGGTGCCATTGAGCAGGATGCAGATCTTGTGATGTTCCTCTATCGGCCAGAATACTATGAAGTAACTACAGATGCTTTTGGCGAAAGTAATAAAGGTGAAACGCAGGTGCGTATTGCTAAGCACCGGAACGGTAGCCTGGAAAATATTAAATTGAAAGCATTGTTGCATATCCAAAAATTTGTAGAAGAAGATGGCAGCGANNATGTTTATTCAAAAAGGCAGCAAGATGAATGATGCCCAGTTTGATGAAGACCCGCCATTTTAGAAAGCGCAGGCAGCGGATAGATAATATCCTGTTCGTATAAAGAAAACAATGGTCAGGCTGAAAAAAAGTTGAAGCAATTTCTGCACACACTTTCGTTCAGCCTCTTTTTTATGAATGCTCAAATTATGAATCTCCCTTTCTTTTTTCATCGGGCATTGCAGCAGGCTGATGATCATATTGTATTGGATGAACCAGCCAGCAANNAGCCAGGATCACAGATGCTAACCGAAAGCGCTGTGCAGTGGCCCTGGTAGATAAAACCATGCAGCCTGCGCCGGCCCGCCTTGTTACCATTGCGATATCTCCTTTAAAAAATAATAGTCGCTTTGAATGGTTTTTAGAAAAAGCTACCGAGCTCGGTGTGCATCAAATCATTCCCATCATTTGCGAACGCACAGAAAAACAGCACTTGAAAATGGAGCGTTTGTATAGCATCCTGGAGAGTGCCATGTTACAATCTCAGCAGGCATGGATGCCGGTTCTTGATGCTGCAGAAAAATTTAAAAATGTTGTAGAAGCTGCGGCGAAAACTGGCCAGCATTTTATTGCACATTGCGAGGCAGATGAACAGAAAATTCATTTGGCACAGCATGTGGGAATTGCTTCACAGCGTATGATGCTCATTGGACCCGAAGGTGATTTTTCGCCAGCAGAAATAGCATTGGCAAAGCAAAAGAATTTTGTACCCGTATCCCTTGGTGATACCCGCCTGCGCACAGAAACAGCAGGCCTGTTTGCCGCAACTATATTATGCGCACTTTAGTGTGCACTGTCGTCAGGTGATGCTGTTTCGTTATTTTCTAAATTGGGTTCATTAAGTTCTACCACCCGCTTTTTACGCAACCGCTTGCGCATGGTCATGTTCAGCATCTCTACACCAAAAGAGAAAGCCATTCCAAAATAGATATAATTTTTTATGCCAAGTTCATGGGCTTCTGTAGGTGCCCATCCCTCTATCACCAGGCTAAGGCCAATCATCACTAAAAATGAAAGCGCCAGCATTTTAAGCGTAGGGTGCTTATGAATAAAACCGGCAATTTTAGGACTGAATAAGAACATGATGATCATGGCTATTACTACAGCGGCAATCATAATTTCCAGGTGCTTTGCGGTACCACCTGCTGTAATGATACTGTCAAAACTAAACACGGCGTCTATGAGCATAATCTGACCAACAGCTTTTCCAAAAGAAAGTCCATTGGATTTCTGCGAAGTATGCAGGAGATCATCACCCTCTAATTTTTCGTGAATTTCTTTTACAGATTTATAGATAAGAAACAGGCCGCCCAGCAGCATTACAATGCTGGCAAGGTCAAACCCTTTTCCGGAAATACTAAAAACCGCTTTTCCTTTTTGGGAGAGTAACCANNATTCCTGTAACCATCCAGGCAATGCGTGCTTTCTTTTGATCGGCGATATCTTTCAGCCGGTTCATGATAATGCTTACGAAAATTACATTGTCTATGCCCAGCACAATTTCAAGCACAACGAGTACAAAAAAACTGATGATACTTTCAGACGTGAAAAGATATTCCATGCGGCAAAAATAGTTGAGCAGGGCAAAGTTTGAACATTGCTGCAAAGATATTTTCCCCGTAGGTAAATTTCTTTGTAAGATTGAGTATAGAACTGGCTAAAAGAATTGTTTGCCTGCCGCTTTGCTCGTACTTTTAAGCAATTGGCCCGCCACGCTGGCTGAAACTGATTTGAAAAATATTTAGCCTCACGGCAGATGATATACGACTGGCTTTTTTTTGAAACCGCTTAACATTTTAGCATGTACTACTCCAAGCAAATTTCCTTTTTGGTATTGTTTACCCTCATTGGCACATTGAGTTTTGCCCAGCAAAATGATTGGGAGAATCCAACGCTGTTAGACTGGAATAAAGAAGTGCCAAGGGCCAGCTTTATGCTTTATGAAAATGCCGCAAAGGCTGTTGTAAATGATTTTCCTTCTTCTTCATTTTATCAATCAATGAATGGCGCATGGAAATTTATTTATGCGGATAAAGCTGCCAGTCGCATCCAGAACTTTTATGCTGCCGACCTCGATCTTTCCAAATGGAATAATATACAGGTGCCGGGGAATTGGGAAGTACAAGGCTATGGCGTGCCTATTTATACAAATGTGGTGTATCCGTTTCCGAAGAATCCGCCATTTGTAGGAGAAGACAACCCGGTGGGCACTTACCGCCGTTCTTTTACGGTACCTAAAGATTGGGCAGGTAAGCAAGTGCTATTGCATTTTGGCTCTATCAGCGGCTGTGCATTCATTTATGTGAATGGTAAAAAGGCAGGCCTCACCAAAGCAAGCAAGACTGCTGCAGAATTTGACATCACACAATTCTTACGGGATGGGGAGAACCAACTCGCCGTTCAAATATTTCGCTGGCATGATGGCAGCTACCTGGAAGACCAGGATTTCTGGAGGTTGAGTGGCATTGAAAGAGACGTGTTTCTTTTTGCTACACCGAAACATACGATCTGGGATTTCTTTATCCAAAGTGGTCTTGATGCAAAGTATAAAAATGGAACACTGAAAGCTGAAGTAGCTATCAGGCATTTTGAAGGAGCTGCGGGTGCAGGAACTGTTTCGCTTAACATTATTGATGGGAATGGGAAAGCTGTTTTTACGCAAACAAAAAAAGTACCGGCGCAAACAACAGGCAGCATGAATACCGTTTTGTTTGCTGGCAATTTAAAAGCGCCGAAGCAATGGAGTGCGGAAGCACCTAATCTTTATACCGCAACGATTTCCTATACGGATGCAAAGGGAAATTCCATATTTACCAGCACTAAAACGGGTTTCAGAACGGTTGAAATGAAAGATGCCCAGCTCCTCGTAAATGGTGCAGTAGTAGAAGTGCATGGCGTGAACCGGCATGAACATGATGAAGTGCTGGGCCATGTACCCACAACGGCATTGATGATAAAAGATATCCTGCTCATGAAGCAGTTTAATATTAATGCAGTGCGCTGCTCTCATTATCCCAATGATCCGGAATGGTATCGCCTGTGCGATGAGTATGGATTGTATGTGGTGGACGAAGCCAATATTGAGAGCCACGGAATGGGTGCCGAGAAGCAGGGCTATTTTGATAAATCAAAGCATCCTGCTTACCTGCCTGAGTGGGCACCGGCGCATTTAGACCGGCATAAGAGAATGGTAGAGCGAGATAAAAATCATCCAAGCATTATCATCTGGAGCCTGGGCAATGAGTGCGGCAATGGTCCTGTTTTTCATGATGCCTATACCTGGATTAAAAAAAGAGATATTACCCGGCTGGTGCAGTTTGAGCAGGCAGGTGAAGATTGGAACACAGATATCGTGTGTCCCATGTATCCCCGCCTGGCGGCGATGAAAGCCTATGCTGCGGATGATAGTAAAAAGCGCCCTTTCATCATGTGCGAATATGCCCATGCTATGGGAAACAGCAGTGGAAACTTTGCAGAATATTTTGACGTCATTCGCAGCAGTAAACATATGCAGGGTGGCTTTATCTGGGATTGGGTTGACCAGGGAATTAAGCAACATACCGCAAGCGGAAGAGCATTCTGGGCCTATGGCGGAGACATGGGTGGGTATGAATTGCAGAACGATGAAAACTTTTGTGCCAATGGTTTAATAGCTGCAGACAGAACCATACACCCGGGGCTGTATGAAGTGAAGCATGTGTATGAAGATATTCGCATCACTGCCCCTGAACCCTTCAATGGATTGGTAACGGTGCAGAACCATTTCAATTTTACATCATTGACCAATTATGTGTTTCAATGGCAACTCATGCGCAATGGGAAAGCCATTGCAAGCGGTACATTTAAATCAGCCATTGCGCCTGGCACAAGCAGCAGTGTAAAAATTCCTTTGCCGGCGATAACTACAACAACAGGAGTGGAATATTTTGTAAATGTAACGGCACATACAATCACCGCTACAAATGCAATACCTGCGGGCCATGAAGTAGCGAGAAATCAATTTTTACTGGGCGGGAATTTCTTTACTGCGCAGCAAACTGGAGGCACAAAACTAAAAGTGAATCAAACTGCGGAGCGGCTTGATTTTTCTTCCGGTGATGTTTCCGGCTACCTGGATTTGAAACAAGGTATTGTTCGGCAGTATCGGCAAAAAGATGGTATGTTTCTCGATCATTTGCCTACACCTTATTTCTGGCGTGCACCCACCGATAACGATTTTGGTAATGGTATGCCACAGTCGCTGGGCATCTGGCGTTTTGCACATCAATACCCAAGGTTAAAATCAATTGATGTAGCAGCGCAAAATGAACAGGGCATTGGCATCAGCGCCACTTTTGAACTTACAGGAATTATGGTTCCTTATACCATCTATTATTTTATAGCCAATGATGCGAGCGTTCGCCTTTCTGTAGCGATGGATATGAATGGGCGTGTATTACCCGAGCTTCCGAGATTTGGTATGCGCCTCGTACTGCCCGGTAGTTATGATAGTGTGCAGTATTACGGCCGTGGTCCCTGGGAGAATTACAGCGATCGAAAATATTCGGCTTTTGTGGGCACATACAGTAATACTGTGCAGCAGCAGTTTGAAGCCAATTATATTCGCCCGCAGGAAAATGGAAATCGTACAGATGTGCGTTGGTTTACAATTACAAACAAAGAGGGAAAAGGAATTCGCATCCAGGGTGAGCAACCAGTTTGCTTTAGTGCTTTGCCTTTTTCTGCAGAGTCGATGGATCCAGGTACCGATAAAAAGCAACAGCATCCAACAGACCTCAAGCCAGATCATAAAACTTATGTGCATATTGATCTTGAGCAGCGGGGGCTTGGTGGCGATGATAGCTGGGGCGCTTTGCCGCATGAGCAATATCGATTGCTGAACAAAAATTACAGTTACTCCTACACGATAAGTTTAGTGAAATAGATTCTGCAAGGCAGCCGTTTGTTATACTGCAGGCGGCGGCTTTTTTTTTAATTGAAAATAGGGAAGTGCTCAAGCATTCTTGTGCTGCACCAATTTCTTCACCAGGGCAGGTCCTTCATAAATAAAGCCGGTATATACCTGCAAAAGCGCTGCGCCTGCAGCCAGTTTTTCTGCGGCATCTTCTGCTGTAAAAATACCGCCGCTGGCCATGATGGGAATCTTTCCGTTTGTTTGTTTGCTGATATAATTAACCAGCATCGTATTTTTTTCTTTTACGGGTAATCCACTCAGGCCGCCTGCCCCAAAGCGTTCTGCAATGCGTGCTGATGGCGCTGATAATTTTTCTCTGCTCAATGTTGTATTAGAAACAACGAGGCCATCTAAATTGATTTCCAGGGCAAGGCTGATGACATCATCCACTTGTGCTGTACTCAGATCAGGAGCTATTTTTAGCAATATGGGTTTTGGGTTTTGCTGTTGCAAATGATGCTGCTGCAAAGCCGTAAATATTTTGCGCAACGAATCTTTTTCCTGTAACTCTCTCAAGCCAGGTGTATTCGGGCTGCTCACATTCACTACAAAATAATTTACGAAAGGATGGAGGGCTTCAAAGCAAATGACATAATCCTGCCAGGCATCATCATTGGGCGTTATTTTATTTTTACCAATATTTCCGCCGATGATCATTCCCCGGTTGTTGTGCTTACTTTTTTGCCAGGCCTTTAATTTTTCTGCAGCGGCTTGCACCCCATGGTTATTAAATCCCATTCGGTTAATGAGTGCTTTGTCTCGTGGTAAACGGATCAACCTCGGTTGATCATTACCTGCCTGTGCCCGTGGTGTTACCGTACCTATTTCTACAAAACCAAAACCCAATGCCTGCAGTTCTCTCAGGTAAGCAGCATCCTTATCAAAACCCGCAGCCAGGCCCACCCGGTTGGGAAAACTTAAGCCGAAAAATTTTACGGGTTCAACTTTTGGCGTGAATGCGGCGGCAAGTAATTTTTCTCCAACACCGCTACGGCAGGCGATTTGTAAGGCCTTCATAGAAAAGGAATGCACTTTCTCCGGGCCAAAACGAAAGAGAAAAGAGCGAAGCAGTTTATACATAGCGGGCACAAAAGTACATTGCTATTTTAGTTTTTTGATTTGCAGTGGAAATGATACCTTTGAAATATAAGTTGCATAAACAACTAATGCGGTCGAAAGATGTTCTTTTGATCATGGGCGTGGGATAGTAGCGGAAAGCCCGCATGCCGCCTGGGCGGCAGCGGACTTGAAGCGGATAGCCCAAAACCAGCGCCTGGTAATGCACTGCTGCCGACCGCCTCAAAAAAACAATAAAAATTATTTTATGCAGGAAGCCTATATCGTTGCCGGTTATCGTACCGCTATCACAAAGAGTAAAAAAGGTGGTTTCAGGTTTACCCGGCCGGATAATTTAGCCATTGAAGTGATCCAGGGATTATTGGCGTCTGTGCCTCAATTAGAAGCCAGCAGGGTAGATGATGTGATCGTGGGAAACGCCGTGCCCGAAGCCGAACAGGGCTTGCAGGTAGGCCGCATCATTGCAGCAAAGGCATTAGGGTTTAGTGTGCCGGGTATTACCATCAATCGTTATTGCGCCAGTGGGTTGGAAAGTATTGCCATTGCAACCGCAAAAATCCGGATGGGTATGGCAGATTGTATTGTTGCCGGTGGTGTGGAGAGTATGAGCCTTGTACCAACGGCGGGTTGGAAAACGGTTCCCTCTTATGAAATTGCCAAAGATGAGCCAGACTATTATTTAAATATGGGGCTTACGGCAGAAGCCGTGGCCACTGAATATAACGTGAGCCGGGAAGACCAGGATTTGTTTAGCTACAACAGTCACATGAAGGCGGCAAAGGCGATCCAGGAAGGCTATTTTGCTTCGGGTATTTTACCCATTACTGTAGAGCAGGTATATGCAGATGAAAAAGGGAAACGTAAAATAAAATCTTATGTGGTAGATACGGATGAAGGTGTGCGGCTGGATACTACACCCGAAGGATTGGCAAAATTGAAACCCGCTTTTGCGGCAAATGGTTGTGTAACGGCAGGCAACTCTTCTCAAACAAGCGATGGAGCCGCTTTTGTAATTGTGATGAGTGAGCGTATGATTAATGAACTTGGGTTAAAGCCAATCGCTCGTTTAGTTACTGCGGTGAGTGCAGGTGTAGACCCCCGCATTATGGGTATTGGCCCGGTAGCTGCTGTGCCAAAGGCTTTGCAGCGTGCGGGTTTATCATTGGCTGATATGGATTTGATTGAATTGAATGAGGCTTTTGCTTCACAATCCCTGGCCGTAATAAGGGAACTGAATCTCAATCCTGACATTGTAAACATAAACGGTGGCGCCATTGCCCTTGGTCATCCGCTGGGTTGCACCGGTTGTAAACTCACGATACAAATCATCAACGATATGAAGCGCCTGCAAAAGAAATATGGAATGGTTACGGCCTGTGTGGGCGGTGGCCAGGGCATTGCAGGTATTATTGAGAATATTGATTGATCGGGAATTGATCCAGATTTTCACAGAAGGCAGCCTTTGTAAAATTTGTAAAATAGCTGCAGCGATGTTGACCGGAAATTAATCGAATTTTACCGGCGCTGTATGTTCATAGTGCGGATCATATCTTACAAAAAACCGGATATAAATGGAACGGCTCAGCCGCATGAGCCAGGGTTGAAGTGCGAGTAAGGTGATGGCATTTACGATGAGCCACCAAAATACCCTGTTGTCTGAAACTGAAATGCCTACAAACAGCCACCACAAAGCAAATGTGGCAAAAGACAAGCCTACCGCAAGCCCGTAACTTACATAACCGGTACCATACCAGAAGCCCGGCTCCAAATCAAATTTTTGATTGCATACAGCGCAACGATCCGGCATATCAAAAATGTGGCCCAGGGTGAGTTTTCGAAAGGGGTTCGCATCTTTAAACATTGGCCCACGGCGGCAGCGGGGGCAGTGCATGCTCAGGATGCTCCAGATATAATTAGGGGTAGGTGGCGTTACAATTTTTTTGGGTTCAGCTATATTACTCATTTAAATCGCCATTTAAAATACAACATAATGAGGCTCATGGTTAGTACCATTGAATTGGTATAAATAATGGCCACATCTTTTACAAAGATCCCATAAACAAGCCACATGCTCACACCAAGAATGAGCAAAGCAAGCATATTGATAGAGATGTCTCGTGCAGATTTTGTTTTGTAAATCTGTATCACCTGTGGTAAAAAAGTAATAGAGGTAATGGTACCAGCCGCAAGGCCCAGGAGTTTTAAATAGTCCATTGGATATTTATTAGATGAGTGATTTTTTTCTTTCGCCTATTTGCTGACGCCACATGGCATAGTAGAGTCCTTTTTCATTGAGCAATACTTCATGGGCACCTGTTTCTACCACATCGCCTTTTTCCAGCACATAGATCCTGTCTGCATGCATAATCGTACTCAGGCGGTGTGCAATAAGAATAGTGATTTGCTCCTGGCTCGTAGATATTGCACGAATGGTATTTGTAATTTCTTCTTCGGTAATAGAATCGAGTGCAGAAGTGGCTTCATCAAAAATGAGCANNCGCTGCACTATGTTTGTGCAGGCGGCTTTTTCCAGCGCTTCATGCAGCTCTTCATGTGTTGCATTGGGATTTACAAACATCAGGTTTTCTTTAATGCTTCCGCTAAAGAGATTGGTATCCTGCGTTACAAAACCGATCTGGCTGCGCAGGTCTTCAAAACTGATATTGTTTTCATCAATGCCATTATACAGGATGCGTCCCTGCTGTGGCCGGTAGAGGCCAACCAATAATTTCATCAGGGTAGATTTGCCACTACCACTCGGCCCTACAAAGGCAATCGTTTCGCCGCTGTGTGCAGTGAAACTAATATTGTTGATGGCTTTTTGCGAAGCGGTTTTATGTTTGAAACCCACCGTTTCAAAAGCAAGGGTTTCAATTTCTCCCAGGTGACGTGGATTTGCCGCTTCCACTTCCGGGGCTTTTTTCATCAGGGTATCAAAATTGTTTAGTGAAGCTTCTGCTTCCCTGTAGCTGAGGATAATGTTACCAATTTCCTGCAAAGGACCAAAGACGAAGAAAGAGAAAACCTGCATGGTTACCAGTTGCCCGGCATTCATACGTTCTTTAAAAATCATCCACATGAGCATAAACAATATTACCTGCCGAAGTGTGTTTACAAAAGTGCCCTGCACAAAACTTACGGTGCGCACTCTTTTCACTTTAGTAAGTTCAAGCCCCAGTATTTTAAACGTATTTTTATTGAGCCGGGAAATTTCCTGCGCAGTAAGACCAAGGCTTTTAACCAATTCAATATTCCGTAAAGACTCTGTGGTGGCGCCTGCAAGCGATGTAGTTTGTGCTACAATACTCTTTTGAATTCTTTTTACTTTTTTACTCAGGGTATTGGTGATAATGATGAGCACAATGATGCCGCCAAAATAAATAAAAGGTAAGCTCCAGTGAATGGTGGTAGAATAAATGGCTACTACAAGAATACCTACGATTACCGGGAAGAGAATATTAATAAATGAAAAAATAAATTTTTCTGTATCTGTGCGCACTTTAGTGAGTACGCTGAGGGTTTCGCCGCTGCGCTGATCTTCAAAATCCTGGTAAGGTAATTTCATGGCGTGCTGCAAGCCGTCTGTAAATACATTGGCACCAAAACGCTGGGTAATGGTATTGAGAAAATAATCCTGGAATGCCTTTGCAATACGGCTGATCATTGCAACGGTGATGGAGGCTATCAAAAGCATCATCACACCGGGTGATTTCCA
>DGQO01000190.1:18539-20852 GCA_002400445.1 Chitinophagaceae bacterium UBA4412
TAGTGTAATAATATTTTCATGGTGCTAAATTATTTGATTTGCCTTGCGCAGGCTGAAAATCTGTGCAAATTGATTGAAATTGCTGAAGGCATCAAATAATCTTGATGGTGCAGAAGATATACTGCATGTGGCATTTTTTTGGGAGACAACCTATGAGCCTGTCTGCTATCGATATTTTGGGTAATTATAAATGGTTGTAGGGGATGATGTATTTGTACATCTAAACACAATTGCATCGTATTTGTTGCGCTGAAGTTTACCCTCCCCATCCCTCTCTATCCAAACTCCTGTACTGTATGGCTTCTGCCAGGTACTCCGGTTTAATATCTTCGCTACCGGCGAGATCGGCAATAGTGCGGCTCACTTTCAGGATACGATCGTAAGCTCTCGCACTCAGGTTTAATCGCTCCATGGCTACTTTTAGCAGGTTTGCACCGGCTGTGCTGATTACACAAATTTCTTTAAGCATTTTGCTGCTCATCTGTGCATTAGCATAGGTGCCAGCTACCCCTTTATACCGCTCGGCCTGCAGGTCTCTGGCCCTTATTACCCGCTCTCTTATTTGCTCACTTTTCTCTGCATTGCGTATTGAACTCAATTCGCTAAAAGCCACAGGCGTCACTTCCACATGCAGATCTATCCTATCGAGTAATGGTCCGGAAATTCTGCTCAGATATTTCTGCACCACGCCTGGCCCGCAAGTGCAAGCTCTTTCAGGATGGTTAAAGTAGCCACAGGGGCAGGGATTCATGCTGGCAATGAGCATAAAGCTGGCCGGGAAATCCAGCGCCACTTTTGCCCGGCTGATCGTAACTTTTCTTTCTTCCATAGGCTGCCGCATCACTTCTAAAACGGTACGTTTAAATTCCGGCAGTTCATCCAAAAACAAAACACCATTATGTGCCAGCGAAATTTCTCCGGGCTGTGGAATTCCCCCGCCACCAACGAGGGCTACATCAGATATCGTATGATGCGGACTCCTGAAAGGTCGCTTACTCACGAGTGTTGCATTTTCCGGCAGCTTGCCTGCCACACTGTGAATCTTAGTAGTTTCCAGAGCCTCCAATAAAGTGAGTGGCGGTAGTATGGTAGGCAGTCTTTTGGCTAGCATTGTTTTGCCGGCTCCAGGTGGGCCAATCAGGATTGCATTGTGCCCGCCAGCAGCAGCAATTTCTAAAGCCCGTTTAATATTCTCCTGGCCTTTAACTTCAGAAAAATCAACGTCAAAATTACTTTGCGCTTCTGCAAATTCATCCCGGGTATTTACGACGGTGGGTTGTAAACTATTTTCATCTTTGAAGAAGGCTATCACATCATTGATATGTTCTACGCCATATACTTTCAGGTTGTTTACCATGCCTGCTTCTCTTGCATTAGCCAGGGGTACAATGAATCCTTCGAATCCTTCTTTACGGGCTTGAATGGCAATAGGTAAAGCGCCTTTGATGGGGCGGATGGCACCATCAAGACTCAACTCACCCATGATTACAAATTTTTCCAGCCGTTCGGGGTTTTCTAATTGTTCTGTTGCGGCAAGTGTGCCCATAGCAATGGGAAGATCAAAAGCAGAGCCTGATTTTTTGATATCTGCCGGTGCAAGATTTACAACCAGTTTAGTGCGGGGCATATAAGCATCGATGCTTTTGATGGCGCTTTCTACCCGCTGCAGGCTCTCTTTTACGGCATTATCCGGTAGGCCAACGATATAGTAATTCCTGCCCTGGCTGTTTACGTTTACTTCCACCGTTATGCTGATGGCTTCTACTCCATAAACAGCGCTGCCAAAAGTTTTTACAAGCATGGGTAAGGTTTTGGTAAATCCAATATACACAAAGCTTATAACTCTTCCAGCATTTTTACCACGCCTTCCCGCTGCAGGATGAGGTAGCCGAGCCGATCGTTACTAATACCACTGCGTAATTGATAATTAAAACTGAGTTTGTCTTGTGCCGTAATGGTTTCAAAATAATTAAAGGAGATATTCGGATACCTTTTTAAATTCTCACCTATTTCATAGAGATGCGTAGAGAGGATAAACAAAGAATTTTTACTCTTAAGGAACCCTTCTATCACTGCCGTGCTGCATTTCATAGCATCTTCTACATTTGTTCCTTTAAATAATTCATCAATAAGGATCAGCCATTTTCTGCCATCGGTAATTTTGCCAATCGTGGCTTTTATGCGCTGCACTTCATTATAAAAATAACTTTCTCCACGGGCAAGATTGTCTATCACATTAATATTGCTGAGCAGCCCGTCAAAAACGCTTAGCTGCATTTCTTTTGCAGGAACACCCATGCCAAGATGGGCAAG
>DGQO01000190.1:20873-21460 GCA_002400445.1 Chitinophagaceae bacterium UBA4412
ACCGGTTCATTGGAGGCCCTGAATTCCGGGAACACCAGGCCAAGTTTTTTTACGGCCATCGCCATACCGTGCCAGGCGTCAAGTTGTGCATGGATATCCAGTAGCGTAAACATACTGTGCTTAAACTGGTAGCGCAAATGCTGTCCTAATTCTAATTGTTGTGGGATAGAAAGGTCTGCAGACTTCTGGAATTTTTTGACAACCGTTAAAGCGGGGCTTTCTAAAATTCTTGCCGCAACCTGCAATTTCTGCTGCAGTGGCAGCGGCGTATCTTCCTTAATATAACGCCCGCAAAACTCCAGCATTCCTTTTAAAAAATCGAAGCAATGAATAGCGGAATATTTAATGAGAGAATAATCCGGGCCATGCAGGAGCTTATAGCTTTTGGCGGTAATAGATGAAACAGATGATGGCAGGGGATCAAAACTATAATCGTAAAAACGCTGCACCACCATGATCGTACCATTGCTAATTTGGGTAGGCACGGATTCTTCATGGCGGATAAAAAATTTCAACGTAAGCTGGATATCCTTTATTTGGGCAATAGTGGCAAGTGGAGTAACAAGATTTCTCTTTAGTTGCTCCCG
>DGQO01000190.1:21591-22973 GCA_002400445.1 Chitinophagaceae bacterium UBA4412
TGGTTGTCTACCAGCACCAGGTCGGCAAAATAACCTTCCCGAATATAACCCCTGTCCCGGATGAGAAAACAATCTGCAACAGCGTGGCTCATTTTTTCTGCAATTTTTTCTAAACTGATTTTCCCTTGTGCAGCATAATACAACATGAGGGAAAGGGAATGCTGCACCAGCGGCAAACCGGCATGTGCTTTTTCATATGGAGGCTCTTTTTCTGATAGCAGATGTGGTGCATGGTCTGTGGCAATCAGGTCCAGGCGATCATCGAGCAGCGCTTCCCATAATGCATTTTTATTTTCGGCTGCTTTAATAGCAGGGTTGCATTTTATTTTATAGCCGAGGGCTGCATAGTCATCTGCAGTAAAATGCAGGTGGTGCACACACACTTCGGCAGTAATCCTTTTGTCTTTGAGCGGCAGCATATTGCTAAACAATTGTAATTCTTTTGCCGTGCTGATGTGCAGGATATGAAGACGACTATCGTATTTCTGTGCAAACTGAACCGCAATAAGCGAAGATTCAAAACAAGCTTCCTCATTCCGGATGATGGGATGGTGCCATGGTTGCAGGTCTGGAAACTTCTCTTTCGTTGTTTGATAATTTCTCTTTATTATCCGCTCATCTTCACAATGGGTAGCAATCAATAATTCAGAGCCGCTGAAAATATGGTTTAGGGTAGCGTGGTTATCTACCAGCATATCACCGGTGCTGCTGCCCATAAAAATCTTTATCCCACACACCTCCTCTTTCTTTTCATTTGTGCGCAGCACTTCATCTACATTATGGTTACTCACGCCCATAAAAAAGGAATAATTGGCCAGCGATTTTTCCGCAGCTATTTTGTATTTATCTTCCAGCAGCACTTGGGTGAGTGCATTAGGAATCGTATTGGGCATTTCCATAAAACTCGTAACACCGCCCGCCACTGCCGCACAGCTTTCTGTATAAATATCTGCCTTATGGGTGAGCCCGGGTTCTCTAAAATGCACCTGGTCATCAATTACCCCGGGAAATAAATGGCATCCTTTTCCATCAATTTCTTTTACCGCCCCTTTTGTTCCAATGCTGGCATCAATGCGCTCTATGCGTTCTCCATTCACCAAAACTTCTGCTTCGGTTATTTTTCCCTCGTTTACCAGCTTGATATTCTTAAACAGGTATTTTTGCATATCTTGAATTTAATGAAACTTCACTTAACAACCACCCATGCAAATTATTAAAAGCATCTTCAAACTGGCTTTTTTTGTTTGTCCTGTTTTCTCATTTGGTCAGTCTGTTTACCTTAGCCAAGGTGATAAAGCTTATCAACTTGCAGATCGGCTTGAAATAAAAGCACAGGAGAATTCAAGCCTAAATTTTTCAACGCTTAAACCCTTTAGCCGAAA
>DGQO01000187.1:0-2948 GCA_002400445.1 Chitinophagaceae bacterium UBA4412
TCCCTGCGGGCCGGGCTTTCCGTTGCAATCTTTTTACGCCGGGCGTAAAAAGGATTTCCACTACAATCCCTAACGCAACCCAGCAGCAGCTAACCCATTCAACCCATGCACTACGTTTCCGGATTTAAGCAATAGGCCCATTTCGGCGGAATTTCCTGGTAGTTCCTGCAAGATTTTACCCACCCAACCTTATCTTTGCGCCAAATTTTAGAACAGATATGGCACTGAAGCGCATCAAATCATGGCTGGTAGCGGTTTTTAGCTTAGGCATGTTCGTTTTTTCTAATGTAAGCATTGCCCAGGAAGTACAGCAGCCTGTGGTAACTGACGAAGCGGTGCATGCAGAGCACACAGAAAAACTCGATCCGGCAAAGCTCATCATGGAACACATTAAAGATGCGCATGATTTTCACTTTTTCAGCCTTGGAGAGTTTGAGGCAAGCCTGCCCCTGCCGGTTATTTTATACTCGCCCACAAAGGGATTTGATATGTTCTCTTCGTCCAGGTTTCACCATGGGCAAGAAGCTTATAATGGATATAAAGTTCAGGAAGGAGATATTGTAGCCCTTGATGGCAGTAAAGTTTATGATTTGTCCATTACCAAGAATGTAGTGCAAATGATCCTTGCTTTAGTAGTACTGGTTTTACTGATGACGGGCATTGCCAAAAAATATAAAAACGGCCACGGTGTAAACACAGCACCCAATGGCTGGCAGAATGCAATAGAACCCGTAATTACTTTTGTGCGGGACGAAGTAGCAAAGCCAAACCTCGGTAAGAAATCATCGAAGTATATGCCTTACCTGCTCACTGTGTTTTTCTTTATTTTAATCAATAGTCTTTTCGGGCTACTGCCAGGTGCTGCAAATGTTACCGGTAATATGGCTTTTACCATGGTGCTTGCCATCATTTCCCTCCTGGTTATTTTGTTTAGTACAAATACCCATTTCTGGGGTCATATCTTCTGGCCTCCGGGCGTGCCCTTGTTTGTAAAAGTGATTTTAATTCCTATAGAATTGGCGGGTGTATTGCTCATTAAACCAGCAGCCCTCATGATTCGTCTTTTTGCTAACATGGTAGCGGGGCACATCATCATTTTAAGTTTCATTTCGCTCATTTTTATATTCGGTGCTATGAGCAGTGTGGCAGGTTTTGGATTTTCACCCATCTCTATCCTGTTCACTGTATTTATTTATTTTATCGAACTGCTGGTGGCATTCATCCAGGCATTCATCTTTACAAACCTTACGGCGGTATTCATTGGCCAGAGTTTAGAAGGTGGGCATGATGATGTAGATGGCCATGCAGATCCAATTATTGCGTAATTATTTTTTCAATTATAAACACAAGTATCATGACTTTGATGACTTTGTTAGCTGATGTTCAGCTTGGTTATTCTCACTTTGGTGGTGCCATCGGTGCTGGTCTTGCAGCTATTGGTGCAGGTATCGGTATTGGCCAGATTGGTAAAGGTGCTGTAGAATCTATCGCCCGCCAGCCAGAAGCGAGTAACGACATTCGTGCAAACATGATCCTGACTGCTGCGTTCGTAGAGGGTGTTGCCCTTTTCGCAGTTATCGCAGGTCTGTTGGCTGTATTGAAAGCCTAAGTTTGCACGCAAAATTTTTACTGCATCCGAAGCAAAGGGCGGGGGATGCAGTAATCTTTTTTNNTTTTTTCTATTTCAAGGGCAGTATACTGCAATAAGGATTGCAGTAACTAACAGCTTTAAAATTAGTATTCAGAAAATATAACAACATCATTAATGGAACTCTTATTACCACATGTAGGTCTCATCATCTGGACCACCCTGGCTTTTTTGATCGTGTTTTTCATTCTCAAAAAATTTGCCTGGAAACCCATTCTCCAGGGGCTTAACGATCGGGAAGCTACCATAGCCAGTTCTATCGCTATTGCGGAAAAAGTGAAACTGGAAATGGCACAGTTGAAAAACGAAAATGAAGAGCTGCTAGCGCAAGCCCGTGAAGAGAGAGCGGTTATGCTCCGGGAAGCAAAGCAGATCAAAGAGAAAATGATCAATGATGCAAAAGATGAAGCAAGGCTACAGGCATCCCGCATCATTACAGATGCACATGCATCCATCAATAATCAAAAAATGGCAGCCATGACCGACCTGAAAAATCAGCTTGGCAATATGGTCATCGAACTCAGCGAAAAAGTGCTGCGTAAAGAANNCAGCAAGCCCAAAACGCTATCAACAAATGAACAATCCAAGACTCGCCGGCAGGTACGCCAAAAGTTTACTCGACCTGGCTGTAGAACAAAATATTCTTGATGCTATTTTTGCGGATGTCAAATTCCTGGACAGGGTGGGCAAAAGCAATAAAGACATGGTGGCTGTGCTTAGCAGTCCCATCATTGGCGCAGATAAGAAGGAGAAGATCATTAACGCTGTGATGCGTACTCAACTTCAACCTCTTACCTATTCCTTTATACAATTGCTTATCCGCAAAACAAGGGAAAGCAATCTTTTCGAAATCATGCGTGCATTTATTGAGCAGTACAACAAACTCAAAGGCATACACCTGGTGAAACTTACTACGGCCACAGCAGTATCTGAAGAAATGAAAGACAGTATTGTGAAAAAGGTAAAAGCAGATTCCGGCGTAGCGCATATCGAATTGGAGACTTTCGTAAATGCTGCTCTCATTGGTGGTTTCAAATTAGAGATGGACGGAAACCTTGTAGATGCAACTGTACTGCGGGATCTCCAGGATATGAAGAAACAATTTGCCGAAAATATTTATATGCACAAGATCAGGTAAGACTGAAATAGAATATTGTGAAAGGCTGCCCATCATTGCGGGCAGCCTTTTTTTATGTACAAGGGCTTAAGTGTAATTGAGGCGCTGGAGTAAAAAATGCTGTAGCATTAAGTTTAAAAGCATGAACCTGGATAAGCCTGATTTCTCGTTTTCTTTCGGCTT
>DGQO01000187.1:2982-3408 GCA_002400445.1 Chitinophagaceae bacterium UBA4412
CTCCAGCCGCAGGTAATACAAACCACCCTGCACATTGTCTAGCACAACCCTTAGCATGGCATAGCCCGGTGCTACACTCCACTCGCTGCCATACACCCTTGCGCCCTTGGCATCATACAACACAATATTGCGTTTTACCGAACTGCCGGAACCATTGTAGTAACTCACATTAAAAATGCCCTGATTTGGATTAGGGTAAATGAAGAGTTGCGTACTGGCGGAATCAATAACCGTTACCAGGTTTGAACTTACACTGCAGCCATTGGCATCACTGGCTTTTAGCGAATAATCGCCAAGCATGTTTACGTTCACATTTACAGCAGGTGAAGATGAAGCCGCAAGTGCCACCCCATTGAAGAACCATTGATAAGTGTAATTGCCGGCTGGGCTTACTGTGCCTGTAATTACAGATGTGCGGCCTGGTGT
>DGQO01000187.1:3502-7176 GCA_002400445.1 Chitinophagaceae bacterium UBA4412
CCTGCCATTGGTAGGTTAAATTGTTCCCGGTAGCTGCTATGTTAAACCGAACTGTACCATTTAAGCAGGCACTTGCTGCTGTGGGTTGTTGCGTAACCGCAGGCGCTGCCAGTACAGTAATGGTGGCAGGAGCTGATGTTGCCGTAGAAGGGCAGGCATTAGTGACAACTACACGATATTGATTACCATTCATACTTACTGCCAGGTTAGTTAAAACGAGGCTACTGCTCCCTGCACCACTGATATTTGTAAAAGTTGTACCAGCATCTGCGCTCACCTGCCACTGGTAAGAAAGACTGGTGCCCGTGGCTGAAGCCTGCAGAGTAGTGCCTGCGCCTTCGCAAAGGCTGGCACTTGCGGGTGCAGTAGTTATGGCTGCATTGCCACACACTGCATTTTGCAGAATCACTGTAAAAGTGTCGCTCACATTTGCCCGGGTAGCAGATGCGTTAAAGAGGCTCGAACGAATGTTCACTTTTGCCTGGCTTTGCAGCAGGATGTCGTCAATATACCAGCCTGCTTCAGTCGTGTTATCATCTGATCCCATGCGGAATCGGAATCTTGCATTTTGATTAGCAAATGATGCAAGAGATACACTGGTTTTAATGAAGCCATTGCTATTGCCCGTAAATGCATTGCGGCCTGCCAGCGGATTATTGCTTCCGCTTCCAAGGCTTCCGTTGTAACCATTTTCTGTCATGTATTGGCCAAGGTCTGTCCAGGTATTGCCGGCATCTGTGCTTATTTCTA
The DNA here is from genome assembly GCA_002400445.1 of Chitinophagaceae bacterium UBA4412. GTDB lineage: Bacteria > Bacteroidota > Bacteroidia > Chitinophagales > Chitinophagaceae > Ferruginibacter. The sequence goes on from DGQO01000187.1 coordinate 4,253, forward strand.
CCATGCCTCCATCCCAGCCATCTTCGGTATTGTAGCTATGCCAAAAACTAAGGATGGGAGGTATTACGCCTAGTGGTACAGAAAGTGCAGTGGCCAGCGAAAAGTCCGAAGCAGCGCTGGCATTCGGGCCAAAGAAGGAATAAGGTGCACTATGCGCCTGTGCAGCAGAAACACTGAAGTTAAAACTGTTCGTAGATGCAGGAATCCATGTGCCGGGCAGGGTAGCTGAGGGCACTGTTTCGCTAAAGAGGTTTACGGTAGGGAAATAGGTATTATTGTTCACCTGCACCGTAAAGCTGTAGTTCTGTGTTTGCGAAGCATTCAGGTTTACATTAAAACTTACAACCCTTGTGGCACTGTTATAATTACCGCCAGAAACATAGGTCACATTTGCAGGTAAGGTATCAGTAAGCAGGTAATTGGTAAGCGCTGAGCAGGCACCGGCGGTTACCCGGTTATTGTAAGTTACGTTCAAACCTTCGAGTTGTTCAGTTACATTTTGGGTGAGAAAGAGTTTACTTTCTGTGGTAGAATAACCCGGCACCTGGTCTGTAATACTATTGGCAGATCCCTGCCTGGCATCAAAGCCCATACCGCGGCGGGCAAAAGCAGCCACAATAGCACAACGATATGCGCCATTATACAAAAGCTGGTCTGCTTGCAAGATGGCATCCCGGGCATCCAGAAACCCGGAATTACAGGGTTGTAATTTCAAGCCCTGTGTTACCAGTTTTAGAGCGATGCTGTTTCCGCCATTGCCATTTGCATTAAATAAATCAGGATTGATTACCCCTACCTGGTTGATGATATTCCAGGTCATATCCCAAAGTGTAGCAGCCCAGATTTCTCCACGGGTGTGCACAGCAGAAGGAAGTGAAGCGGTAAAGGAACGGTTATTAATCGCAAAATTGGTGCTGTAGCGCTGGGTGCGTATGCCCACTCCCGTAATAGGTTGGCCCATTACATACGTGCCGATACCACGGGGCTTATCAAATCCGTCATTTAACTGTGCAGTTGCCCAATCCTGGGTAGCCATCAAAGAATAATAATCACTCCATCCTTCGCCCATTTGTTCTGCGTTAGATACGCAGCCACTCTGAGAAGGACCACCAGAGAGCCGGTTGCTGATGCCGTGTGCAAATTCATGTACGATTACGCCATTATCTACATCGCCATCTCTCTGTGGGTTGCCGTTCCACAGGTACATTTGCATACGGCCACTACTCCCGTCAGACGGGGTGGCAAAATTGGCATTGTTGGTACCGCCGCCATCCTGGGCATCTGCAATTACATAATCGTTTCCATTACCACCGCGGCCCTGGTTGTTTCCCTGGAAATTTCCAGCAGCCTCATCAAAACCATACTGGTACACCAGGTCGTGAATGATATTATTCCAGTAAAATAAATTGGTGATGTTGAACTGCTGATTAGGTATCACAGTTTGCGTAGGCGCCTGTGTGAAATCTGGTACAAAATCAAAGTTGAGCGGATCCACAGCAGTGGTACTTGTAGCAGGTAATCCCTGCGTGGAATTGCTGCCATCCCTGTCTTCTGCGGCATATACATTATTTCCCCTGGTGATATTGTAATCGTTGTTTCCATTACTATGCCATTTGAGGCTGGTTGCATTTCCGGGAGCCAGCGTCCAGGGATTGTTTACNNGGCATTATTTACCACTTGTGGGCTCAAACCTCCGCCATCGAAGTTGTTTGAACTGCTGGCCGAACTGCGGTGTTGCTCATGCGCTTCTGAGCTGTGCGGCGCAGCATCAAAATTGCAATACACTGTGAGGTTGAGTTCACTGGCCAGTTCGCCCGTTTTTGCGTCAATATTCAGCAGCCAGTAATCAGAACTGCTCGCAGGTACGAGGTATACCTGCCACACTAATTTTACGGCAGCGCCATCATTCACCGGCAGCCACATGAGGGAAGCGGTAATGTTTTCCCGGGCAATATCCATTTTGCCAAAATCTACTTTTGAACTGGAGATCATTGCCGGGGATGCAGATACCTCGCTCCTGATATTTTTTGCAATTATCGCCTTGAGCAGAGCCATTTCCGCAGTTATCTGTGGCAGGTCTCCGGCAAGGGATGCTTTTTTGGCCATGGCGTTGATGCGCACACCGGCCTTGCTTACGAGCTTGCCGTTTTTAAAAGCCAAAGTTTGCACCTGGTTAAAAACAGGCAGGTCTTTATAAGATTGCTGCAGGTACACGAGATCGAGCCCCGAAACCTGATCGTGATAAGCATTACTAATGATAGACTGGCTGAGGGCTTCTTTGGTAAGACCCGCCTCGGCTTGCTGGCTACCCAGCAGCCGCATGGCAGTGGCGGCGTCAATATCCTGGGCAGAGGTGCTCAGGGTAACCAGTAAAAGGCTAAAGATGCTGATAAATGTTTTCATTGTTTTTCTGCTGCTACTCCCGAGCATAGGTCTTCTGCAACCAAAAGGGCTAAAGATGGTTTGACAACGCTAAATACAAAGGAGCAGTTGGAAATAATTGGTGATATAAATTGATTATGAAGAAATTTTAAGCGCCGGAAAAATACAAAAACCTTTCGGAAATATGCGAAGCTGTTTAGCTTTCTTTCGCTTTAGAAGTTCATAAAACCACGGATTGAAGCTGCTGTTTTTTTTGCCATTCCAGTTATCATCTCTTACCTTTGCGGCCACAAAAATGGATGCCCATAGCTGGAAAGTACAAGGGAGTGACACAACGATGCTGCCCCATGATTTTCAGCCGGCTTAATAAACAAATACTATTTTTTTATGGTAGAAATGAAACCAGATGAGATTTCGGCGATACTGCGCCAGCAACTCAGCAATTTTAATGCAACGGACGACCTGGAAGAAGTGGGCACGGTGCTTCAGGTGGGTGATGGTATTGCCCGGGTATATGGGCTGAATAATGTGCGTAGTGGAGA
>DGQO01000187.1:7285-18230 GCA_002400445.1 Chitinophagaceae bacterium UBA4412
GGTGTAATTTTCCGGGAGCCGGTAAAAGAACCTTTACAAACGGGTATCAAAGCCATCGATGCCATGATTCCGATTGGCCGTGGTCAGCGGGAATTGATCATTGGCGATCGGCAGACGGGTAAAACGGCTATTGCAGTAGATACCATTATTAATCAGAAAGAATTTTACGCAGCCGGTAAGCCGGTATATTGTATTTATGTGGCTATTGGCCAAAAAGCCTCTACCATTGCGGGCATCATGAAAACCCTTGAAGAGCATGGGGCCATGGTGTACACTACTATTGTAGCTGCTTCTGCTGCTGAGCCAGCACCCTTGCAGTTCTACGCACCGTTTTCCGGCGCTGCTATCGGCGAGTTTTTCCGGGATACCGGTCGCCCTGCATTGATCATTTATGATGACCTGAGTAAGCAGGCCGTTGCTTACAGGGAAGTTTCTCTGCTGCTGCGCCGCCCGCCAGGCCGTGAAGCATATCCTGGAGATGTGTTCTACCTGCACAGTCGCTTGCTGGAGCGTGCCGCTAAAGTGGTATCTAAAGATGAAATTGCGCAGCAGATGAATGACCTGCCAGAATCTATTCGTCACCTGGTAAAAGGCGGTGGTTCCCTTACCGCATTGCCTATTATTGAAACACAGGCAGGAGACGTTTCTGCATATATTCCCACGAATGTGATTTCTATTACCGATGGCCAGATCTTCCTGGAAGGTAACCTCTTTAATGCGGGTATTCGCCCGGCCATTAACGTGGGTATCTCTGTAAGTCGGGTGGGTGGTAATGCGCAGATCAAGTCGATGAAAAAAGTGGCTGGTACGCTTAAGCTGGATCAGGCGTTGTATCGTGAACTGGAAGCGTTTTCTAAATTTGGTGGAGACCTGGATGCCGCTACAAAAAGTGTAATTGATAAAGGTGCACGCAACGTAGAAATCCTGAAGCAGCCCCAGTACACACCCTACAGTGTAGAAAAGCAAGTTGCTATTATTTACCTGGGAACACAAGGATTGTTAAAAGATGTGGCAGTAAAAAATGTAAAGGCTTTTGAAGATCATTTCATGCTGGAAATGGAAAACAAACTTCCACAAGTACTCGCAGAATTTAAGAAAGGCAACCTCCCCGAGGATGGTATTAAGAAAATGGTGGAAATGGCTACGGCAATTATGCCCCAATATAAATAAGCCAAAAGGTTTTTATAAAGAAAGGAGCGGATACGCTCCTTTCTTGTTTTAATACAGAGGGTATTGCTATTTTGTCATGCTTTATTCTGGGAATGCTTTTTGTAAATTTTAAAGCCAAAGTTTAAAACGTTATGACAATAGGAATCATCGCTATCTCTTTAATTTTTATGGTGCTTGGTATGGCGGTACAAGGCAGGCTGCGGAGTAAGTTTAAAGCTTACAGTTTAGTGCCTACAAGCTCCGGGATGAGTGGAAAAGATATTGCGGAGAAAATGCTTCGGGATAATGGCATTTTTGATGTACAGGTAACTTCTGTAGAGGGACAACTTACCGACCATTATAACCCCCTGAATAAAACGGTAAACTTAAGTATTGATGTGTACAACGGCCGAAGCGTAGCTGCCGCAGCCGTAGCAGCACATGAATGCGGGCATGCTGTTCAGCATGCTACCGCTTATTCTATGCTCATGCTGCGCAGCAAAATAGTACCAGCAGTTCAGATCAGCAGCAAGCTGTCTCAGTGGGTAATTATAGCCGGCCTTGGTTTCATGGGCTTTGGTGGCGGAAATTCAACTATATTATTGGTGGGCATTGTGCTGTTTGCCGTAACCACTTTGTTTTCTGTAATCACATTACCGGTAGAATTTGATGCTTCTGCCCGTGCACTGCGATGGCTGGATGGTGCCCGCATAACTACTGTAAAAGAAGAAAACCAGGCAAAAGATGCATTGAAGTGGGCAGCCCTTACTTATGTAGTGGCAGCGCTGGCTTCCATTGCAATGTTGGTGCAATATATTTTAATCTACCAGGGTAGATCAAGGGACTAATGGAATAGCAAGAAGCCTAAAAACCATTTACCTTTATCAGCAAATTTTAAACAGCGGGCAATGCCCGATAACACTTACAATCACTAATTAAACCATAGCAATGAATTTTGGAAAAGAGTTTGAAAAATATGCCGTAAAGCACCAGGGTATCAGCAGCAATACGCTGGATGGGTACTTAAAAAAATCTGCGGCGCAGGTTGCTCCCCTTATTGGCACAGCCGCTGCAGTTGTGACTAATCTTACACCAAACATTATAGAAGAACGCCCCATGAATGTGGCAGTGATGGATGTGTATAGCCGCCTGATGATGGACCGCATTATTTTCCTGGGTTATCCCATCAGCGATGAAGTGGCCAATATTGTAACTGCCCAGTTGCTTTTTCTGGAAAGTACAGACCGGGCAAAGGATATACAGATGTATATCAACAGCCCGGGAGGTAGCGTTTATGCGGGGCTGGGTATGTATGATACTATGCAGATCATTGCACCGGATATTGCTACCATTTGTACCGGAATAGCAGCCAGTATGGCGCAGGTACTCATGTGTGCGGGCACACCGGGCAAAAGAAGTGCCCTCAAGCATAGCCGCATTATGATGCATCAGCCCAGCGCAGGTGCAATGGGGCAGGCCAGTGATATTGAAATCACCGTGAATGAGGTGCGTAAACTTAAACACGAGCTATACGAAATCATTGCCCACCACACCGGCCAGTCCATTGAGAAAATTGAGCAGGATTGTGATCGGGATAAATGGATGACTGCTGCTGAAGCAAAAGAATACGGCCTGATAGACGAAGTGCTGCAGGTAAATCCAAAGAAAGCAAAACAATAATTTCTTACACCTTTAATACATATATCAGCAATGAATATCAATATCAAGAATATTAAACTGGAAGAAGAAGAGGAATCACCGGAAACACCTGAAATGCCCGAAAATCCAATGGAGAAGATGATGGGAGGCTGGCGCTTTGACAAAAAATTTATTGAGCAGCGAAAGATCTTTTTGTGGGGTCCGGTAGATGATAAATCTGCAAAGGATATTACAGACCGCCTCATGTACCTCGAAGCAATTGATCCAGGTAAAGAAATTACTTTTTACATCAATAGCCCGGGTGGTGGAGTTACCAGTGGGATGGTTATTTATGACACCATGCAAATGATTTCTTCCCCGGTGAGCACTGTATGCATGGGCATGGCCGCAAGTATGGGTAGTATTTTATTAAGCGGCGGAGCAAAAGGACGTCGTTTTATCTTTAAACATGGTGAGGTAATGATTCATCAGCCAAGTGGCGGAGGCAGAGGTACAAGTGCAGATCTTGAGATTATGGCTTTGCAAATTAAGAAAGCCAAAGACCTGGGTGCGAAAATCCTGGCAGACAATTGTGGTCAAACCGTAGAAAAAGTAATGAAAGACTTTAACCGGGATTATTGGATGGATGCCCAGGAAAGCATCGATTATGGCATTGTGGATGGCCTCGTAGAAACAATTTAAAATCAAAATACGCATCGCTGCCTTTTTACGCTGTGTAAAAAGGCAGTTTTTGTTAAATAAACGATAGGGCAAGCAACATTTAGCGTTCAAAAACTGTCCTCAATAGGGATTCTCTGAAAGCTTGCATAAATTTGCACTGTTTAAGGAAATGCAGGCAATCAGCCCAAACCCTTAAAATAATCCGATGGCAAAACAACAAATCTTACATTGTTCATTTTGTGGCCGCAGCAGGGACGAAGTAAAAATCCTTATTGCAGGTCAGGATGGGCATATCTGTGAAAACTGCGTGGAGCACGCCCAGGAAATTATTTCCCAGGAGTTGGGCGCAAGCGTAGAAACAAAACACCCTGCATCTACTGGCAGCAAACTAAGTGTTCGCAAACCGATAGACATCAAAAAATTTCTGGATGAATATGTGATTGGTCAGGATGATGCAAAGAAAATTCTGGCGGTGGCCGTGTATAACCATTACAAGAGGTTAAACCAAAAGCAGGACAACGAGGTGGAAATAGAGAAGAGTAATATTATAATGGTAGGTGAAACAGGCACGGGTAAAACTTTGCTGGCAAAATCTATTGCCAGGATGCTCAATGTACCTTTTGCTATTGTAGATGCCACCGTATTTACAGAGGCTGGTTATGTAGGAGAAGATGTAGAGAGTATGCTCACCCGGCTGTTACAGGCTTGTAATTATGATGTGCAGGCGGCGGAAAAAGGTATTGTATATATTGATGAGATTGATAAAATTGCCCGAAAAAGCGATAATCCTTCTATTACCCGGGATGTGAGCGGCGAAGGCGTGCAACAGGGACTTCTGAAATTACTGGAAGGCAGCGAGGTATTGGTGCCACCACAAGGAGGTCGTAAACATCCTGAGCAGAAATTAATTAAGATCAATACACAGAATATTTTGTTTATCTGTGGTGGTGCATTTGATGGTATTGATCGCATTATTGCCCGCAGGGTAAATACCAGTTCAATTGGTTTTCATGTAAACAAGGATTTGCAGGAATACCAGCACAACCATTTACTTGAATTTGTAAATGCTGTAGACCTTAAGCATTTTGGTCTGATACCTGAATTGCTGGGAAGACTGCCCGTGGTTACCTACCTCAATCCGCTGGATGCAGCCACGCTGCGCAGCATACTCACGGAACCTAAGAATTCATTGGTGAAGCAGTTCACCCGCCTTTTTGAAATTGAGGGCATTGCATTGAGTTTTGAAGAAGGCGTTTTTGATTTTATGGTGGAAAAGGCACTTGAATACAAGCTTGGAGCAAGGGGCTTGCGTAGCATTTGCGAAAGTATTCTTACTGATGCCATGTTTGAATTGCCCAGCCAGAAAGTAAAACATTTTGATGTAACGTTGGAGTATGCTTCCCGCAAGTTTAATACAAGTAAACTCAGTATGCTTAAAGTAGCTTAAGCAATAAGAAATTAGTAATTAGAGCCCTGCAGTTTGCGGGGCTTTTTAGTGCGGCTAAACCCAGCCTAAGCCCAGGCGACTGGTGCTGGCAAAATTGACTACAACATTCTCCAACACGGGGTTACAATATAATACCCGTGGGTTCAAGTATACAGATATAACTACAATTGTGCGTTCTCTTCAACACATCAATGTTTAGCCTCATAAGGATGGGCACAAAACTCCACGACGATACGCAGGTTTACCCTGTTTTTATTCAGGCATAATAATTTCAAAGGGTATGGAAACTTAAAAATACTCTTACGCTATGAAACAAATGAAAAATGTATTTACGCTTACAGCAATCGTTGCAGCAACTTTCTTTTCTATGCAAAGTTTTGCGCAAGTAACACAAACAGACATCGAAACGGCTCCCCGGGCTAAACTGGGCTTCAAAGGCGGGGCAAACTTTTCTAATCTCTACATTGATGATGTAAATGATGAGAATATGAAAGTGGGATTTAATGCAGGTATCTATGCGAAAATACCTGTAGCAAGTTGGTTCTCTTTGCAACCCGAATTAATTTATAGCAGCAAAGGAACGAAGGCAACCTATAATAATCCCATACTAGGCTCCGGAGAGTATCGCTTTAATCTCGGCTATATTGAAGTGCCGGTGTTAGGTGTTTTTAATATTGCCAAGAACCTGAACGTCCATGCGGGTGTTTACGGTAGTTACCTGGTAAATGCAAATATCAAAGATGTTAAAGACAATGGCACCATTAACCAGATTGCTGATCTGGATGAAGAAAGCTTTGAGCGCTTTGATTTCGGTCTTGCAGGTGGTGTAGCGCTCGACGTTCAGAATGTGAGTATCGGCGCCCGCTACAACCGTGGTCTTAAAGAAATTGGTAAAGAAGGTAATCTGAGCCGGAGTCTGCTGGGTGATTCTAAAAATAGCACAGTGTCAGTTTATATCGCCTTCGGTTTCTAACAAGATTTCCACAAGCAGAAATGGTAGCCGCTACGCTGATGCTTATCTAATTAAAACCCTTTACCTCTCATTGCAAACGGGCTGCCTCAAAAAGTAAAAACTTTTCTGGGGCAGCCTTTAGTTTAACGGACCCTGACTCCGCAGGTCGGCAAGACCATCTTTTTCTTCACTTGTTTCCGCAGCCTGGGATGCAGTAACAGCATCATCAATGATTTGCTGTTCTTCACTATTGGTCACAGTGCGATCCTGCTCCACTCCGTCAAATGCATTTTCTGCTTCTCTATCTTTTTTGTTTTTTGGTCCCATTTTTATTTTCTTTTCAGTAATATGGTGCAAAACCGTGCCATCGCCTCGCTCAGCCTTATATTTTGGAGATATTACTTCAAATAGCCAATGGATACCATTTGGATGGGGAGTGGTTCGTTTAAGAGTTCAGTAATAAGGCCCACACATTTTAGGAGTTTGAAATATTTCAATATAATTTCGCCGTTCAGTAGAATCAAACTTATTTAAATACACAATAGTATGGTTGACGTAATTCTTGGGTTGCAATGGGGCGATGAGGGCAAAGGAAAAATTGTAGATTTTTTTGCGAAAAATTATGANNGGCGTAGTGCTCGATGCAGTTACCCTTAAAAAGGAATGTGATGCGGTGGGAAGTTTTGGCGTAGATTATAAAAAAAATCTCTTTGTAAGTGAGCGTACACATCTCATCTTGCCCACACACCGAGCTTTGGATAAGGCAAGTGAGATTTCAAAAGGCAATGATAAGATTGGTAGTACGCTTAAAGGTATTGGTCCCACCTATATGGACAAGACCGGGCGCAATGGTTTGCGTGTGGGAGATTTGCTGGATAAAAATTTTACCACGCAGTATATTAAATTGCGGATGAAGCATCAGCGGCTACTGGATAATTTTAATTTCCAGGAAGATATCACCGCCTGGGAAGAAGAATTTTTTGAATCGTTGGAATTTTTGCGCCAACTCAAAATTGTTAATGGTGAATATTTTCTCAATGATAAAATAAAGGAGGGCAAGCGGGTATTGGCAGAAGGAGCACAAGGAAGTATGCTTGATGTAGATTTTGGTACCTTTCCTTTTGTTACAAGTAGCAATACCATTACCGCCGGTGTGTGTTCCGGCCTTGGCATTGCACCGCAAAAAATAAAGGAGGTGATAGGCATTACTAAAGCCTATTGTACCAGGGTGGGCAGCGGACCTTTCCCAACAGAATTGCTGGATGAAACCGGAGATTTTATTCGTAATGCAGGTAATGAATTTGGAAGTACTACAGGCCGGCCAAGACGCTGCGGGTGGATCGATCTGGTAGCTTTACAATTTGCTTGCATGATCAATGGCGTTACGCAAATAGTAATGACCAAGGCAGATATCCTGGATGGGCTGGATGAATTGAAAGTGTGCGAGAGTTATGAGATTAACGGTAAGCAAATAAATACGATTCCTTTTCAAATGAATAAGGTGGATATTAAACCGCAATACAGGAGTTTTNNTTTTTAAACAAATGGATAGGCGTACCCGTAAATTATATCAGTAACGGTCCGGGGCGGGAGCAGATTGTTACCGTTTAAAAAAATATCGAAAAAGTGGCCTAAATATTTGGCCAATTAAAAAAGTACTTGAAATTTTACAGCAACAATTTTTTGAGCATGGCTACCAATCCCAATAACGAAAAGAAATCGGCTGCAAAGAAAACAGCAGCGCCTAAGAAAACCACTCCAGCCAAGGGAGCAGCAAAACCCGTGGATGAAGATGAAGACATGGATGATGAACTTGATGAGGAAGAAGTAAAACCTAAAACTGCAAAATCTTCCCGTTCATCTAAAAAATCTGGTGACGACGATGATGATGATGATACCGAAGAAGAGGTGGAAGATGAATGGAATAAGCCCGAAGAAGGCGATGACGACTGGGATCCTGATTTTGCTGAGTTTGATGTTCCGAAATCAAAGTCTAAAAAATCAACTTCTAAAAAATCTGAAGATGAAGATTTAAAGATTGATGATGATTTTAAGGAATTTGGCTTGTTCGACGATATGGATAGCGGCGGCGGTGGCGGATACGATGATGATGATGATTTTTAAGATCATATAATTTTGACAAAAACACAATTTCGCATTAGCGAAATCCATCTTTTTAAAATGAAAATGTTGACCTGGGCAAACCGGTTCAACATTTTTTGTTTTTTAGACAGTAATGGTTATGATGACCCTGCATCGGGGTTTGAATTTTTATTGGCAGCAGGCGAGAAAAGGAGCTTGAAATTACAGCCTAAAACAGCGTTTGAACAACTGCGGCAATTTAATGCCACGCCTTCCTGGTTATTTGGCCATATCGGTTATGAATTTAAAAACGAGGTAGAAGAGTTGCCAGCATCCAAAGTGCCACACATTGATTTTGGCATTGGTTTTTTCTTTGAGCCTGAGCATTTAATTCGCTTTAGCAACGGGATACTTTTTATCGAATCTTCTACGCAGAAGCCTACTGATATATTTCAGCAAATCTCAGCTATCCAATCCATGCCAATGGCTGCGCATTTGCCCATTTGCCTGCAGCCGGTAATCACTCGTTCTGCTTACCTGCAGGCCATTGCCGCCCTCAAAGAACACATTCGCCAGGGAGTTTGTTACGAAATTAATTTTTGTCAGCATTTTGAAGCTAAGGATGCGTCATTAGACCCCGTGCAAATATACCTGGCGCTCATTCGGAAATCTGCAAATCCTTTCGGTGCTCTGTATAAACTAAATGGTAAATACTGTCTTTGCGCCAGCCCGGAAAGATATCTTCGTAAAGAAGGAAAGGTGATCATCTCACAACCTATCAAAGGCACAACTTCCCGAAATGCCGAAGATGCTGTTGCAGATGCCCATCAACGCCGTCACCTGGCAGCCAGCATAAAAGACAGAAGCGAAAACGTAATGATTGTGGACCTTGTGCGAAATGACCTGAGCAAAATTTGTGAAGAAGGCAGCGTACATGTGGAGGAACTGTTTGGTATCTACAGTTTTCCGCAAGTGCACCAAATGATTAGCACCATAAAGGGAACAATGAAAAAGGAATTGAACTGGATAGATGCTTTGGGTGCAACCTTTCCTATGGGCTCTATGACCGGAGCTCCAAAAAAGCGGGTGATGGAATTGATTGACAAATACGAAACACAGGCACGTGGTCTTTTTTCAGGTACCCTTGGTTATATCACGCCGCAAGGCGATTTCGATTTTAATGTAGTGATCAGAAGTATATTTTATGATGAAGCGAGTGGAAATATATCTTGCGCTGCGGGAGGAGGTATTACTTTTAAAAGTGAGCCAGAAGATGAATATGAAGAAAGCCTGCTTAAGGCCGCTGCACCGATACAATTATTGCAAAACGGCTGATGGTTTGCCAGCCTAGTTTCTTTTTTTCTTACTGTCCCGGTCATACTTAGGCGGATACACCGTTTTATTCACCGGTATATTGTCATCGCCTAAAAGTACTTGCACACATTCATTTAAGATTTGGTATTTATTGGCCAGGAATAATTGCATTTTATCCTGGGGTAGAATCAGTTCATATTGTCCATTCGTATTCAGCATCGCATCAAACTGCGGATTGTAGCGATTGAATTCTGCAATATCCATAGACAAGTTCTTTGCGATGATCACAGAGTTGTATTTGCCAGAAAGATTATGCGTTTCTGCAGCTTCCATTTCCCGGGTGCTTAGCACAGGTTTTTTGTCGTACGGGTTTGAAACGCCCGCCTTTGCTCCACCGTATGCTATCATACCTGCATTAAAGGCCTGGCTAGATCCATTGCTACCGGCACCTTCCATTACATAATGCGTGGCAATAAACTTTTTTACATGATTCCTGCTTTCCAGCGGGAGATAGTACTGCAGGTTCCAGAAATTTTTACTTCCACTCTTTTTCATGGCACTATATACCCGGCCCGGCCCGCCATTATAAGCCGCAATGACCAGTAGCCAGTCATGCAGATTTTTATAAAGCGTGAGCAGGTAGCGTGCTGCAGCGTGCGTACTTTTAAAATAATCTCTTCGTTCGTCAAAACCCGGGTTTACCACCAGGCCATATTCCCTGGCGGTATAAGGCATAAACTGCCAGGGACCGCCTGCGCCAACAACACTCGTAGCACCCGTACTTAAATTGCTTTCAATAACCGCTAAGTACTTCAGTTCCCTGGGCAAGCCATATTGTGCAAAGATGGCATCGATAAGGTTAAAATAAGGGATTCCCCAATCCTTCATCCGCTCCAGGGATTTGCCGTGTAGTTTCAGATAATCCTGCATATAAGATTCTGCATAAGGATTTACCTGGCTGCTATAAGGAAGCGTAGGGTTGTATTGGTATTTTGAAAAGAGGTTTTTAAATCCGTAGCGGGTAAGCTGGCTGAAGTACTGAACTTTATCCTTGGAAGGCGCTTTTTTGGTAGATACAATTTCGTCAATAATTTCGTCTGTCTCTATAGTATCTGCTGCCACGATGTTGGCTGTTATATTGCTGTCTTTAGCGGCCTGCTGGGCATAGCTGCCCGGAGAAAGCATAATAGCACAAAAAAATATGAAAAGGATTTTCGTCATTGTTAAGCCCCAACCAACGCTCCTTTATAATGCTTCATCAGCATTTCGGAAAGTTGCAGCAAAGTTACCTCATTGTGTTTATTGCTGATAAGTTGAGCGCCAAAGGGCATGTTATTGCTGTGTGAAAACAATGGGATGCTTATAGCAGGCATACCGGTAAGATTAGCCAATACGGTGAAAATATCGGCGAGGTACATTGCCACAGGGTCCTTATCATTTTTACCAATGCTGAAAGCCGTTTCAGGCGTGGTAGGCATGAGGATAGCATCGTAGCGCTCAAATATTTCCTCCATTTTTTGCACAAGCATAGCCCTTATTTTTTGTGCCTTGCTAAAGTAGGCGTCGTAATAACCGGTGCTCAATACAAAAGTACCCAGGAGAATTCGTCTCTTTACTTCGGTGCCAAAACCCTCAGAGCGGTTATTGCGGTAAAAGCTTGCAAGGTCTGCAGTTTTTATAGG
>DGQO01000176.1 GCA_002400445.1 Chitinophagaceae bacterium UBA4412
AACATTGTGCCCACCCGCACTACGGATATTTATCAGCCGGTGAACGATAAGGCCCGGATTGCCAATGAAAATAAGGGCGATCTTTTTGTATGCATACACGCAGACAGTGGCCCGTTGAAGACAGGAAAACGACAAATAGGCACCCGGACTGTTACCCGGCACAAAGTGACCTACACTGGCAAGGGCAAGAATAGGAAAAAGAAATCAACACCCTATCAGGTAACTGAGCCGGTATACGAACATTTTAAAATGCCTTTAAAAGCAAACGGTACCAGTGTATACATTTTTGCCGCTCATAAAACAAGTGCTAAGCTAAAGGCCATAATGGATGAAGTGGGCGAATTTGAAATTGAGACGAATGAAAGCGACTCATCCTATTCTCAATTAGACTTTAGCCTGCCCGGAAATAAAACGATTGCCCAGATATATGCTAAGCGTTACCAGGAAAAAAGTGATATGCTGGCCACTATGGTTAATGACGAAATTGAAAGAACCGGCAGGGCTGCTTTGGGTGTAAACCAGCGCCAGATGGGCATTGCGGTACTTCAGGCGACAAATATGCCGGCTATTTTGATAGAAACGGGCTTCATTAATAACCCTGAAGATGAGCGTTACCTGAACGATCCAAAGGGTCAGCAGGAACTGGCTGAAGCTATTACTGCTGCTGTAAAAAGATATAGAGATCAGTTGGAAAATAATAATCGCACAGTAACAAGTAAATAATCGTTTGTCCAATTTTCACCCCACCGTATGCTTTAGGCGTTAAATTTGCGTTTGGTATGGCTAATAATAACTAAAAGACTTAATTAACTTAAAACATTACAAAAGCTAACAGGTGAAAATATCAAATGAAGTAAAAGTGGGCATTATTGCCATCGTTTCCCTCGGATTACTGGTACTTGGATTCAATTTTCTAAAAGGCAAAAAGTTGTGGAGCGACGATACCACTTTATATGCAAACTATGGCAATGTGCAAGGTTTGCAAAAATCAAATCCGGTAATTATCAATGGAATGCAGGTGGGCAATGTTTACGATATCCGTACGGATGAACATATGCGGAACATCATCGTTGAACTGAATATTACCAAAGATGTGAAAGTACCTACCAATTCTATATGTATCATCAGAACGAATCCAATTTCCTCCCCAAGTGTGGAAATAAGAATTGGGGATGCCACTACTTATTTAAATAGTAAGGATAGTATCCGCACCTTACCACCTACCGGTTCTCTGGATGCCATTCTGGAAAATATTGATCCCGTACTGGCACAGGTAAAAAAAACCGTAAACTCACTGGATACACTGCTCGTTAACTTCAACAGTGTACTCGATCCAAATGTAAAAGGAAACCTGGCGGCCACTTTTGAAAACCTGAAGACGATTTCTTCTTCTATGATTGTAAGTTCAAACTCGCTTCAAACGCTTTTGAATGCACAGACCGGGGCACTGGCGAAAACGCTCAACAATACGAACGCTATCACCGCCAATCTCGCAGCTAATGGAGAAAAAATTAATCATGTGGTGAGCAATATTGATCAAACTACCACAAGGCTCGCTGCACTCGAATTTGACAAAACGTTGAATTCCTTAAATGCCACCATCGCAGATCTGCAGGCAATTGTGCACAAAGCAAGCAGCTCAGACGGCAGCCTGGGTAAGTTGATGAATGATCCGGTGCTGTATAATAACCTTGCTTCTACCGGTAACAAACTCAACTTGTTGATTGATGATATCCGCCTTAATCCAAAACGTTATGTAAGTATTTCTGTCTTTGGAAAAAAAGCTTCCAGGAATCCACTCATGGTGCCACTGCCAGATACCCTCAATTCTCCTTATTATATAGAAAAGGTGAACTAAGCGCAGTCAAACTGCATACAAAAAATGATACGACATCAATATAATTTTTCTCTTAAAAAAATGATCCTGTGTATAGCAGGATCATTTTTCATAATTACACTGCAGGCGCAGGTGAAAGTCCCTTCTACTCCGCCACCCATACCTGCAGTGAGCCCTCAAAGCGACAGTACCACAGAGATTCAAATCATTTTTGCGGAAAGTTTGCGCAATATCACACTGGCTGATGGCACGCAACTTCAAACGCTGGCGGGTAATGCTGCCGTAATGCAAGGCAATACCAAGCTCACAGGAGACAGTATCGTGCTGAATTCACTTACCAGTGTGGCGGAAGTTTTTGGGCATGTACATATCAATGATGCGGATACGGTGAACACTTATGCAAATTACTTGCGCTACCTGGGTAAGGAACGAATTGCTTATCTGAAAAAAAATGTGAAGCTTACTGATGGACGAGCCACGTTACTTACGGATGATCTGGAATATAATCTCGCTACCGGCATTGCCACCTACAAAAACGGAGGAAAGGTTCTAAATGATAAAACCGTACTCACGAGCAGCGATGCCGTTTATTATTCGGATACAAAGGACGTGTATTTTAAAAAATATGTACACCTTACAGATCCGCAGTATGATATTAAAGCCGACAGTCTTTTATATAACACCCAATTTAAGATTGCCACCTTCATATCGCCCACCCGCATTGTGACAAAAGAAGGAGGCGTGATCAATACCCGTTCCGGCACTTATAACCTCGATACAAGGGAAGCGATATTTTACGACCGCACTTCTTATGCCGACAGCACACGCAGCCTCACTGGCGGCCGTATTGCCTTTGACGAAAACAGCGGAATACTTCAAGTAGAAGACAATGGTAAATTGGTGGATAGCGTAAATCAGGTAACAGTAATTGCCAACCAGATCCTCCTGGATAAAAACAAAAACTCCTTTCTTGCAACCCGCAAACCCGTTATGATTTTTTACCGGGATAATGACAGTACCTATCTTGCCGCAGACACGCTTTTTTCTGGCCTGAGAAAATACGATACCGCAGTTTCCAAGACAGTGTTGGTGAGTGATACGGCAAAAAATACAGTAAAGATTAATGTGGGTGCAGTCAATGACAGCATTCGATATTTTCTCGGTTTTAGAAACGTTAGAATTTTCAACGATTCGCTGCAAGCGGTATGTGACAGCCTCTACTATTCTACAGAAGATTCAGTGTTCAGAATGTTTAGAGAACCGGTATTTTGGAATGACAAAACGCAGGTAACCGGTGATACGATGTACCTCTTTACCAAAAACCAAAAGCCTGACCGGATGTATGTTTTCTTCAATTCCTTTGTTGCAAACGAAGTTGCTGAAGGACTGTACAATCAAATGAGTGGGCGCACATTGAATGGGTATTTTATAGATGGCAATATTGATTACATCCGGCTTAAGGGCTCACCCGCAGAGAGCATCTATTATCCGCAGGATGAAGACAGTGCATTTGTAGGTATGAACCGAAGCAGTGGAGACGTGATTGATATTAACTTCGTCAATAAAGAATTGAGCAAAGTGAAGTTTGTAAATGATGTAAACGGAACGCTTTATCCCATGAAGAAAGTTCCCGAGGGAAAGAACAGGCTTACGGGTTTTCATTGGCTCGATGCCCGGCGGCCAAAGCATAACATTGAACTCTTCGAGTAGGATCCCATATCAATTCAGCACCTATGCATGTAATCAGGTTATTCATTTTATGCTGCTGTTTTGCGCTACCCTGCCGGGCGCAGGATGAGTTTGTCGGCACCTGGCAAATGGTGCCGATAGCTTTGGAAGACACGCATCATATTCACATCCAAATTGAGGTTTCTGCACCCGAAAAAAAATTGCTTTACCCTGC
>DGQO01000234.1:0-2182 GCA_002400445.1 Chitinophagaceae bacterium UBA4412
TTCGATCTAAAATTTACCGATCTCAATCTGCTCATTGCCAGCAGAAGATAATCTCAACAAAATTATGGGCGTTCCCTGCGGGCGGGCTATTCGCTGCAAGTAAGGCACCACCCCTACACACTAAAAGCCTCACTGGGCTTTCCGCTGCTATCCCTAACGCATAAAAGGCCAGGAACTGCCCGGACAAAATGTTAGCTCCCGGCAATGATTGTAGCAGAGGAAATTCGTCCTTGAAGAAAGAGGCAGACGCCTCCTGGAAATTAAAAACCATTCCAATTGTAGTATAGCACACTTTATATCTTCATAAAGCGTTTATAATTAATTTTATATCACTTAATTTGTGTTTTTACACAAACCCCTAATCTACTAAATCAATGAAGAGAATTTTCTTTGCTATGTTCCTGCTGGCCTCATCTTTCCTGGCCAAGAGCCAGTGCGGCCTCGATCCCACAAGTGGCACTGTGACGATTTCAACGCTTTCGCAAATTGTGAACAGCTATTATCCTGGCCAGGCTAATCCTACTGTTGGCGCAGTTTCCCTAACCGTGGGCAGCCTCGATGCAAGAGGCAGTTCTACCCCTATTGCCGGCGGCGATCTGATCATAATTGTACAAATGCAGGGAGCCGATATAAACACTTCGAATACAGACTCCTATGGTGATGGCGTTGCCGGAGGTGCAGGCAGCGGATACCTCAATACTAATCTCTATGCGGGTAATTACGAGTACAACACCGTAGCATCAGTAGCAGGATCTACCATTAATCTTTCTTATTCATTAGCTAATAATTATTATACAAGAGCTTTTGCATCCGGAGGCGTGCGCAATTACCAGGTCATTCGCATTCCCCGTTATTATAATTTTACGATAACAGCAGCCGGCTCCGTTGTTTGTCCATCCTGGAATGGTAGCACGGGCGGTATAGTTGCCATCGACGCAGCAAATGTTGCCACCATTAACGGTAGCATTACGGTAAACGGTATGGGCTTTCGTGGAGGAGGCGGCATTGATCTAAAAGGTGCTACAGCGGGTAATACGAATGGCACTGCAGCAATAACTAATACAGATTACAGATGGAATTCCCCCATCACTACTGCGGCTAATACTACAGGCGCAGCCAAGGGCGAAGGCATTGCAGGCACGCCAGCGTATGTGCTCAATACCGGGAGTACCAGCATCACAACAAACGCTGTAGAAGGTTACACGAACGGCTCTATGGGCAGAGGTGCTCCAGCTAATGCAGGCGGTGGCGGCACTGATGGAGAACCAGGAAATAATCCTTCTGGCAACCAATACAACACCGGTGGAGGCGGCGGCGCTAATGCAGGTGCCGGCGGAGTGGGTGGAAGTGGATGGCACGGGGGCTCAGGGAATGTAAACACTTACCCTACCGGAGGATTTGGTGCTGTTGCATTTGCCGAGAGAGGCATAAACAGATTTATCATGGGCGGAGGCGGTGGTGCAGGTACCGCTAATAACAGTACTGCTGTAAATCAATATATGTGCAGCGGTGGCGCTGGTGGCGGTATTATTTTGCTAAGAGCTAAATCTTATGCAGGCAGCGGCAGTTTAAGTGCCAATGGCGCAGCAGGGGTTGGCGTTACAGGCACGGGTACTAATACAGATGCTGCAGGTGGCGGCGGTGCAGGCGGCACTATTATAGCAGTAACCCGGCAGAACGTGGCCGTTGGTTTAAACTTGATAACAGCAAGTGCAGATGGCGGCAAAGGAGGGAATATGGAAACTTATTTTGACCACGGACCCGGCGGTGGCGGCGGCGGCGGCTTCATTATTACGAATGGAATCTTTGCATCTAAAAGTGTTGTGGGCGGAGCAAACGGACTAACAAGAGCAGTTAATACTACAAATCCAATCACCAATGCATATGGTGCTACCCCAGGCTTAAGTGGCCAGGTGCTTGCTTTGGCAGCGGCTCCGGTATTACGCAATGTAAATAATGCAGCTTCTCCATGTGGAGTACTGCCTATCCGATTATCTTCTTTTAATGCTTCTATTAATGAATCAACTGTTCTGTTGAAATGGGAAGTAGATAACGCAACTAATTTTTCCCATTTTGAAGTTCAATACAGTGTGGAGGGTAACTTTTTTGAAAACCTCGGAACTGTTCAATACAGTGCATTGCAAAACCAATATCAGTTCAATCACTTCCCGGTAAAGGCATC
>DGQO01000234.1:2303-8988 GCA_002400445.1 Chitinophagaceae bacterium UBA4412
TAAATAATCTTAACGGATTACCGGAGGGAACTTACTTATTGAGTGCCATAGTGGATCATCAATTAATTTCCAGGAAGCTTGTGATCAGTCAACAATAAGTTCTGTGAGCTATTTCAATCTTTTATTGCCACCGTCCTCTGTTGAAAGAGGACGGTGGCATTTTATAGAAAATCTAAATAGTTGCTTCGCCTCGGTCTTCTATGAAACGGGTGGCACTTATCTTAATGAGTGCAGCCTGTGTGTAGTGATTTCTCTGAAAAAAATTTGTGTGACCCCTGATTATTTGTATTCCTCTATCCTAATTTCCTGTGTGCAAAAAGCATATTCTTCAGGTACATTACTACTGACGAGGAGCAGGCGGGAGCCCATATAATTTTGTACAAGTTGCTTGTAAAGCAGCGTACCTTCGTTATCTAAATTAGTCGTCGGTTCATCCAGGAATAAAGCGTCGCAGGCGGAAAAGAAAGCTTGTGCAAGTTTGAGGCGCTGCTTCATTCCGCTGCTGAAATATCGAATTTGTTTATGTGCTGCCGAACCAAGATTTACCGCAGCAAGAATCTCCGGGATGGATGCTGTAAGTTTTTTAAAGCCGCTCTGAAACTGGAGCAGTTCCGTGGCAGTAAGTTCTTCAATCAATTCCAGGTAAGGGGCTGCAATAGCCAGTTGTTGATAGGGCTCTTTTATGATTTTTTCTTCCTGGCTGAGGTAAATAATATTTCCTTCACTGTGTAGTATCGCACCAGCAATCACTTGCAGCAACGTAGATTTTCCTGAGCCGTTAGACCCGGTAATAGCATATGCATTATCGCTGGAGAATTCATAATTGAAATGGCGGAAGATCCATTCCCGGTTGTACCGCTTGCCCACATCCTGCAACCTAATCTTCATCAGTTTCGCCTTTAGCCAATGTTCGGATGATACCTCTTTTGCTATCCCTGATAAATGCGGTTATGAGATCTTTTTCTGCACTGGCAGGCAGGCTATTTTCTACCTGTTCCAATGCCTGGGAAGTGTTTAATCCTTTATTAAAAATAGTGCGGTACACTTCTGAAATTGCATTAATTGTTTCCATGGAGAACCCCCGCCGCTGCAACCCTACAGAATTTACTCCCGCAAAAGTGAGTGGCGTTCTGCCTGCTTTGATAAACGGCGGTACATCTTTGTTAATAACCGTGTGACCGGCAATATAAGTGTGCGCACCGATTCGGGAAAATTGTGGTGCTCCTGCCAGGCCGCCAAGGATGGCATAATCCCCTACTTCTACATGCCCGGCAAGTTGTACACCGTTTGCCAGAATCACATGATCGCCCAGTAAGCAATCATGGGCTACATGCGCATAAGCCATCAGCAGGCAATGACTACCAATCACCGTTTTCCAGCGGTCTTTTGTACCACGATTAATGGTTACGCCTTCACGTATAGTGGTGAAATCACCAATTTCAACAGTGGTTTCTTCCCCCACAAACTTGAGGTCTTGTGGTATAGCACCGATAACAGCACATGGAAAAACCAGGCAGTTTTGGCCAATGCTGGTTCCCTTCATTATTACAGCACCAGACATGATATGTGTATTGCTCCCTATAGTAACCCCTGCATGTATTACTGCAAACGGATCAATGGTTACGTTACTGCCAAGTGTTGCGGCAGGATCAATATATGCCTGGGGACTTATCATTTTATTCTTTAGTTCTTTTTACAATTTGAGCAACAAGGACCGCCTCTGTTACCAACTTATCACCTACGTATATTGTCCCTTTCATTTCACAAATGCCTCTCCTCATAGGACTAATCAATTCCATTCTTAAAACCAATGTATCGCCCGGCACCACTTTCTGCTTGAATTTACAGTTTTCAATTTTCAAAAAATAGGTATCATACTGGTCTTCGGTGTCCCTCGGAATTGCTAAAAAACCGCCTGCCTGTGCCAGCGCCTCCACTTGCAATACACCTGGCATCACTGCATTGCCCGGAAAATGGCCCTGAAAAAAAGACTCATTATAAGTCACATTTTTAATGGCAAGAACATGCTTATCTGTAAGTTCCATTATCTTATCTACCAATAAAAAAGGATAGCGGTGGGGCAAGGTTCTTTCAATAGCCGCTGTATCATACAACGGCGGTTGGTTCACGTCATATTTTGGAACATCAGCCTTTAACCGGTTCTTTTTAATATGCTCTTTTATTTTTTTGGCAAACTTTACATTACTTGCATGGCCTGGCCTGTTTGCTATAATATGCGCCTTAAAATTAAAGCCCACCAAGGCAAGGTCGCCCACTACATCAAGCAACTTGTGTCTTGCAGGTTCATTGGGATACCGCAGCTCAAGATTATTCAGAATACCTTCTTCACTCACCTTCACTTCCTGCTTGTCGAATATTTTTGAAATGCGTGCCACTTGCTCGTCATTCACAGGCCGGTCTACCACTACAATGGCGTTGTTAATATCACCTCCTTTAATAAGGTTATGGTTGATGAGGGCCTCCAGTTCGTGAAAGAAGCAAAAGGTTCGGCTGGATGCAATCTGGTCGTTAAACTCACTGATATCCCGCATATCTGCATGCTGTGTACCAAGTACAGGGGAATTGAAGTCAATCAGTGTATTGATGCGGTATTCGTGGTAAGGTAAAGCTACCATTTCCACTTTCTTCTCTTCATCTACAAACGTAATATTATGGGTTATTTCGTAGTAGACTTTGACAGCAGATTGCTGCTGGGTACCCACTTTCTGAAGTGCCTTTACAAATGGTTCTGAGCTCCCATCAAGGATTGGAACTTCTTCCCCATCAAGTTCAATAAGCACATTATCTACCTGCATTCCCACAAGTGCAGCCATCAGATGTTCGATAGTGGTTACTCTTGCACCATTTACTTCCAGTGAAGTGCTTCGATTGGTTTCCACAACATTGTCCACATCCGCTTTGATTACGGTTTTTTCCGGAAGATCTATCCTTTGAAAAACAATGCCCGTATTGATGTCAGCAGGCTTTAAAGTCATATTTACCGGCAGGCCGGTATGAATGCCTGCACCAGAAATCGTAAGCTCATAATTTATCGTTCTTTGAAACTCCTGCTGAGCAGCATTCGATGAATTCATAGCCACAAAAATATGAAAAGAATCCTGATTAAATGNNAAGGATTTTCCTGTTCAGCACGCAGAGATTTGAGGATTTTCTCCAATTCGCTCACCCTTTTTTCCAGCTCGGGTAAGTGCCTGTTAAGTGCCTGGCTGCGCAAGGCAGCGGTATAGTCGTGTGCGGGGGAACCCGTTACCACGGCATTGGGTGTACGAATACTTTTACTCACGCCACTTTGAGCATTTATTTTGGCACCATCTGCTATTTGCAGGTGACCTACGATACCAGCTTGCCCGCCGATCATAACGTTGTTGCCTATTTTGGTACTGCCACTTACGCCCGCCTGTGCAGCTATAACCGAATTGTGCCCCACCTCTACATTGTGTGCAACCTGTATCAGGTTATCCAACTTAGCGCCGGCTCTTATGATGGTGGAGCCTATAGTGGCCCGGTCAATAGTAGCATTAGCTCCTATTTCTACATTGTCTTCAATGACCACATTGCCTATTTGCGGCACTTTTTTAAAAGTTCCATCAGCTTGCGGTGCAAAACCAAAACCATCGCTGCCTATTACTGTACCAGCGTGAATAGTTACATTATTACCAATTACACATTCCCGGTAAATCTTTACGCCGGCATGAAGCATCGTACTGTTTCCAATTGTTACCTGGTTACCGATAAATGTATTGGGGAATATTTTTACATCGTCTCCCAGTACCACCTTTTCTCCTATATATACGAAAGCGCCGATATACACATTCTTTCCTACGATGGCTGTTTTGTCGATGTAAACCGGATCCTGTATTCCCGTAAGAGAATGATAGCGCATCTGCTGGTAAGTATCGAGCAAAACGGCAAAGGCACTATAGGCATCTGGCACCCTTAACAGAGTGGCCTCTACAGGATGTCGCAGCTGGAGATTCTCATTAATGATAATGATGGATGCTTTGGTAGTATATAAAAAATCTTCGTATTTAGGATTGGCTAAAAAGGAAAGCTGACCTTTCCTTGCTTCCTCTATTTTACCAAAAGAATTTACGGTGCGGGCTGTATCCCCTTCAACTTTAGCTTGTATAATTGTGGCAATCTGCCCTGCGCTGAATTCCATAAATGTTCGCTTTTGGCTGTTTTTTTTAACTGGTTGCTATCCCTTTTTTTCGAAAAATTCCGGGGTAGCAGTCTTGGCTACCTTAAATAACAAATGTAATATTTTTTAGTTCTGCCTTTCATGTTTTCATTGATGAGCGGGTGATCTACAGCCGAAATATCCCTGACCGTACCATCTTTAAAAAGGATAAAAATATGCTCATGTTCAAAATTGTAAGTGCTGCTCACCGCTTCGCCGGTAAACGCCAGCCAACCCGCATCTTCCTCGCTTATCTGAAGCTTTTCTGCTATCTCCATCACTTTTTCCTGCAGCAGTTCTGCCGCAAAGGGCTCGGCCGCATATTTTACTTTAAGCAACCTCCGATCCAGCACGCCCTCACATAATAACCGCAATACAATATCCGGGTGCTGCAGCCAATGCTTGATGGCCACCATTACATCATAATCATCAATGCTGCAAAATTCTTCCAGCGTTACATCTGCCAATGGCTTATTAATAAAACTATTGAGCGGTTCCTGGCAGGTGGCCGCCACCAATTTGGCTCTTTTAATAATCCGTTTCAGCATCTGCTCAGCACTCAATACGGTTTTATGCAAGTAAACCTGCCAATACATGAGCCGCCTTGCCACCAAAAATTTTTCGATAGAATAAATACCTTTTTCTTCTATCATCAATTCGCCCTGGTGAATAGTGAGCATTTTTAAAATGCGATCGTAACCGATGGCGCCTTCTATAACCCCCGTAAAAAAACTATCCCTGGTAAGATAGTCCATCCGATCAACATCCAACTGCCCGCTGATTAATTGGTGTAGAAATTTCTTAGGATACGCATCCGTAAAAATATCAATCGCCATTTGAAGCCGTCCATCAAATTGCTTATTGAGTTCCTGGATAATGAGCAGCGATAAATGCTCGTGGTGCAGGCCTTCGGCCAATGTCTGTTCAAGCGCATGAGAGAAAGGACCATGGCCGATATCATGCAAAAGAATGGCAATCTTAGCTGCTTGCTGTTCTTCTGCAGAAATTTCAAATCCTTTGCTGGTAAGTTCGTGCAAGGCAAGACACATTAAATGATAGGCGCCAAGAGAATGGTGCAGCCGGGTGTGCACCGCCCCAGGATATACCAGGTGGGCCATTGCCATTTGATGAATGCGCCTCAGGCGCTGGTAAAAAGGATGGGCAATGAGTTGCAGGATCAGCTCATCATCAATGGTAATGAAACCATACACGGGATCATTAATAATTTTATGCAAACTCATGGATTTGTGCCTTATGGTTCATTATGTTAAAACTGGCCCAAAGCTACAACCCCAAACCTGAATAAATTAAATTTGTGCACACCGCATCATTTTTGCGTCAACTAATTTTACCGTTTCCATTCATTTAAAAAAACAGCATGAGCATAGCCAAAATTTTGTGGGTAGATGATGAAATAGACAGTCTGAAATCGCAGATCATGTTTCTGGAAAACAAAGGCTACCATGTAGAAACCCGCACCAATGGTTTTGATGGTGTAGAATATGTAAAAGACCATATTGTAGATGTTGTACTGCTGGATGAAACGATGCCCGGTATCACCGGCCTGCAAGTGCTGCAGCAGATGAAAGAATTGAACAACAATCTGCCGGTAGTGCTCATCACCAAAAATGAAGCAGAGAACCTGATGGATGAAGCCATTGGCAGCCAGATTACAGATTATCTCATTAAACCCGTAAACCCAAACCAGGTATGGCTTAGCCTTAAAAAAATCATCGACAATAAACGCCTTGTTGCAGAGAAAACCACGAGCGCTTACCAGCAGGAATTTCGCAATTTATTTATGGCACTTAATAATAATCCTGATTACAATGAGTGGATGGACCTTTACAAAAAGCTGGTGTATTGGGAGCTGGAAATGAAAAAAAGCGATAGCCCCGAAATGCAGGAAGTGCTGGCCACACAAAAGCAGGAAGCAAATACTGAATTTTTTAAGTTTGTTTCTAAAAATTATACCTCATGGGTATCGCCAAAAAGTACGGCAGCTCCTATTATGAGCCATAATCTGCTTAAGTTTAAAGTGCTGCCACACCTGGAAAAAGGCAAGCCGCTTTTTTTCGTCCTTATCGATAATTTACGATACGATCAATGGAAGTCTATTCAACCCATTTTTGCAGAAAGCTTCCGGATTCATGAGGAAGATACCTTTTATTCTATTTTACCTACGGCAACACAATATGCCCGCAATGCCATCTTTGCAGGTGCACTACCCATAGACATTGAAAAGAAATTTCCACAGCAATGGAAAAATGATGATGAGGATGGAGGAAAGAACCTTTACGAAGAAGAATTTTTAAAAGCGCATTTGAATGAGCTTGGCAAGGCGAANNTTTTGTGGATATGCTGAGCCATGCACGCACAGAGATGGAAGTACTGAAAGAGCTTGCCGGTGATGAAACAAGCTACCGCAGCATAACAGCCAGTTGGTTTGAGCATAGCCCCCTGCATTTTGCACTCAAAAAAATT
>DGQO01000243.1:0-1667 GCA_002400445.1 Chitinophagaceae bacterium UBA4412
ATTCCTTTAACGGATAAAACGATAAGAGTAGAATGGGAAAAAGAGTTGCCCAAAGAAGTATGGGAATTTGTGTTGATCAACCAAGCCCCCACTCCTGCTTTTACAATAACGGAGACTACCGGGCAGATTATACTCCGCACGATCGCAATAAATGTCTTGTTCAATAAACAAACATGTACAATTGATTATGCCGATAAGGCCGGGCAGCTCTTTTTAAAGGAAAAGGATGGCTCAAGAAAATTAAGTCCCAATACAGTGGATGGTGAACCCTGCTATGTAGCAGAACAGCGTTTCCATTCCCCGACAGATGAATATTTGTTCGGTTTAGGACAGTTCCAGGATGGACATTATAACCTGCGGAATGTTACCCGCAAGTTAACCCAGGTAAATTCACAAATTGCCATTCCGTTCTTGTATTCAAGCAAAGGTTATGGCATCTTGTGGCATCAGTATGGCCTTACGGAATTTAATCCGGCGGATCATGTTGTAACCCTCATGAAAAAGGATACCGCTTCCGGTGCAAAAGAAGAGGTAGAAGTAACCACTACAGAAGGTACCCGGAAAGTTTCGCAAAGGGAATCATTGTACACCGGAAAGTTTTCTGTTGAAAAAGATGGAGAATATTCGTTGATGCTTGACCTCGGAAATATGGAAAGTCGCCATCTCCTGGTCATTGATGGCAAAGCCGTGATAGAGCAATCGAATTTATGGCTGCCTCCTGCAGCGAGCGCACTGGTTACTTTAAAAGCTGGTGAACATAACGTACAAATTGTTTGCAAATCAAGCAACAACCCCAGCTTATCCTGGAAACAATCTGATGATGAAACGACTTTTCGTTCTGTAAATGCAAAGTCGCTGGACTATGTTGTATTCTTCGGAAAAAATGCTGATGAAGTAATAGCCAGCTATCGGAATCTCTCCGGAAAAGTACCCATGCTACCCTTGTGGGCTTATGGCTTCTGGCAATGCCGGGAACGATATACTTCAGGAAAACACTTAGTTTCTACTATCGAAGAATTCAGGAAAAGAAATTTGCCTGTAGATGTAATTGTACAGGATTGGCAATATTGGGGTAAACATGGCTGGGGAGTTCCGCAATTTGATACCAGCAATTATCCCAACCCGGATAAGTTTATCAGGCAACTACATGACTTGCATACCCGCTTTTCCATTTCCGTTTGGGAAAACCCCGATAAAAAATCTGATGTTGCAAAAGACTACATCGCAAAAGACTTATTCATTCCAAACAGTCCATGGATTGATATCTATAATCCCGAAACACAGAAAACGCATTGGAACTCCTTGAACAAAAACCTCTTTAGCCTGGGTGTAGATTCCTGGTGGATGGATGCCACCGAACCGGAGAACGATGCATTGGTGGGCAAACAAACTTATTTTGGTCTGGGCGATTTTTACAGGCTTACCTATCCCCTGTTTGTAAGTAAGGCCGTGTATGAAGGCCAGCGAAATACGGATCCGCAAAAACGTGTAGTTATCCTCACCCGTTCAGCATTTGCAGGGCAGCAACGTTACGGCACCATTAATTGGTCGGGTGATATTGGCTGGAGTTGGGATACTTACAAAAGACAAATTGTTGCAGGATTAAATTTTAATTTAACCGGCATGCCTTATTGGACAACCGACATCGGTGGCTTCTTTCGGCCGGG
>DGQO01000243.1:1749-2664 GCA_002400445.1 Chitinophagaceae bacterium UBA4412
GTTCAACGATGATGCGACCACTGGTGATGGATTTTAGCAATGATACAAAAGCGGTATCGCAGGAATACGAATATATGTTTGGCAAAGCCATGCTGGTAGCACCCGTTACCGCACCCGCTACAACATGGGCTGTATATCTGCCCAAGTCGGCCGGCTGGTACGATTTCTGGACCGGTAAAAAATACAAAGGCGGGCAAACCATTACTACTGATGCTCCGCAAGATAAAATTCCGGTATTTGTAAAATCCGGTTCTATTATTCCCATAGGAAAACTGATGCAGTACACAAGCGAGAAAACAAACGACAGTTTGGAAATACGCATTTACAAAGGAGCTGATGCTACTTTCACTTTGTATGAGGATGAAGGCGATAATTATAATTACGAAAAAGGTAAATACACTTTGATACCCTTTGTGTGGGATGAAAAGACGCAAAAATTAACCATTGGTAAATTACAAGGCAGCTACCCCAATTACCTGGGTAAACGAATTTTTAATATCGTTTTTGTAAATGATGGCAATGCTGGCGGCATAGAAGGTGCCGCCATAAGAAAACAAGTTATTTATCATGGAAACCGTATCATCATAAACGAAAGGAAAAAATAAAAAGCGACAGATGCTGATAAGCACACGCTCATGATCATAAAAAAAAGAAGATGAAGAAAATAAATACAACCGCATTTGCAATTGCCTGCCTCTTGCTGGCTGGCAGTTCAACCCATGCACAGGATAAATTATATAAAAATGAATTTCCGCTGGCAGATGTAAAGTTGCTCGNNTTATTAGCAGGCTACAGAAAAGAAGCAGGTTTGCCCGGGAAAGCAAAAAGCTATCCTAACTGGGATGGGCTGGATGGGCATGTGGGCGGCCATTATCTTTCAGCACTTGCAATGAATTATGCAGCTACCGGTAACGC
>DGQO01000235.1 GCA_002400445.1 Chitinophagaceae bacterium UBA4412
CCAGGAAATGACCACTTATGTAGATGCACAACATATTCCTGCAGACAGGACCAAACCATGGGGCACAGCTCACGCCGTGCTTTGTGCAAGGGATGCCGTAAATGAGCCATTTGCCGTAATTAATGCCGATGATTTTTATGGAAGAGAAGCATTTGAAAAAGCAGCAGCCTTCTTAAAATCAGGTTGTGATGCGCACACCTTTGCCATCATTGGATACCAGTTAGACAAAACCTTGAGTGAAAATGGTACCGTAAGCCGTGGTGTGTGCAAGGTAGATGAGAAAGGAAACCTGGTGAGTATTGTTGAGCGGACTAAAATTTTTCCTGAAGGAGGAAAGGTAGTGTACGAAGAAGATGATAAAAAAGAGGATGTGGATGGCAAGTCAAACGTTTCCATGAATTTCTGGTGTTTTCATCCCTCGGTTTTTGATTTTACGGGTGAATTATTCTCCGTGTTCCCAAAGTCCAATATGCAGAACTTAAAAGCTGAATTTTTTATCCCGATTATTGGAAACGAGTTTATTAAAAAGCCAGGAAACCAGATAAAGGTGATTCCTACTACGGCGCAGTGGTTTGGAGTTACCTATAAAGAAGATGCTCCAGGTGTAAAGCAGCGTTTAGATACCTTGATTAATGCAGGGGAGTATCCGGATAATCTATGGGCAGATTAAACAAAATATACCACGCATAAAAAAGCGGGCCTCTATGAAGCCCGCTTTCTATTTTCTACAAGTTCGGTTTAATTCCCTTTGATCATAAAAACGTAATCTTCCAGCTTTTTAATCTGCGCTTCACGTTCCATTCCTTTCAAGCTGCTGCTAGAGGTAATCTTAATATCTACATTTGCTTCCGTTTTACGGGCTTCTTCAATAGCCCGGTGAATATTGATAGACTTTACCGCATAAACTACACCTTGCGCATTTCTTTCAGCACTGGTAAGAATACCAATCAATTCGCCCTTCTTATTGATAACCGGAGACCCGCTGCTCCCTTCATTAGCTTCGGTATTTAACTGGCAATACACTGTGTCCATCTGGTAACCATTCTTGGCGCTGATATAACCTTCGCCATATACAATTTCCTGCTTAGGAAAACCCAGCATAAATACTTGCTCACCCAAGCCTGCATTGGACTTACGGATGGCAAATGGTACAGGAGGCAATTTCTTAAATGTTTTATCCGTCACTTTCAGGATGGCAATATCCCTTGCTGCATCAATGTGCACAGCCGTAGCAGAAAATTGCTCACCCTGGTTATTTTCAATAATCAACTGGTTACGTCCTTCAAGAGCAACATGGGCGTTAGTGATCAGGTAATTTCCAACTACATCAATTAAAAAGCCGGTACCTCTGAACTTGCTGTTTACCCTTGGCTTTTCTACCACCACGGCAGCACCAGCCTGCAACTGGTTAATCTTATTTTCAATCTGCCGCTGTTTAGCCTCCTGGATTTTTATTTTTTCTACCAGGGGTTTAATATTATTGCGATCGGTTTTGTTTCCTACGCTGGATATAATGCTTGCAATAAATAAGCTCACCACGCAGGCAATAGAAGCTGCCACAGCTACTGTGCGCTTATATTTACTCCATAGCTGCACTACCTTGGCTCTTCCGGAAAATGGTTTTCTGAATACGAAGCCTTCGTCAGCAAGTTTTTGTTCCACTTCCGTAAGACAATGTTTAAAATTCCGGGTATCACTGAAATTGTTCAGTTCATTTAAGAAGAAAAGGTGTTCCACAACGGCCTGGTCCAGTTCAGGATTATTTTTTCTGAGGTCCACAAAATAAATCCTTTCCTGCTCAGACATACTTCCGTCAGCAAATCTTTCCACGGCATCCACAAGTAAAGAATCTTCCATCATTCAACATTTTTATACTGTGCAAAAAACAATTTTTTCAATCTCACAAGGCATTTATATTTCTGGGTTTTTGCATTATCGGCATTGGTATATCCAAAATCGCTCGCAATAGCCTGCATTTGTTTCTTTTGAATGTAATATGCTTCCAATAAGCTCTTACAAGGCTCCCCAATCTTGCCCATGGCCGCTTCCATAATATTAAATTCATCTTGCCGCCGCTGGTGCATTTCTACATCTTCATCCGCCGCTACCGGTTCTTCAATGTTTTCTGCCGGTATGGCCGAGAAACGCTGATTTTGCGAAAGCTTTTTCAACCATAAGCGCCTGCTCACCGCATATAAATAGGTTTTTAGCTGACAATGAAGTTCAAGATTTCCCGATTTAGCTTTTTCATACAAAACAATCATCAACTCCTGGAAAATATCAGCAGCATCATCCGCACTGCCATTATTGTTCACCACAAGGGATTGAATCATACTATAATGCTCCCGGTAAATCTGCTCAATGCAGGTTTTATCCTCACTGGCAAGTCCCTGGAGTAAGCGTTGTTCTTCTTCTATACTATTCACCTGTCTGTTATTAATACTTTATTTACACTTAAGTAACCCATTATAAGCCTAAAAAATTATTTTTTAAAAAGTTGGGTTACCTTTTTTAATGACCGGGTATTAACTATCAAATTATAATTTAAAATTAAACAAACAACAAAATGAAAAAGTTTTTAGCAATTGCTCTTATCGCTGCTTCTTTCGCAGCTTGCAACGAAGGCGAAAAGAAAACAGAAACAACTACTACCGTTGACACTAGCGTTGTAGCTCCAGTTGTAGTTGATACCGTAGTTACTACTACTACAGTTGATTCTACTGTAAAAGTAGATACACTTAAGAAGTAATCAACAGGCAACACTGGTTACATTGCCGGCTGATATACAAAATATTACAACAGGCAAACAATCAAAAAGGTCGTCCCGATTTATTC
>DGQO01000293.1 GCA_002400445.1 Chitinophagaceae bacterium UBA4412
CCAGCTACAAGTAAATGAGTTTTCATTGTATTTTTTTTGATAAAGATATTTGCTGAAAAGGAAAAGGAGATTTCCTAATTGAAAAAGATTCTATAAATTTTTAAAAAGAAAAAGGGTTACAAAATTGTAACCCTTTTCATGGAAAAATGATATAGTATTATCCGATAACGGTAACGTTAACAGCATTCATTCCTTTCTTTCCGTTTTGCAAGTCAAATTCTACCTGGTCACCTTCTTTGATTTCATTGATCAGGCCGCTTACATGTACAAAAGTTTCTTTGTCAGAATCAGCATGTTTAATAAAGCCAAAACCTTTTTCAGAATTGAAAAACTTAACTGTACCTTGATTTTTTGTGTTCATTTTTTTTTGATTGTATTGTATTAATAAAGCGCAAATGTAGGTGTTTCAAACCACATGAAACTTATATCTTTAGGCAGATGCTATACCAACAGCTCTTATTGTGGTCACTATGGATTCTATATGGCCTGCTGCACAGTGTTTTAGCGGCTTCAAGGGTAAAACGCACCCTTTCTGCATTATTTGGCTTTTCTGTCCTTTCTTACCGGCTTTTCTACAATTTCTTTGCTGCGGGGGCATTGATATTGCTTATTATTTTACAATGGAGAACGCCCACCGTTCATCTTTTTAGCCGCAATTTGCCCGTTACATTGCTGGCACTTTTATGCATGCTGACCGGGGTAATGATCATGGCTATTTGCATCAAGGGTTATTTTAAGCAGATGAGTGGTGTGTTTGAAGAAAGCAAGACATCCAGATTGCATACCGATGGCCTCCACCGATTTGTACGCCATCCTTTGTATTTTGGAACAATCCTTTTTTTACTTGGCCTTGGATTATATTTCCCCACTGTGGCAAACCTGGTAACCATTTTCATTTTCTCAACTTATACTGTCATTGGTACTCACTACGAAGAAATGAAATTGGTTGATCAGTTTGGTAGTGCTTACCAGGAGTATCAGCGAAAGGTGCCTGCTATTTTCCCTGGCCTTAAACGTTTTTCTAAGTAACCAAAATCTTACTATCCCAATTCCATTTTTTTTAATCTTTATTTTTTGCAAAAAAAAGCACCCTTCGTAGGGCGCTGCTAAGATGAAAAGTTAACTGCTTAAGCTTCTGCTTCCATGTAATTGCTCACAGGCTCGCAAGTGCAAATAAGATTTCTGTCGCCATAAGTATTATTTACCCTGCTCACACTCGGCCAAAATTTGTTTTCTTTCACATATTCCAGCGGATAAGCTGCTTGTTGCCGGGAGTAAGGCATATTCCACTCATCAGCGGTAATAATGAACTGTGTATGGGGGGCATTCTTAAGTAGGTTTCCTGTTTTGGGTGCTTCTCCTTTTTCAATCGCTGCAATCTCCTGGCGAATAGAAATCATAGCATCACAAAAGCGATCTAATTCCGCTTTGTCTTCGCTTTCTGTAGGCTCTATCATAATGGTACCTGCCACTGGAAAACTGAGGGTTGGTGCATGGAAGTTATAATCCATCAGCCTCTTGGCTACGTCCTCTGCTTCAATACCTGCAGTAGCTTTAAACGGCCTGAGATCGATAATGAATTCGTGGGCACAAGTATTATTTTTGCCGGAATAAAGAATAGAGAAGTCTTTTTCCAGCTTCGCCTTCATGTAATTCGCATTAAGGATAGCATACTCAGTGCTTTTAGTAAGGCCCTGGCTTCCTAGCATTTTGATATAACCATAACTGATGAGCAGGATGCTTGCACTACCAAATGGTGCAGCACTTACTGCATGAATGGCTTTTTCTCCATTATCAAGGCTGAAGTGACCAGGCAAGTAAGGCGCAAGCTTTTCATTTACACAAATGGGACCCATGCCCGGGCCACCGCCGCCGTGTGGTATTGCAAATGTTTTGTGCAGATTCAGGTGGCACACATCTGCACCAATATAGCCAGGGCTGGTAAGGCCCACCTGCGCATTCATGTTTGCGCCATCCATATACACGAGACCACCATTCTGATGAATGATTTCACAAATTTCTTTGATGCTTTCTTCAAATACGCCATGGGTACTGGGGTAGGTTACCATCAAGCCCGCAAGATTGTCTTTGTATTTACTGGCATTCATCTTCAAATCTTCCACATCAATATTGCCAGAGGCATCACACTTGGTTACTACCACCTTAAAGCCGGCCATTACTGCACTTGCAGGATTAGTGCCATGAGCGCTAATGGGAATAAGCATCACATTGCGATGTTCTGCATCATGATCCCGGTGATAAGCTTTAATAGTAAGCAAACCGGTATATTCTCCCTGCGCACCACTATTGGGCTGCAATGAAGTAGCCGCAAAGCCGGTGATCTTACTCAACCACAATGCTAATTCATCAATGATTTGCTGGTAGCCTTTCCATTGTGCTGCCGGTGCAAAGGGATGAATACTATTAAATTCTGGCCAGCTCACTGGAATTAGTTGCGTAGCAGCATTCAGCTTCATGGTACAACTACCCAAAGAGATCATGGATGTGTTTAAACTGAGATCTTTATTCTCCAGCATTTTAATATAACGCATCATCTGGCTTTCGCTATGATGAATATTAAAAACCGGGTGGGTAAGAAAAGGAGAATTCCGCACCAGGCCAGGCTGTATATTGTCTGTGCTTTCGTCAGCATGGAAGTTTGCAACAGCAGTGTCTGAGTCAGCAATAGCAGCAAACACGTGTAAAATATC
>DGQO01000069.1:0-565 GCA_002400445.1 Chitinophagaceae bacterium UBA4412
GCTGAGTATGGACTGCGGGGATCGTAAGCAGTGCTTTCATAAAAAAAGCCTGTTTCGCCCAGGGATCCATAAACTTCATCTGTAGAAATATGGTAAAATGTCTTGCCTTCGTAGTTGCCCTGCCAGTGATTTTTAGCTGCTATAAGCAGGTTGCAGGTACCCAGCACATTGGTTTTTACAAATGCCAGGGGATCTGTAATGGAGCGATCTACGTGGCTTTCTGCAGCACAATGCAGCACGCCGGAAAAATTGTGCTCNNTTTTCAATATCACGAAGATTGTTGAGGTTGCCGGCATAGGTTAATGCGTCCAGGTTTACGATTTTGTAGTTTGGGTACTTTGTTACAAAAAGCCGAGTGAGATGAGAGCCAATGAAACCAGCGCCACCAGTGATGAGGATCGTTGTCATAATTTTTTAAGTGGTGGCAAAAATACAAAAGTTATCATCTCATAAATAACTCCTTGTGCATCCCCGTTTTATCACATTTTTAGCCCCGAGTTTAATACATTTGCCGCAAACCTGTTCCCTGCGCTGATCGCAACGCAGGAATAACTAAATTTTAGAA
>DGQO01000069.1:719-1585 GCA_002400445.1 Chitinophagaceae bacterium UBA4412
CCGGTTTTTGAATGGATGATAGCCAGGCTTTTTAGAAAGAAAATGCTTTTTGAGTTTGATGATGCCATCTGGCTGCGGGTTTCCTCTGCGGCAAACCCCGGTGCCGCCTTACTTAAATGTAGCTGGAAGGTGGCTAATATCTGCCAGATGAGCAGCACCGTTGTAGTAGGTAATGCTTTCCTGGCCGACTATGCCCGGCGATATTGCAAAGACGTACGCATCATACCCACCGTAGTAGATACAGACCATTGGCACAATGTGGTAAAAGACCAAAGCGAATTACCCGTATGCATAGGCTGGACCGGTACTTTCACCAATTTTTTTAACCTTCAAATGATCCTGCCCGCAATAAGGCAACTACAGCAGGAACATAGCTTCCGGTTTTTAATTATTGCAGATAAAGACCCTGAGTTTGAACACCTGGAATACGAATTTTGTAAATGGAAATTTGATACAGAAATAAAAGATCTTTTGCAAATGCACATTGGGTTAATGCCCCTGTCCAATGGTGCAGCAGAGCAAGGAAAATGTGGCTTTAAAGCCATCCAGTATATGAGCCTTGGCATTCCTGCGGTTGTAAGCCCGGAAGGTGCTAATAAAGACATCGTTATTGATGGCGAAACGGGTTACTGGGCGCAGCGCAATAGTGAGTATGTAGAAAAACTAAAGGCGCTTCTCATCAATCCCGAACTAAGAACAGAGATGGGCCGGAAAGCCAGGGCGCATATCATTAAAAATTATTCCGTAGCAGCCACCCGTGAAAAATTTATGCAACTCTTTTCCTGATCCCGGGTTTCACCATTTGCAAAATGCCTCTTATGCTCAGCACTAAAAAAATACTTTCCTTTTTTGTTGCGATATTTTTT
>DGQO01000069.1:1667-2407 GCA_002400445.1 Chitinophagaceae bacterium UBA4412
CTTACCCTGGGGCAAATACACAGACAACTTTATCATTTTACGAGGTTACGGCTCCTCAGGACCCCATTGGTTTGACGATAAAATGTGGACATTATTTGCGCAAAACCTGGCGGCGCTGTCCGAGGCAGTAACCGCTTCAAAAGCCCGGGGAATTTTCTTTGATCCCGAGTATTATAATGAAAGTAAGAAAGATAATCCCTGGACATTCTCGGCTGCCCAGTACCCAGGCAAAACACTCGCACAGGTGCAGGCAATGGTAAAAAAGAGAGGAATTACATTCATCAGAAGTTTGCAAAGCGCCAAACAGGATCTTTCCTTTCTTTCTGCCTGGATTGCAGGGCTGGTAATTCCAGAAATAAAAGTGATGCCGCTCAAAGACAGCCGGCATGTATTGTTGGTTTCTTTTTTTGAAGGCATTTTGGAAGGTAAATCTGGCTCAGCCAGCATTATAGATGGCAATGAAAATGCGTATTGGTATGACCGGCCTTCGCAGTTTTTTAATGCTGCTACTTTTCTGCGAAACAATACAGCAAAATTANNACCATCCCGCAATTTGAGCGTGGCCTTACCCGGCCACAAAAATGGGCCTGGCTGAAAAAAAATGTTGATTTGGCGGTGGCTTCCACTGATGAGTATGTGTGGTTTTATACAGAACAATTTAACTGGTGGCAACCCCATCCAAACGATACGCTCGTAACACTGCTGCAGGATGCTGCTGCAGGTTATAATAATTTTTCTGC
>DGQO01000069.1:2542-3846 GCA_002400445.1 Chitinophagaceae bacterium UBA4412
GTGTCAATGTACACAGACGATACCGAAGCCATGGCAACGCTGCGCATTCAATAGATGCTGGGTTAAAACAGGAAGGAATAATGAAAAAAGTAGTGGATATCATTGTGATCAATTGGAACTCGGGCGCCATGACGCTAAAGGCAGTAAGGCCTTACCTGGGTTACGAGAGTGATAGCATACAGTGCAATCTGTTTATTGTGGACAATGGTTCTACCGATAATTCTGCTATACTGCTAAAAGATGCCGGGCATTTTATAAGCAGCCCAACCAATCTTGGCTTTGGCAAGGCTTGTAACCTGGCTTATCCCTTTTGCAAGGGCGATTATATTTTACTGCTTAATCCTGATACAGAATCATCACCAGAAGTACTAGAAAACCTTGTTCAATTCCTGGAAGCACACGGAGATTACGCTGTTACCGGGCCGCAACAACATAATTATAAAGGAACCGTACTGCGCACCTGTGCAAGATTTCCTAAAGTGGGCACTGCGCTTGCAGACCTCCTTGGCTTATCTAAGATTTTTCCACGCATATTCACCCCTGTGCCAGTTATGATTGATTGGGACCACAATAAGAGTGCTGATGTAGATCATGTGATGGGCAGTTATATGCTTATCAGGAAAAGCATCATTGAGCAAGTTGGTTTCATGGATGATGCATACTTTGTATATTTTGAAGATCTCGACCTGAGCAAGCGCATTAGCGCTAAGGGTTTAAAAACTTTCTACAACAAGGAAAATAGCATCATGCATGCAGCCGGCGGCACAGGTGATAAAGCCCAGGCAAACCGGCTATTTTATTCCATTAATTCCAGGAGAATTTACTGGAAGAAATATTTTAATCCGGTGGCCTATATCCTCCTGAGCTTTCTATCTCTTACTATTGAGCCGGTTTTGCGCAGCATTGATTTAACCATTAAAGAAAAAGCTTTACCGCTCAGAGTTATACCCAATGCATACTATCGATATTTAAAAGCGATGCTTAAAGGATAGTAAGGCCAACCTCTTCTTATTTTAAACTGGCAGGATAATAGGGGCCTACCAAATGGCCAATAATCACATTTACCAGGAAAAATCCTACAGCCACGAGTACGACAACAAAAATATTCAACTTACCAAAAGGCAGCTTTGTAGCAAGATAAGTGAAGAGGAAAATGGAGGCCACGTTAAAGATTTCACTGATGCGGAAAGCCACAGAGGCCACACCGGAAAATAAGGCAAGCAGGAATATAGAAAGCAGATTACACTTTAGAAAAAAGTTGATGATTTTTGATTTGATGAATACCTCCTTTGGCACAAAAAGCA
>DGQO01000208.1:0-1846 GCA_002400445.1 Chitinophagaceae bacterium UBA4412
TAAGTGCGCAGGAAGCGGCCAGATTTGCAGGATGATAATTGCCATAAAACTTCCCAGAAAAAAAGAAAGCGCAACACTTAATGCAGTTTTGATAAATGCCGGCTCTGCCTGCTTTTCCTTTGACGGTAAATTTTGCCGTAAATAATTTTTCCAGGCCCGTGCATCTTCATCAATATCAATGGCTGCCTGCTGCTGCATCTTGTCATCAAAATCCAGGGCCTTGTACATTGATATGGTTTTGCGCAATTCCTCGGCTTGCAATGTTGCATCCTGCAGGGCGGTTCTTTCACTAAAAGTTTTACTTCGGTCCTGGGCAGAAAAATAGGCTGCAAGACCCGTGAGTAACGCAATAAACAAACTGACCCCTATTAATATGATGATACTTTTTGCAGTTGCAGCGGTCATAAGTATAATCGCCAGGCAGAATGCAATAGTGAGCCCGTCATTAAAAGCAACTAATAAATTTTTTGTCCAGGGTGTAGAGCTCCGCATCGGGTAAATTTAGTTTATTGGTTCGTTCGAATTAGTGCATCATCTCTCTCAAACTCTTTTCCATAATTTCTACAGCAGTTTCCAATTCTGCTGCATCAATCATAAGAGGTGGAGCAAGGCGTATGATATTACCATGCGTTGGTTTGGCCAGCAAGCCATTTTGCATGAGCAGGAGGCAAAGTTTCCAGGCCGCATTTTCTTCAGGTTGATTAATAACGATGGCATTGAGCAGGCCACGGCCACGAATCTCCGCAATAAGAGGGTTCTGTAGTTCGCCTATTCGCCGGCGAAATATTTCTCCCATATGGGCTGCATTTTCTGCTAAGTTTTCGTCTTTCAATACTGCCAGGGATTCCATGGCTACCTTGCAGCCCAGCGGGT
Organism: Chitinophagaceae bacterium UBA4412; assembly: GCA_002400445.1. Lineage (GTDB taxonomy): Bacteria > Bacteroidota > Bacteroidia > Chitinophagales > Chitinophagaceae > Ferruginibacter. The sequence goes on from DGQO01000208.1 coordinate 874, forward strand.
TTCCACCATAGGTGCTACCATGCTCGCCGGGTTTTATGGTAAGCATAATTTCATCATCTGCCAGCACTGCACTTACCGGTAAAACGCCGCCGCTGAGTGCCTTTCCTAAAATTAAAATATCCGGNNCGCTCTTACACCAGTGAGGTATCCATCGGATGGTACCACTACACCGGCTTCACCTTGTATCGGTTCAAACATAAATCCGGCAACATCAGGATGACTGATGGCCGCTTCGAGTGCCGCAAGATCATTGTAGGGAATCACCTCAAAACCTGGCATAAAGGGGCCAAATTGACTATAGCTGGAGGGATCGGTAGAAGAGGAGATTGCAGACATTGTTCTGCCCCAAAAATTACCTTCCACAAAAATAATCCTGGCCTGGTTTTCTGCAATGCCTTTTACTGTATAACCCCATCGCCGGGCAAGTTTGATGGCTGTTTCGCCACCTTCTACGCCGGTATTCATGGGCAGTACTTTTTCATACCCAAAATATTCGGTGATGTACTTTTCGTATTCGCCAAGCAGGTTGTTATGAAACGCTCTTGAGGTAAGTGTGAGCTGTTCTGCCTGCTCATGCAAAACCTGTATAATGCGGGGGTGACAATGCCCCTGGTTTACCGCCGAGTAACCACTCAGGAAATCGAAATATTGTTTGCCTTCTACATCCCACACATAAATGCCTTTGCCTTTGGATAACACTACCGGCAGGGGATGGTAATTATGTGCGCCATATTTTTCTTCGAGATTAATGTAGTATTGTGCGTCTTTTGTTATTGTATTGTTCATGAGATGGATGATGTGCCATGCCATAAATGCATGGGCGAATGATAGATCTTGTTAAGGGGAAATAAGGACCACTGGCCGGGCACCTCAGTGATTGAGCAAGTCGAGGTTTGTACCTAAGAACGCTATGGTAGAAGTGTTACTGATTGTTCAAAAATAAGCTATTGCGCCCATCTTTGAAAATAATGCA
>DGQO01000208.1:1972-15232 GCA_002400445.1 Chitinophagaceae bacterium UBA4412
GCAGTACTTACATGAATGCCGGGATTAACCAGCAAAATTTTATAAGCAGAAAGGTCTAAAGCGAGCGGCTCAAATATTTCGCCGCGGCCGGTGGCAATGCAAGGTTTATTATACAGGAAAAAAGGACAATCGCTGCCGAGGCGCAGGGCATATTCCTTAAGGCGGGAATTATCACATTGCAGGTGGAATAATTCGTTCAGCAGTTTAAGGGTAAAGGCAGCGTCTGCAGAACCCCCGCCCAATCCCGCACCCATAGGAATTACTTTGTGCAGGTGCATCTCAATTGCTGGCAGGGCAGGAAAATCAATTTTGATGAGCTGGTAGGCCTTAAAGCAAAGGTTATCATTTGTGTGCTGCCCCACACTCAAACCGGAAGATGCAAACCTGATTTGCTTAGTGCTTTTTTTTGCAGCTATTATTTCAAGAGCATCATGTATAGCCAGGGGATAAAAAATGGTTTGCAGGTTATGGTATCCATCATCCCTTTTGGAGAGAATCTGGAGGCCAAGATTAATTTTTGCGTTTGGAAATACTACCATATTTTTTTACTCTGTAGGAAAATAATTATAGGGCAACAAGTTAGCTGCTTTTTCATAGCCCCAGTAACCGTTATATAAAAGGCTCATCGGATCCTGCACAATACCAAACGTATCAATGATAATATTTCCCCCGTTCCGAATGAGGTAAGATATTGAGCCGCCTGGAAAACTTCCGCTCAGCATTACTTTGCTGGAAAGGTACTTTTTTCCCGCTGGCTCCCTCAGGTATTGCACCATCAGCTTTTCCGGGAAAAGTAAAGTGTAAGTATGGTTTACAGAATCCTGTTTTACGATATCCTGCGCCGTTGTTTTCATGGCGATATCCATCTTATTCTGCGCCAGGGAATCTGTTTTTACAAGATACATTTCAAAATGTTCAACACTTAATCTATCCACTGTGAGCGACCTGAAGAAATGCAATGCGCTGCCATAATAGGCATGCCTTCTATTTTTTTTCCAACGGGATTTATCGCCTAAACTTTTGTAACGGGTATATCCATAAAAAGAAGATTCGCCTGATTTGGGATTGTAAGAAAAATTGACCAGGTCAAAAATAATATCGTAACCCAGTAATTTATTGATGATGTGCAAAGGGGTATCAGATACTGCTACAATAACGCCTGGCGCATCACCTGGAATAAAATTTACCGCTTGCAGATTTGTAATCCTGCTGTAGTCTGCTTCTTGAGTGATGCCTAAAAAATTCTTCCTGAAAATATCAAGGTACTTTCGCCTTGTGGCTTCAGGTAATACGAGGATGTTTTCCAGCAAATCTTCTCTTGCCGACATTTTAAAAAGGAATTTCTTTCCTGGAATTTCATTTACAACCAGCTTGATAATAATGCGCTCATAATTCACATCGGAAATGATGAGTTCGCCATTCACTGGATTGCTAATGCTAAAACTGCCGTCCTCTGCAGAGCTTGTGCCAATGGAGGTGTTATTGATGTAAATACTTGCACCGGCGATGGGGGCAAGGTTATCGGTTCTTACAATTTTTCCTTTGAGAATGGGTTGTGCCTGCAGCAATATATTAGGGCTAAGCAGGCATACGATATAAAGAAAACGAAGGCTCAATTATTTTTCCCGGCTTTTAATTTCATCTCTTATAGCAATTGCACGGATATAATCTTCATGCTCTAAAACTTCCTTGAGCAAAGTATGCAGGTCTTCAAGGCTTAACTGTTTGAGATCGTCATTTGGAGAAGGTTCCGCATCAACGGTGGCAGAAACGCTGCTGCTTTTTTTACCATCGTCTTCCATCATTACACCAGCCTGGTCAAGAATATGTTCAAAAGTATAGATAGAACAACCAAAGCGCACGGCAAGGGCCAGTGCATCGGAAGTACGGGAATCAATTTCTACAGTGTCATTGGTAGAACTGCACACTAGTTTGGAGTAAAAAATACCTTCCTGCAAGTCGTTGATAACGATCTCATGCAGTTCTACATTAAAAGCCAGCATAAAATTCTTCATCAGATCATGGGTGAGAGGCCTGCTTGGACTCATTCTTTCCAGCGCCACGGCAATGGCCTGGGCTTCAAATCCCCCGATGACAATGGGCAGGCGACGCAGGCCGTTTACCTCGCCCAGCACCACCGCATAAGAGTGCGTTTGCGTAATGCTGTGAGATAATGCTACAATTTCCAGTTCTATCTTTTTCATGTCCTTCGGGCTGTTTGCCTGGTGATATATGAGGGGTTAAGCAAAGGGCAAATATAAAAAAATAAAGCCTTTCAAAAGAATCTGAAAGGCTTTAATGCGTTGTAAATAATATAGCTATGCCACTCCTTTCAGCTTTTTTACGGCTTCAATGATTTTAGGCATCACTTCAAAAGCATCGCCTACGATGCCATAATCTGCGGCTTTAAAAAACGGTGCTTCTTTATCTTTATTGATCACCACAATCACTTTGCTGCGATTTACGCCTGCCAGGTGCTGTATAGCTCCGGAGATGCCCACGGCGATATAGAGATTTGGTGCTATGGCCAGTCCTGTTTGTCCCACATGCTCATGATGCGGGCGCCAGTGCACATCTGCCACGGGCCGGCTGCAGGCTGTGGCTGCACCAAGTAGCTTAGCAAGTTCTTCAATCATACCCCAGTTTTCCGGACCTTTTAAACCACGGCCTCCGCTCACTACAATTTCAGCTTCACTCAGCGGAATTTCACCACTTATTTTGTTCTGCGAAACTAACTGCACTTTACCTGCTTTGATAGCAGGCTCAAATGCTTCCACTGTGGCAGTTACCGCTTCGCCGGCAGCAGCGTGGTAGCTGTTGGGGTTGAGTGATATTATTTTTTTTGCTGTTTCAATATTCACATGGGCAAAGGCTTTACCGCTAAACACCGTTTTCTTTACAGAAAATCCGCCGTTTATTTCCGGAAGCGCCACGGCACCCGCTACCAGGCCGGCTTTGAGCCTTGCACTCAACCTGGGCGCCACCGCTTTGGCCGTGCTGTTATTGGTAAAGATGATTACATCAGCCCCAGATTTTTCTACCGCTTGCGCCAGTACATCTGTGTACACCTGGGCATCCACAGTGTCTAAAGTGGCATTTGCTGCTGTAAACACTTTGCTTATACCGTATTGGCCCAGGCTTGCAGCATCTTCGGTGATGTTTCCAAGCACAACAGCTTCCGCTTTACTGCCCATTGCCTTAGCTACTGCAGCACCATAAGCGGCTGCTTCAAGAGATGATTTTTTGAATTGACCATCTGCCTGGTCTATAAAAACTAATACACTCATGTTTAATATTTTTCTGGTGATTTGATCCTGCTGATCAAAATTTCAAATGAATTAAATGGCTTTAGCTTCTTCATGCAGCAATCGCACAAGCTCTTCAGGATGTTCTGCATCTACGAGTTTCACACCGGCTTTAGCAGGCGGCATTTCAAAGTTGCGGATAGAAGTAAGCGTGTCTGCAGCCACAGGTTCCACCACTTTTAATGGTTTACTCCGGGCCCCCATAATACCTTTCATATTTGGAATACGCTGTTCTGCCATTCCTTTCTGGCAGCTTACCACCAGCGGCAGGCTCACTTTATTGGTTTCTTCACCGCCTTCTATCTCCCTTACAGTAGTTACTTCACTGCCCTGCAAGTCGAGCTTAAGGGCATGAGAAATATAAGGTAAATCTAAAATTTCGGCCAGCATTCCGCCAATGGAAGATCCGTTGTAATCAATGGTTTCTTTGCCGGTAAGCACCAGGTCGTAGCCGCCTTCTTTAGCTACGGCAGCTATTTGCGCAGCAATAAAATAAGGATCTGCATGATCAGAATTCACCCGGATGGCTTCTTCGCCCCCAAGCGCAAGTGCTTTGCGAATGATGGGGTCGCTATCTGCAGTGCCCACATTGATCAAATGCAATACCGTAGCAGGGTCTGCTTCTTTTAATTCAATGGCACGCACAAGGGCATACCACTCATCGTAAGGATTGATGATCCACTGCACACCTTCGGGTGCAAATTTCGTATTGTTATCTGCGAAGGCTATTTTTGCTGTGGTGTCGGGCGTTTTACTAATGCAAACTAAAATCTTCATATTTAAAAAATTGGGTGCTGTTTAAATAAGTTGTTTATGCAACTATGTGCAAATATAAGCGTTGCGAAGATAGCTTTTTAGCCCGTCGGCAAAAAATTGTAACATGAGCAGAATAGAGACTTTAAGAGAATACCTGAAAACATCCCCGGAGGATAGTTTCTTAAAACATGCCCTGGCATTGGAGTATATAAAGCTGGGAGAGGATGCTCCCGCAAGGGAATTGTTTGAGCAAATTCTGCAGAAGGAACCTCAATATGTGGGCTCGTATTACCACCTGGCAAAACTGCTGGAAAGAAGCGCCGCCTATGATGAAGCAATGGCCATTTACCGAAAGGGCATGGAAGAAGCGAAAGCAGCCGGAGACAACCACAGCCTGAACGAACTGCGGATGGCGCTTGAAGAGATTGAAGAATAATTTTTACCTAAATACGCATGCCTGCATGGCCGCATGAACTTAACACAACAATTTCAAGATTACATTCGCAGCCAGAAGCTTTTTGTGCAGTCTGACAGGTTATTGCTTGCCGTGAGTGGTGGTGTAGATTCTGTAGTGCTTTGCGAACTGTGCCGGCAGGCAGGATTTGATTTTTCTATAGCGCATTGCAATTTTAAATTGCGGGCAGAAGAAAGTGATGCAGATGAAATCTTTGTACAAGCCCTTGCGCAGCATTACCAGGTTCCTTTCTTCGTAAAAAAATTTGATACCCATGATTATTGCGAAGCCAATAATTTGGGAACCCAGGAGGCCGCACGCATCTTACGTTATGATTGGTTTAAGGAGTTGCTGGCGCAAATGAAGCAAGGCACCAACAAAGCTTGCTGGCTGCTTACCGCACACCATGCTGATGATAATACAGAAACGATTCTCATGAATTTTTTCAAAGGTGCGGGTATCGCTGGCTTAAAAGGCATCCTGCCAAAAGCGGGTGTAATTGTACGGCCTTTGTTATTTGCCAAAAAAGAAACATTGCTCAGCTTTGCGCACTCGCAGGGGCTTGCTTTTAGAGAAGATGCTTCTAACGCAACAGACCATTATACCCGGAATTTTTTCAGGCATAACATTATTCCGCTGCTGCAAAATATTTATCCGCAAGCCACAGAAAACCTGCAGGCAAATGCCAGCCGCTTCAGGGATATCCAGGTTATTTATGATGAGGCCATTAAGAAAACAACGGAAAAATTAGTGGTTAAGCAAAAAGGCACGGTACATATTCCTGTGCTCAAATTGCTGAACACCGGCGCATGGCGCACCGTATTATGGGAAATTTTAAAGCCTTGCCATTTTTCGGCACAGCAGGCGGAGGCGGCAGCAAAACTGGTAGAAAGTGATTCTGGAAAATTTGTACAATCTGCTACACATCGTTTATTGCGCAATCGCCGCTGGCTTATTCTGTCGCCATTGCAAGATGCACAGGATGAAATTATCGTGATAGAAGAAGCCGCACAGGAAATTCATTTTGCTGGCGGTAGTATATCAATGCTTGCAAAATCAGCCCCACCGCCCATCAATCCTGATGCGAGCCTGGCTTGCCTCGACCGTCGTGCTATTCAGTTTCCACTCTTGCTTCGCAAATGGAAGAAAGGAGATTATTTTTACCCCTTGGGTATGAAAAAGAAAAAGAAACTGAGTCGTTTTTTTATTGATCAAAAACTTTCTTTAGCCCAAAAAGAAAATATCTGGGTGATAGAATCCAATAAGCAAATTCTTTGGGTAGTAGGTCATCGCATTGATGATCGTTATAAACTGCGGCCTTCTACAACGCATTGCTTATTATTTCAATGCTCAGGTCCCAAATAAGCTGGGGCGTTTCAGCATTTCGAAGATAATACTAAACAGTTGCGGCCTGAGCACCGCAATTAAAACAAGCGTGTAGGCCAGGCCAAAGAGTGCCCCCCATAAATGCGCATCATGGTTCACATTGTCTGCCGCACGCTTGCCCATATACACACAGTAAAGAATGTACAAAACTGCAAAGAGTAAGGCCGAAATTTTAATTGCGCCATACACATACACACTCTGCCAGGGATTGAAAATAACAGCGGCAAACACCACAGCGCTTACTGCACCTGATGCGCCGAGAGAACGGTATTTTGCATCATCTGCATGTTTAAAATAAGAGGGCAGATCAGAAACAATCAATCCCAAAACATACAAGCCGATGTAAGCGATGCTTCCACCGAGGCCTGCCTGCTTAAAAATCAATTCTATGTTCTGACCAAAGAAGAAAAAGGTAAACATATTAAACAGCAGGTGCATCCAATCTGCATGTAAAAATCCTGAGCTGATGAAGCGATAGTACTCTCCGTTTTGCCGGGTGCGGTAGGGCCAGCCAATGCCTTTGCTGATGAGCGCCTGGCTGGAAAATCCGGCGAAAGAAAAAATCACATTGAGGGCAATGATGATAAACGTAACAGGTGTGGCGAAAAAATCCATGGAATAAGTTTGCGGGATCAGGGAGTGGTTTACTGCACTACAATTTACCCAGTTTGTGGAAATGTTATTTTAAGTATGGTGATATTTCTCATTTCGAATAATGCTGCAGGCTCGGTACACCTGCTCTGCCAGGATAAGCCGTACCAACTGATGCGGAAACACCAATGGCGATAACGACCAGGTGAAACCAGCACGCTGTGCCACGGATTCATGTACGCCAAATGCTCCGCCGATGAGGAATACCAATGACTTTACACTTTCATTGCTCCGCTGCGCTATCATTGCCGCAAGGCCTTCGCTGCTCAGTTGCTTACCCCGTTCATCCAGCAGTACAAGGAAATCTTCTTTTTTTAATGCGGCCAACACCTGCTCTGCTTCTTTCAATTTAAGCTCGGGCGCAGCAAGATTGCCGGCATTTTTTACACTTGGAATGATATTCCATTGTACAGGGTAATAATGATGTATTCGTTTTGTAAACATTTCTGTTCCTTCTTTGATGTAGCTTTCGTGTGCTTTACCAATAGACCAGAACTGAATTTTCATACGTTACATCATTTTTTGACCCGCAAAAATCGGCTTAAATATGTGGCTTACCTCAAAAATAATTTAAACTCCCCAGCATAGATTGAAAACGGTACTCAGATATTCCTGGCGGGTGGCGGCAGGATTGCTCTTGCTCCTGGCGCTCCTTTACTTTTTAGCCTACCTGTATGTGCGGGCTAATAAAGCAGAGATTATTGCAAACCTAACGGCACAGCTTGGTGAAAAAATAAATGGCGACGTAAAAATTGGAAAAGCAGATGTGAGTTTTTTTGCGTCTTTTCCCAGGATTTCCATACGGGCGCAGGACGTACTGATTACGGACAGTTTGTATGCAAGACATCAGCAGGCGTTTTTCAAGGCTAAAGACATGTTTGTGAGCGTCAATATTTTTCGTATGCTGCGCAAGCAATCACCAGTGCGTGGCATAAGATTACGGGAGGCGAGGATTTTTATATTTACGGATAGCAACGGGTATAGCAACAATTATTTGCTTCGCTCCAAAAAGGAGCCTTCCGGTGGGCCCAAGGTTACGGATAAGGAAATAACTTTATCGTTCATCGATCTGCATAATGTTTCCCTGATAAAACTGGATGCACAGCGCCATAAAAATTTTAATTTCCTGGTGTATGATGCTGCTATTAAGTTGGATGACCAGGGCGAGCAACTCCAAATAAAAGCGGATCTTCATCTCAAAGTAAACAGCCTGGCTTTTAACACCCGGAAAGGCAGCTTTTTACAGAATACCGACTTCAAGTCTGATTTAAAATTAATGTATGGAAAGCTTGACCAGGTATTGACTTTTGATCAAATCGTCATTCGCCTTGGTGGGCATCCATTCAGTCTCAATGGAAAGTTTGATCTTGGTGAAAAGAACCCGGAGTTTATGCTCAAAGTAAATGTAGAAGATGCGAAGTATGCAGCACTCAAACAGTTGCTGCCTGCCCGAATTGATTCTTCGCTATCGCAGGTTACTTTAACCCAGCCCATTTCTGCTACTGCAGATTTACATGGACCACTAAAGGGAGGAGAGCCATACATCACCGTACAGTTCAGAACCAAGGGTACCAATATGACTACTCCTTTTATGGATTTTACGGAGGCGAGTTTTACAGGATTTTATAAAAATGAAGTAACGCCCGGGCTGCCCAGGAAAGATCCTAACTCTGTAATTAAACTAAATGACTTTAAAGCTAATTGGCATGGGTTGCCCATTAAGAGTGGGACCATACAAGTACTTAACCTTACACAACCGCAGTTGCATTGCGACCTTCGCTCTGCATTCACGCTGCCTCAGCTCAATGAATTGATGAATGCAAAATCTCTAAAACTTACTGCTGGGGATGCGACTGTGCTGCTCGCTTATGATGGTCCCATGGAACGCAACGATAATACAAATTCTTTCCTGAATGGAAACATTAGTATCAGCAATGGCAAGGCAAAATATACACCCCGGAATGTAGAGCTTTCCGGCTTGAATGGCGATATCGTTTTCAGAAATTCAAATGTGGCCCTGAATAAAATGCGTTTTGAAGTACTGGGCAATAAAATTATCATGAATGGCAATGCAGCCAATGCGCTCACGCTTATTGGTTCTGCTCCCAATAAGGTCATACTTGATTATGATGTGTACTCCCCCGATCTGAACCTGGCATCCTTTGTCTTTCTGCTGGGAGCGAGGAACAATACCGGTTCCGAAACAGATGCTACGTTAAATAGCTTTTCTGGCAGGCTCGACAGATTACTGGATCAAAGCAGGATAAACCTGGCGCTGCACACCGATAAGATGCGTTACAAGAAATTCCAGGCAAATGCAGTCTCTGCTGCAGTTACCATTTTACAAAATGAATATTTGCTTGACAAAGTGCAGATGAACACGGCCGGCGGAGGCATGCTGGTGAGTGGTAAACTTTTGCAGGCTTCAAACAAGATGCACCAGGCGAGTTTAAAGGCAAATGTGAATCATGTAAATGTGCAAGAACTCTTTGTTGCATTTGAAAATTTTGGCCAGGATGGCATCAGCAGCCAAAACCTGCAAGGAAGCCTGGATGCTATGGCTGATGTAAGGCTTACAGTAGATGAGACGGGCGCCGTGCAACCACTTTCGCCTGAAGGTACCATAAATTTCTCCCTCAAAAAAGGTAAGCTGGTCAATTTTGAACCAATAAAAAAAATTCAAAAATTCGTTTTTAAAAACCGGGACTTTGATAATATCGAATTTGCAGAATTGAAAAATGCAATGACCATCCACCAGGGAGAAATTACCATTCCCCGCATGGAAATACAAAGTAGTGTACTCTCGCTTTTTGTAGAAGGACTCTACAGTAAAAGAGGCAATACAGACATGAGCNNAATGTGCAGTTTAAACTCGATCTTTTTAAACGATATTTTAAAGATAAAAAAGACGAATAACCTGGGTTATATCTGTTCTAATGCACCAAGCCCAGCCGGTATTTTCACCTGGCCTGCTTTATACCCTTTCATGGCAAAATATAAGATGTACAGGTAACAAGGAATCATGAGTGCGAAAAACACCAGTTGAAAGTTGTAATGATCTTTCAGACTTGCAAAAATTTTCGGAATAATAGCACCTCCGGCAATACCCATTATTAACAATGCAGATCCTTTTTCGGTAAATTTTCCCAGTCCTTTAATGGCCATCGGGAAGATAGCGGGCCACATCAAAGCATTTGCCAGCCCTAACGCTGCTACAAAAGCTACAGAAATATAACCGTGTGTAAAAAATGCGCCGATGGTGAAGAGAATGCCCAGCACGGCTGAATATTTTAATGCAGCTTCCTGCGACGCATATTTCGGGATAGCAATGAGCCCGATGATATAGCCTACCAGCATAGCCGCAAGGGTATAAGATGTAAAATATTTTGTTTGATCTGTAGGGATATGAAACCCTTTCCCGTATGTGCCAATGGCATCTCCTGCCATCACTTCAACACCTACGTACACGAATATGCAAATAGCACCTAACCATAAATGTGGGAAATGGAAAATGCTGCTTTTCTGTTTAGCATTTCCTACTACCGGGGCCTCTTTATTAGACTCTGATGATTTAATTTCTGGCAGGGAAGATTTCATCACCCATAGTGCAACCATGATGAGTATGATAGACATCACGAGGTAAGGCGTGTACACCTTTGCAGCAAATTCATTCAGGATAGCATTCTTGGCTTCAGCACCGCTGGCTGATGCAACTTTTTGCTCCAGTTGATCAACACCTTTCAACACGAAAGCACTCAGTACAATTGGGCTGAGGATGCCTGCTACCTTATTACAAATACCAACAATGCTGATGCGTCTTGCAGCCGTTTCTATCGGGCCGATAATACTGATATAGGGATTAGAAGCTGTTTGTAACAGCGATAAGCCCGAGCCAATAACAAACAAGCCTACTAAAGACATTGAATAATTCCGGTCCGTTGCAAATTGTCCAAACAAAAACGTACCCACGGCCATCACCATCAGCGCAAGGCCCATACCTTTTTTCATACCGGTTTTCTGTAATATCCAGGAAGAGGGAAGGGCAAGGAAAAAGTAAGCCATGTAAAAGGCAGTAGTTACCATAAATGCCTTAGAATCCGTATCCAGTCCGAAGGCCAGCTTCACATAAGTAATGAGCGGCCCGTTAAGCCAGGTTACAAATCCGAACACGAAAAAAAGGATACCGATGATAACAATGGCACTTTTGTTATTTTGAGTGGGCTGCATATGGAAATCGATTTAGAAATTGAAAATAGGTCAAAGTAATTATTAAAACCTGCACAACCGTTTGCTCAAATTCAATCTTGCACAACCGTTTGCACAGAAAACCACGGTATTCTTTTGATAAATTTGCGATTGCAAATGCCATTTTCCCATTTTAAAAACAGGTGCATAGAGAAGGAGCAGGCATTCTATCAGCTTACGCCATCTCCTTTTTGATAGCTGCACACAAAATCTAATTATGAGCAGTGAAACCTTTCAGAATGTAAATACCTTTTCATACGAAAAAATTCCAACGGTGATTTGTGCTTCTGCTGCAGAAGCATCCCAACTTATAGCGGATGAGATAGAGGAAATCATTAAATCCTGTAATGCGGCCGGAAAGCCTGCTGTGCTTGGTTTAGCTACCGGGTCTACACCCAGGAAAGTGTACCAGGCGCTCATTAAAAAGTATGAGGAGGGCACACTTAGTTTTAAAAATGTGATTTGTTTTAACCTCGATGAGTACTACCAGCTTGATCCAGATTCTTTCCAGAGCTATAAGTACTATATGGAGGAACACTTTTTCAAGCATATTGATATTCCCGCAGGTAATTACCAAATTCCAAATGGTAATATTCCGCAGCAGGAAGTGAAGGCAAGCTGCGAAGCCTATGAGCGTGCGATAGAAGCTGCCGGCGGTTTAGATTTCCAGTTATTGGGTATTGGCCGAAATGGTCATATTGGTTTTAATGAGCCAGGATCGCATGTAAATTCTGCAACAAGATTAATTACACTGGATCATCTCACCCGGTCTGATGCTGTTTATGATTTTGGCGCTATCAATAATGTGCCACGCAAAGCCATTACAATGGGTGTGGGCACTATTTTAAAAGCAAAGCGCATTGTGCTTGCTGCCCTGGGTGAAGGCAAAGCAAAAATTGTTCGCCAGGCAGTAGAGGGCCCCGTTACAGAATTTGTACCTGCTTCTTACCTGCAGGGACATCATAATGCAACTTTTATTTTAGATGAAGCTGCATCCGGCGGCCTTACCCGTATTAAAACGCCCTGGCTTACGGACAGTGTAAACTGGACGGAGAACATGATTAAAAAAGCAGTGACGCACCTGGCCATTGCTATCAGCAAACCCATTTTAAAACTTACTGCAAACGATTTTAATGAAAATGGTTTAAGTGATCTGCTTGCTTTATACGGCGAGGTACACGACCTGAACATTGCCGTTTTTAATCAATTGCAACATACCATTACTGGCTGGCCTGGTGGCAAGCCAAATGCAGATGACAGTAACCGGCCCGAACGGGCAACACCGGCAAAAAAACGAGTACTGTTATTTAGTCCGCACCCTGATGATGATATCATTTCTATGGGTGGCACATTTCAGCGCCTGGTAGACCAGGGCCATGAGGTACATGTAGCCTATCAAACCAGCGGAAACATTGCTGTGGCTGATGATGAAGCGTTTCGCTTTATTGAATTTGTAAAAGATTACAATAAACAATTCGGCATTCAAAGCCCGGAGGCAGACAGGATTTATGATGAAGCCCTGGCTTTTTTGAGGCATAAAAAGGATGGCGAGAAAGATACCGCAGCATTGCGCTATGTAAAAGGAATCATCAGGAGAGGGGAAGCAAAAAACACCTGTCGTTTTGTGGGCATACCCACATCGCAGGCACATTTTTTAAACCTGCCGTTTTATGAAACAGGCGCTATTGAAAAAATGCCCATTGGTGAAGCAGACTTTGTGCTCATTGCAGAATTAATTGAAAAGATTAAACCTCACCAAATTTATGCGGCTGGAGACCTGGCGGATCCGCACGGTACGCACAAAGTTTGCCTGGATGGTGTATTTGAAGCGGTGAATAGATTGAAGGGTAAAGATTTCATGAAAGACTGCTGGGTATGGTTATACAAGGGCGCCTGGGCAGAGTGGGATATTGATTTGATAGAAATGGTTGTGCCAATGAGCCCCGACCAGGTATTGAAAAAGCGCCATGGCATTTTTAAACACCAGTCTCAAAAAGATGGCGTAGTGTTCCAGGGTAGTGATAACCGGGAGTTCTGGGAGAGAGCTGAAGCCCGCAACAGCGCAACAGCAGTGCTTTACAATAAACTTGGCCTGGCAGAATATGAAGCCATGGAGGCATTTGTAAGATGGAAGTTTTAAATTATTTCATATAGCAGGCAGGCAATGTAAGGTGGGTGTTGTGTTGAGCAATGCCTACTTATTTTAACCCTGCGTATGTTAATTATGCGATTTACATGAAAGTGGAAGCAATTACAATTAAGGAGATGCCAAACCATGGAGACATCTCATCAGCAAAGGAAGCGTCCTTATGGCTTGACCAATCTGCAAAGCACAAACTTAAATTTGTCCCATGGAAAGATTATCCTTATAAGCCCAAAGTGTCTTTTGCCATTTCTTACAATGCAACGCATATTTTATTAAAATACTTTGTGGAGGAAAATGAAATCAGGGCGAGAAACACC
>DGQO01000208.1:15237-16943 GCA_002400445.1 Chitinophagaceae bacterium UBA4412
TGATTGGTGGAATAAAATCTTTGTCAGAAATAAAATCTAAGAGCGGTAAAACCATTAGTTGGGAGCTTACCAGCTTTTTGCCATTGAAACTTTTTAAGTTTACACCTATAAAAGCATTAAAGCATACCTCTTGCCGGGCTAATTTTTATAAGTGCGGCGATCTGTTGCCCGACCCTCACTTCCTCTCATGGTCTGATATTAAGGCTCCCGCACCAGACTTTCATTTGGCCGAATATTTTGGGCGCCTCAGTTTTGAATAGTTGTTTCTAAAAATCTTTCACCAGCATTTTTATATCTCCCCCTTTTAGAATCACCTCTTAAGAACCTGCTTTTTATTGTATATTAGAAGCTGATTGCAATGGAAGGTAAAAACCCCACGATAAAAGAAATTGCCCGCCGGCTTAAAGTATCTGTTTCTACGGTATCCCGTGCTATGCACAATAATACCCGTATTGGGTTGGGTACCCGAAACAAAGTGCACGAGTTGGCCAAAGAACTCGGTTATGAACCGAATACGCAGGCCATCTTTTTTAAACAAAAAAGAACTTTTATTATTGGCGTTGTGCTACCTTATATCAGGGAAGATTTTTTTTCTGCGGCCATTAGTGGAATCGAATCTGCAGCGATGCTTAATAATTATACAATTCTTTTTGGGCAGAGCTATGATGATATTGAAACCGAGAAAAGGGTAGTAGGTGTTATGCGAAAGCAGCGGGTGGATGGTTTGATTATTTCCCTCTCAAAAAATACCAACAAATACGATCATCTCACTGCATTCGAAAAGAATGATATTCCTGTTGTTTATTTTGACCGGGTACCTGTTTTGCAAAACGTGAACAAAGTATATTGTGATATGGAGCGGGGTACAAGTGAAATGGTAGAATGGCTCTTTGCAAAAGATCTCCGCCGTATTGCACTGATTAATGGGCCTGCAAAGCTTGCCGCAAGTAGAGATCGGTTACAGGGCTATATTAAGGGTATTGCAAAACAAAAATTGAAAGTGGATATGCAGTTGGTAGAAGAAACCGACTTCTCAAAAGAAAGTACGAATGCGGTCATGAAAAAATTCCTGGAGATGAAACATCCGCCGCAGGCTATTATTTCTTTTAATGATTACGTGCACATGGATGCCGTGCAATATGCCACGCAACACAAAGTAAAAGTGAATAAAGAGATCATTTTTGCCAGCTATGCTAATCTGCCCATCACTGCCTATACTAAGCATCCGCCCATCATTTCGCTGGAACAATATCCTTTTAAGCAGGGTGAAAGAGCCATGGAAATGATGATGAAAATTATTAACGAGAAAGTGAGCCATCAGCCACCGCAAGCGTCTCACTATGTGGAGGAGGTGCCAGCAACCATTATGGTGCATTAAGCCAATTTGTTTATCCTTTTTCTACCTGTTCTTTAGATATTCCAGCATCATGATAGCATAGAAATCTTTGTAAGTCATAGCAAATTCTTTAAGGTAAGCTCTGTGTTTTACGAGAAGGCTACGCATTGATTTTTCGCCGGCAAGGTTTTTGGTTTCGCCCGGATCATTTTTCAAATCAAAAAATTCCTCCCGGTTTTTCAGCGTATCGTACAGGCAGTACTTATATCTCTCGCTCCTGACCATTCTTCCTTGTACTAATGGAACTATTCCGCCTACGGCCTCTCCCTGCTCCATCTTATTTTGTATAACAATATATGATCTGGGTAGT
>DGQO01000208.1:17005-17673 GCA_002400445.1 Chitinophagaceae bacterium UBA4412
AAAACTGTTTTTTGATTGAAGAGATGCGCCCCTAAACTCTCGCCATGATCACTGGTAAAAACAACAACCGTATTTTTATCAAAGCCGTTATTCTTAATAGAAGAAAGTATTTGTCCCACAATTGAATCTGTTTTTTCGATGAGCCTGTAATAGCCCCATGCCAGGCGGCGCCAGTCATCGACAGTGTAATTGCCTACAGGGAATAACTTTAAATTATTCTGGTACGATTCCCTCATAAGTTTCATGGCATCGGCTTCATTGGATGGTGGGAGCGAATTCTTTTTTAAGAGAGGTAGTTTTTGCAGCTCGGGTAAGTCCCCAATCGGCCCATTGGGCAACTGTTGAAAACGAGCATACTCACAAATATTATGAGGGTTTAAAATAGAGATAAATACCATCAAAGGTTTTTTGTGCTTTCTCTCCAAAAAATTGTTCACTGCTTGCGGCAATAAGGCATCCTTACCGTTTTCCGTTGTGAATTCAGTCGTTTCAAAGCCGTGTGCAACGCTATCATTTGGATTGAAATTCAAATGCCATTTTCCAAAATATGCCGTTTCATAGCCAGCTTCTTTAAAGTAAGTTCCCATCGATTTAAAATCCTCGCCAGTCCAAAAATTCTTTTTCCGATTGGAGCTACCCGAAACCGATAATTCTTTGTTTCCTTCAAT
>DGQO01000208.1:17777-18896 GCA_002400445.1 Chitinophagaceae bacterium UBA4412
GGATTTATCAAAATCAGCAAAATTAAATAGCCCGCCTTTGCTAATGCATTCCCTACACAGATGATTTGTCTTCTATGCATATCTACTGTTTTTTGTAAAAAAATATTTATCTGTACGGTAAGCTACAACTCACCCGGGCAAGATATCAATTTATTGTTGGTACAGTTAAAACCAGGGCCGGCAGGTAATATTGTACCAGTATTGGGTAATTAAGTGTAAAAATGGATGCTTACTATAGCGTACTTTGCTTTCTTACTTTTAAAAGAGGTCTATGCCATTACAGTCCAACCCAAAGCTTACAAAAACTTCTGCTACCGGCAATTCCATTTTTCCTTTTATTATGGTAACAAGCCTGTTTTTCTTTTGGGGCTTTGTGCATAATCTTGATCCGATTCTTATCCCGCATTTAAGGCGAGGATTCCGACTCAGTACGCTGCAGGCTTCCCTCGTGGACTCTGCAGTATTTATTGCCTACTTTTTAATGGCTATTCCGGCGGGCTTATTACTCAAAAAGTTTGGTTATAAAACGGGAATTTTAACAGGGCTCATCTTATTCTCTCTTGGCTGTTTTTTATTTGTGCCGGCAGCTAATAATATGCAGTATATCTTTTTCCTGGGCGCACTTTTTATTGTAGCCTGCGGACTTACTATTTTAGAGACCGCAGCAAATCCTTATGCAAGTTTACTTGGCCCGGAAGAAACTTCTACACAGCGATTAAATTTTGCGCAGTCGTTTAATGGATTGGCTGCTTTTATTGCACCTATTATTGGCGGGAAATTTATTTTATCTGATGCGCCAATGAGCAGCGAGGCTTTTTCTGATTTATCCTCTGCGGCACAATCAGCCTATTTGCAGTCTGAAACTTCAACCGTAAAATTGCCATACATCATACTTGGCCTGGTTATATTGTTAGTCGCCATCATTTTCTTTTTTATAAAACTGCCGGAAATAAGCGACAGCGAAAACGAAGCAAAACAGGGATTCTTTCACGCTTTTGCACATAAACATTTAAAGTGGGCAGTTGTTGCACAATTCTTTTATGTGGGGGCACAGGTATGCGTTTTAAGTTTCCTGGTATTGTTTGCAACCAAGGCTGCCGGCATTACGGAGAAGCAGGC
>DGQO01000208.1:19005-20736 GCA_002400445.1 Chitinophagaceae bacterium UBA4412
GATACAAAATCTGCTTCCAGTTTAATTATCATGTCCATCGTAGGGGGAGCAGTGTTGCCGCCGCTTTTAGGTTACATTAGTGATGTTACCCAAAATATACAATATGGTTATGTTGTTCCTTTGGTTTGCTTTGTTGTAACAGCTTTGTTTGGATGGAAAGGGTATAAAACCAAATCATTTTAGAGATGAATAATATTATTAAAATTCATGAAAAGGATAATGTAATTACAGCACTGGTAAACCTGCAAAAGGGAGAAGTGGTCACCTGGAATGGCACGCAGTTTACCATGCAGGAAAACATTCCGGCAAAGCATAAATTCTTTGCAAAAAATTTCGAGGCCGGAGAAGAAGTGTACATGTATGCCGTATTGGTGGGCAAAACGCAGAACCCCGTACTGGCTGGAGCAAGAATGACCACGGAAAATGTAAAACATGCCGCTGAAAAATATGCATATCGAAATACAAATTATGAATGGACGCCACCGGATGTCTCAAGATTTAAAGACCGGAAATTNNATTAAAGAAGCGCTACAACAGGAACTTGGTTATGCAGTTGATGCAAAATATAGATCATACAGCAGGCAACTGGTGGATGCTTTTAGAGAGGGAAGAGACACTTCAAATTTTGATCTTGCGCTTACTTCCACTCCACAAAGAGAGCGGCTTTTTAAAAATATAGATGGTGTAAAATTCCTGAATCACCATGGGGGTTGTGGCGGCACAAGGGACGATGCAAATACATTGGGCAAATTGCTGGCAGCTTATGCCAATCATCCCAATGTGGGCGGTATTACCATCCTGAGTTTGGGCTGCCAGCACTTGCAAACAAAAATTTTGCAGGATGATATTCAATTATTAAATCCTGAGTTTGATAAGCCAGTACTTGTTTTTGAACAGCAGCAAATTAAAAGTGAAGAGGAATTAATTGCATTAGCCATTCGGGAAACCTTTAATGGCATGGTAGCTTTAAATAAAATAGAAAGAGAAGAAGTTCCGCTCAGCCAGTTATGTGTGGGTGTAAAATGCGGTGGCAGCGATGGGTTCAGTGGCATTTCTGCAAACCCCGCCGTGGGCTATGGCGCTGATATGCTGGTGGCACTTGGGGCAACTGTTTTACTGGCAGAATTTCCTGAGCTCTGTGGCGTAGAGCAAAACATCATTGATCGTTGTACTACAGAAGCATCGGCCAAAAAATTTATTGACCTTATGCAAACCTACGATGCACAAGCGCATGCGGTGGGCTCTGGTTTCTACATGAATCCATCTCCCGGAAATATAAAAGATGGCTTAATTACAGACGCAATAAAATCGGCGGGTGCTGCAAAAAAAGGCGGAACTTCTCCCGTAACAGATGTTTTGGATTATACAGAACCGGCAACAAAAGCCGGTTTGAATATGGTGTGTACGCCAGGTAATGATGTAGAAGCTACAACAGGTAAAGCTGCGGCAGGTGCCACTTTAATTTTATTTACTACAGGCCTGGGAACACCTACCGGAAATCCTGTATGTCCTACCATTAAAGTATCCACTAATTCGCAACTGGCCACTCACATGAAAGACATCATAGATATAGATTGCGGACCAATCATCAGCGGAGAAAAAACAATACAGCAAATGGGCGAAGATATCCTGGAGTATTGTATAAAAGCTGCTAGCGGAGAAGTGATTCCTAAAGCTGTTCAATTAAACCAGGACGATTTTATTCCCTGGAAAAGAGGCGTTTCGTTATAA
>DGQO01000208.1:20810-25910 GCA_002400445.1 Chitinophagaceae bacterium UBA4412
CTGCATTTATGTAATGTAGCCAGCCAAAAAGATGTAGATAACCTGTTTGAAGAAATTGGAAATATTCATATCCTGGTAAATAATGCGGGCATTGCCCATATTGGTAAAGCTGACAATACCAGCGAAGCGGATTTTGATCGGGTAATGAATGTAAATGTAAAAGGGGTGTACAATTGTATTCATGCCGCCATTCCACAATTAAGAAAATCATCGGGTGGTGTTATTTTAAATATGGCTTCCATAGCGGCCTGGGTCGGTTTGCCAGACAGGTTTGTTTACTCTACGGCCAAAGGTGCTGTAATGTCTATGACCATGAGTGTGGCTAAGGATTATATCCAGGAAAATATTCGCTGCAATTCTATTTCACCTGCCCGGGTGCATACTCCTTTTGTGGATGGATTTATCCAGAAAACCTATCCCGGCCAGGAAAAAGAAATGTTTGAGAAATTATCTAAAACCCAACCCATTGGCCGTATGGCAGAGCCGGTAGAAGTGGCGGGGCTGGCGTTGTACTTATGCAGTGATGAGTCTGCATTTATTACCGGCTGCGATTATCCCATTGATGGCGGCTTTATCAAATTGAACAACTAATTAAAATATCTTGAAATGAAAAGAGGCTATTTTTTAATGCTGCTGATTTTGAAGTTATCCGTTTCACAGGCACAGATTAATAATTATGTAGAAATTTCTGCAACGGATACAGAAAATGATATTATACGCAAGGCTGCAAATGTGAAACCTACCGCAAGGCAGTTACGCTGGCAGCAACTGGAACTCACCGCTTTTTTTCACCTTGGTGTAAATACGTTTACGGATAAAGAATGGGGCGATGGTACAGAAAGCCCCGCTATATTTAATCCAACCGAATTAGATACGAGGCAATGGGTAAAGGCTTGTAAAGATGCAGGAATCAAACAAGTGATCATAACGGCAAAACATCATGATGGTTTTTGTTTATGGCCAAGCGAGTTCACCAATCATTCTGTAAAGAACGCACCATGGAAAAATGGTAAAGGCGATGTGGTAAAAGAATTAAGCGAAGCATGTAAGGAAATGAATATTGGATTTGGCATTTACTTATCTCCCTGGGACAGAAATCATCCATCCTATGGTACGGAAGCGTACAACGATTATTTTGTGCAACAACTCACAGAGTTGCTAAGCAATTATGGAACAGTAGATGAGGTTTGGTTTGATGGTGCTAACGGAGAGGGAAAAAATGGTAAAAAGCAGGTGTATGATTTTGACAGGTGGTATAAAGTAATTAGAAATTTACAACCGCAGGCGGTAATTGCCATCATGGGTCCTGATGTGAGATGGGTGGGTACGGAAACAGGTTACGGCCGGGAGCAGGAGTGGAGTGTGGTGCCCGTGAATGTAATGGATGCAGCAGAAGTTTCAAGTAACTCGCAGACATCGGTTGCTATAAAACCCACGGGTGATATGCGTGGAGATGTTTTGGGTAGCCGGGAAAAAATTTTGAAGGCAAAAGCGCTTGCCTGGTACCCGGCAGAAACGGATGTATCTATAAGGCCAGGATGGTTCTATCATAGCCAGGAGGATGATAAAGTAAAATCGCCAGAAAAACTTTTAGACATCTATTTTAATGCTGTGGGAAGGAACGGTGTTTTATTACTCAACATACCGCCGGACAGAAAAGGCTTGTTAAGCGATGCCGATATAAAAAGTTTAGTGGGATGGACCAAATTGAGAGACGATCTATTCTCCAACAACCTGGCGAAGGATGCTAAATTGAAATTGCCTAAAAAAGGTAAATCCCGTTTGTTATTTGATGGAAAAGATGCGACTGCAATAACCTGGAAAAAGGAGCTTAGCCAATACACGATAGCCTTAGATTTAAAGAATGAACAGACTTTCAGTGTTTGTAATTTGCAGGAAGATATCAGCAAGGGTCAGCGGGTAGAAAAGTTTGAGCTGGAGGGATGGCAAAATGGACATTGGATAAAAATTACAGAAGGCACTACCATTGGTTATAAGCGCTTATTAAAGTTTAAACCTTTCACTACGTCAAAAATCAGGCTCTGCATTTTGTCATCAAGGTTGCAGCCCAGCATTGCGGAAATTGGGTTGTTTTAACCAGAGTATGATACTGAAGATGAATAACGAAAAGAAAAAATACAGATATGAAATTGATAAGATTCGGCGAGGCCGGTAAAGAAAAACCAGGTATTATTTTAAACGATAAATGGTATGATGTTTCCTCTTTTGTAAAGGATTATGATGAAACCTTTTTTGAAAATGGAGGACTCGATCAATTAAAAGAAGCGCTGGCAGATAATCCTACATTGCCGGAGATACCTGCTGGTACAAGGCTTGGTTCAGTGGTAGCAAGGCCATCTAAGATCATTTGTATTGGCTTAAACTTTAGTGACCATGCAAAGGAAACCGGGGCAGCTATTCCCGCAGAACCTATTATATTTTTCAAATCAACCACGGCCTTATGTGGTCCTGATGATGATTTAATCATCCCAAAGAATAGTACAAAAACAGACTGGGAAGTTGAACTGGCCCTGGTGATAGGAAAGAAGGCAAGTTATGTGGAAGAAGATGCAGCCATGGATTATGTAGCCGGTTATTGCCTGCATAATGATTATAGCGAAAGAGCTTTTCAATTGGAAATGGGCGGGCAATGGGTAAAAGGTAAGAGCTGTGATAGCTTTGCGCCGCTAGGTCCCTGGCTTTGTACAACCGATGAAATTGAGGATGTAAATAATTTAAAGATGTGGCTTATGGTAAATGGTAAAACATTTCAAAACAGCAATAGCTCTAATTTAATTTTCAAAATACCTTTCCTCGTTCATTACCTCAGCCAGTACATGACGCTGTTACCTGGCGATGTGATCAGTACCGGAACACCACCCGGAGTTGGTCTCGGTATAAAGCCCCATCCCATCTACGTACAACCCGGTGATGTTATTGAGCTGGGCATAGAAGGACTGGGCAGTAGTAAACAAATTGCAAAAGCCTATCAATAAAAATGCACATGAAAAGATATTGCCTGGCATTGGATTTAATAGATGATGAAGCCCTGATAGCTGAATATGAAAAAATGCACCGGGAGGTTTGGCCGGAAATCATCAGTAGTATTAAAAATGCAAAGATTGATCAGTTAGAAATTTATCGTGCCGGCAACAGGTTGTTTATGATCATGGAAGCTGGTGATGGTTTTACTTTTGAAAAAAAAGCAGCCATGGATGCGGCAAATGAAACGGTTCGGCAATGGGAAGAACTGATGTGGAAATACCAGCAAGCACTACCCACTGCAAAGCCGGGAGAAAAGTGGGTGCTGATGAACAGAATATTTAGCCTATAATAATTTGTTCAAAATGTACTGAATAACTTTTACGGAATACTCCTAAACTTTTTAATTCTCCATCATGGATTTGCAACTTCAACACAAAGTAATTATTGTAACAGGCGGTGCCAGGGGCATTGGTGGGGGAATTGTAGAGGTTCTGGCCAATGAAGGAGCTATCCCCGTGATCATAAGCCGCACGGAAATCCATAATCAAAAATTAGTGGATGAGCTGGAATTGCAAGGCCAACAGTCTTTCCAGGTGGTAGCAGAACTGACTGACCCTGCACAATGTGAAGCAGCCGTAAAATCAATTGTTGAACGATTTGGCAGGATTGATGGCCTGGTAAATAATGCCGGGGTAAACGATGGCATTGGGTTAGAAAAAGGTAACTATGAAGATTTCATGGCTTCATTGCACAAGAACCTGGTGCATTATTATTTAATGGCACATCATGCTTTGCCCTGGTTAAAACAAAGCAAGGGCCCCATTGTAAACATCAGTTCTAAAACAGCGGATACCGGCCAGGGAAATACTTCTGCCTACGCTGCCTCAAATGGTGGTCGCAATGCACTCACCCGGGAGTGGGCAGTTGAACTGCTGCCTTATGGCATCAGGGTTAACGCTGTTGTTGTTGCAGAAACCCTTACACCTCTTTATGAAAAATGGTTGCAAACTTTCGACAATCCTGAGCAGCGCTTAAAAGAAATAACCGAAAAAATTCCTTTTGAAAACAGGATGACCACTACAGAAGAAATTGCTAATATGGTGGCATTTCTTTTATCTTCAAAATCATCTCATACCACAGGTCAATTAATTTATGTAGATGGTGGATATGTACACCTGGACCGTGCTATTTAATGCGGTCATCCGCATTTAGTGCCGGGGAAAACGGGCCGCCGTTATTTTTGGTATGCCAGTCTTAAAGTATTTTTCCGATATCTTTTTGGGCTTGATTTAGCTATTTCTTTAAAATGCTTATTAAAGTTGGAGATGGTTTTAAAACCACATTGGTAAGCTACTTCAGAAATGGGCAAATCCGTATCAAGGAGATACTCACAAGCTTTTGAAATGCGCACTTCATTAAGGTACGCTATGAAAGGTTTGTTGGTCTTTCTTTTAAACATTCTGCAAAAGGACTGCGGTGTGAGTAGCGACAGGCTTGCAACTTTATTCAATGAAATTTCTGACTTAAAATTTTCCTGAACGAATTTATACACCACATTCAGCCGGTCTGTTTCTGCATGGCCTATTTCCGGTTGATACCCTTCACTGCTTATCAATCGTAAATCCTTTGACCTGCACAGCGTATTAAAAATATCAAATAAGCCAATGATTTTATCCAGGCCTTTTTTTGTGCGCATTTTTTCTAATTTCCCTGCTACAATCTCTTTGGTTTTACCGCTAACCTGTACTCCTTTTTCTCCCATTTTGAAAAAATCGCAAATCATTCCCGTTTCTTCCATGCTGTAAAAAACAGGGCCTAATACATCAGCATTAAAATAAAGGACAATGGCTTTTGCCCGTAAGGTTGATGTTTCCTGGTAATACACTTCGTCGTTTAGCCAGACGTGCGGGAGGTTGCGGCCCACAAAAACCATATCACCTGCGCTGAAGGATTCTATCTTGTCTCCAATAATTCTTTTACCACTACTTTCTTTGATGTAAACCAATTCTAATTCCGGGTGAAAATGAAATGGCGCCTTGAAAAAAGATTCATCTCTTTCCAGGATGGATATATGACTGTTTAGCCCCGGCGTTATTTCTGTTTTATAGATTTTCA
>DGQO01000041.1 GCA_002400445.1 Chitinophagaceae bacterium UBA4412
TCCATTGCCCGCAGGTGTTCTTTCCAGGCATCATCAATAATGGCCAGCGTAATGGTGCGTTCTAAAGCGGCACCTAAATCCATTCCATTGCTGGCAAGGTATTTATCTAAGTTGGTAAGTACCTGTATGCCTTTTTTGCCATCCGTAAATGGTACGGCTACGTTCTCAATATGATTGCCCTGCTCTTTACGGATATTTGAAATCACCGGCAGCGTTTGCTGCGCAAGCGTGACCTTCTTACGGTTGTAATTAACGATGGCCTCGTTGTACAATAGATTGGTTAATGATTGTGCATTATCTTTTCCTAACTGCTCGGCGGTAATATCGGTATCTAAGCCAAAATGCATGATCACGGCAAGTTGGAAACTTTCGAAATCTGTGGTTTCTTTAAATGAGTTGATGAGCCCATCTGCTACAGAATAGAATGCATTATCGAGATCGAGTGCAAGCCGCTCGCCAAACAAAGCGTGGTTACGTTTGCCATATACCACGGTACGCTGTTTGTTCATTACGTCATCATATTCCAGCAGGCGCTTCCTGATACCGAAGTTATTTTCCTCCACTTTTTTCTGCGCCCGCTCTATGCTTTTTGTGATCATTCCATGCTGAATGACCTCACCTTCTTTATAGCCCATCCTATCCATGAGGCTGGCAATACGCTCACTGCCAAACATGCGCATCAGGTCATCTTCGAGGCTCACATAAAATGATGAGCTACCGGGATCACCCTGCCGTCCGGCACGACCACGCAACTGCCTGTCTACACGCCGGCTTTCATGCCTTTCGGTACCAATAATGGCCAAACCGCCAGCTTCTTTTACACCAGCGCCCAGCTTAATATCCGTACCACGACCGGCCATGTTTGTGGCAATGGTAACTGCACCAGCCATACCGGCTTCGGCCACCACCTGCGCCTCACGACCGTGCTGCTTTGCGTTCAATACATTATGCGGAATATTTTTTTGCTTCAGCATCCTGCTCAGCAATTCACTTACCTCTACAGACGTTGTACCCACTAGGGATGGCCTGCCAGCTCCCCGGTTTTCTTCTACCTGGTCAATAACCGCCTTATATTTTTCCCGCTTTGTTTTAAAAACTTTATCCTGCTCATCTTTACGAATCACTTTCACATTGGTAGGAATAGAAACGACATCCAACTTATAAATGCTCCATAACTCAGCAGCTTCCGTTTCCGCAGTACCCGTCATACCACAAAGTTTGTGGTACATTCTAAAAAAGTTCTGCAGGGTAACCGTAGCGTATGTTTGGGTAGAAGCTTCAATCTTTACTGTTTCTTTTGCTTCAATAGCCTGGTGCAGGCCATCGCTGTAGCGGCGGCCTTCCATAATACGGCCCGTCTGCTCATCCACAATTTTTACTGCCCCATCCATTACCACATACTCCACATCTTTTTCAAAAAGGGTATAGGCCTTGAGCAATTGTTGTACGGTATGAATACGATCTGCTTTAATGGCATATTCATTCAACAGGTTTTCTTTACGCTGCAGTTTTTCCTCTGCATTCAAATCCGTTTTATCTATTTCTCCCAGCTTTACCGCAATATCTGGCAAGATGAAGAAATCCGGATCTTCTCCCTGCCCGGTAATGAGTTGAATACCCTGGTCTGTAAGTTCTACCTGGTTATTTTTTTCGTCTATAGTGAAATACAATTCCGCATCCACCTTCGGCATTTCCTTCTGCTGGTCTGCCAGGTAATAATTTTCGCTCTTCTGCAATTTTACCCGCATACCCGGCTCACTCAGAAACTTGATGAGGGCACTATTCTTAGGCAAACCCCGGTGGGCACGCATTAAGGCAAGCCCGGAATCTTTTGGATCATCGTTGCCTTCGGCTATTTTTTTCTTTGCTTCGATAAGGTATTGATTGGTGGCTTTCTTTTGTACTTCTATCAGCCGCTCAATGCGTGGCTTCAGATCAAAAAATTGCTGGGTATCATCACTGCGTCCAATAGGTCCACTGATAATAAGTGGCGTACGGGCATCATCAATCAATACACTATCCACCTCATCCACCATGGCAAAATGATGCTTGCGCTGCACCATTTCATCCGGGCTATGCACCATATTATCCCGCAGGTAATCAAAACCAAATTCATTATTGGTGCCATAAGTGATGTCCGCATTATACGCTTTGCGGCGGGCATCAGAATTGGGCTCATGTTTATCAATACAATCTACCGTGAGGCCCAGCCATTCGAATATGGGACCGTTCCACTCACTATCCCGCCGTGCCAGGTAGTCGTTCACGGTTACGATATGCACCCCTTCTGAAGCCAGGGCATTGAGGTAGGCCGGTAAAGTACTCACGAGGGTTTTACCTTCACCCGTGGCCATCTCTGCAATTTTACCACTGTGAAGTACGGCACCACCCACAAGCTGCACATCATAATGCACCATGTTCCAGGTTATAAGGCCACCACCTGCAGTCCAGTGATTCTTGAAAAATACTTTATCACCTTCAATGGTAATATAATCCTTGCCCACTGCCAGGGTTCTGTCCAGCTCAGTAGCTGTAGATTCGATGACCGTATTTTCTTTAAACCTGCGGCTGGTTTCTTTTACCACAGCAAAAGCTTCAGGCAACAATTCCAGTAATATTTTTTCTATTTCCTTGTCCCTGTCTTTCTTTAAAATATCTACTTCCTTATATATGGTATCTCTTCCATTAATATCTTCTAAGGGCAAGGCATCGGCATCTTTAGTTTTGGAAGAAATCAAGCCATCTATATCTTTTAGATGAGCTAGGATACGCTGCCGGAATTCTACGGTTTTGTTGCGCAACTCATCATTGGAAAGTGATTGATATTGGTCAAAAAACTGGTTGGTTTTGGTTACCAGCGGGGCGATTTGCTTTACATCCTTTTCGCTCTTGTTTCCGCCGAAAATTTTGGAAATAACTCCTAACATAAATGGGTATTAATGAGAATGCGATAATTAATTTGAAAATTCAAATAGTCAAATTTGGTGCTATGCAGCCGTTCTGGCCAAATTGACAGGGGGGCAAAGGTACAAAGTTCTACTTACCAGTTTTGAAGCTTCAGAAATATCACATTTCTTTTTAGCTGAAAAGGATATTACAGAAAAATGAGATGTAAATGCCCGGAGCTGGCTGGCAGCACAATTTTGCACTTGTATTTTTCGAGGGTTTTGCCCTACCTTTGCCGCTCAAAAAAAAGCCATCATTTCTGGATGGCCCGGCATAAAATCAACCACTAATGAGCGGCGCATTAAAAGAAGTAAGAAACAGAATTAAAAGTGTTCAAGGCACACAGCAAATTACAAAAGCCATGAAAATGGTAAGTGCGGCCAAACTGCGCCGGGCGCAGGATGCCATCACCCAAATGCGACCCTATGCACATAAGCTGCAGGAAATGCTTTCTAATATCGTGAGCAGCAGTGAGGCAGATATGTCTATGGCACTGGCGGCCGAACGGCCAGCACAAAAAGTACTCATCATTATAATAACCAGCGATCGTGGTTTATGCGGAGGATATAACAGTAACCTCATTAAGCTGGCTAAGCAACTTGTTCATGAAAAATATGAAGGTCAGTTCCACAGTGGCAACGTAACCATATTACCCATTGGCAAGAAAGCTTACGAACACTTTACCAAGGCCAATTTTAAAGTGGTAAATGAGTTTTGGGAACTATTTAGCAGTCTCAGTTTTGATAAAGTGCAGGCAGCCGCACAGTATGCCATGAACGCCTTTTCTAATAAAGAAATTGATGCCGTGGAACTCGTGTACAGCGAATTTAAAAATGCAGGCACCCAGCGCTTTGTAGCTGAGCAATTTTTACCGGTGCAGCGGATTACAAGTAACCAAACGAATAAGAAAGCCGACTTTATTTTTGAACCCGGTAAAGAAACCCTGGTAACCGAGTTGATGCCTAAGATTCTGAACACTCAATTATATAAAGCAGTGTTAGATGCGCACGCCAGCGAACATGGCGCCCGCATGACAGCAATGGATAAAGCAAGTGAGAATGCCAATGAACTCCTTAAAAGCCTCAAACTCATGTACAACCGTGCCCGCCAGGCAGCAATTACCACCGAG
>DGQO01000227.1 GCA_002400445.1 Chitinophagaceae bacterium UBA4412
CACGATAACCGGTTCGTTAATGAGTTGAAAAACCTGGCGAAGCGGTTGACCAATTAATTGCTGATTTTCAAGATTGATGTGTACAGACAGCGGGCGATTACTTTGAATAAAACCCAGCCTGCGGTGTAGTTCTCTTTCAGTATCCAGGTTAACCCCCAATAATTTTTTTAGAATAATCAGGGAAAGAATAATACCGATTACTGCAAAAGGATAAGCCACAGCATAGGCAAGGGTAACCGTAGAATTTTCTACGCCTGCAATACCCAGATCTTTAACTGCTGCCTGCGCAGCGGCAAGACCGGGAGTATTAGTTACCGCACCACTCATTACGCCACTCATGATGGCGATATGATTATTTGTAAAATAGAAAAAGATAAGGGTAATACTTACGCCCAGCAGCACTACTGCTGCAGCCACGCTATTATTGCTTAGGGCGCTTTTTTTAAGGGAAGCAAAAAAACCGGGACCTACCTGCAAGCCCACAGAATATACAAAGAGGATAAGGCCAAACTCTTTTACGAAGTGTTCTGTTTCTTTATTAATGGTGAGACCAAAATAAGAAACCAGCAGGCCGATAAACAGCACCCAGGTGATGCCAAATGATATACCAAATATTTTAATTTTCCCGAAGGCAATGCCAGTTGCAATAACCAGGCAGTAAATGACGACAGATTGTGCTACGGATTGTTCTGTAAACAACTGTGTGAACCAATTCATAAGTTTAAATTTATTCCAGGCCAACTTTAGATTGCAATTGCTATAGATTGTTAATGGGCAACAGTTTGTAACGAATCCAATGCGGCTGACATTTTAGAAAATTATCAAACTTATAGCAAGCCAGGAGGGAGGGAAATTAATCTTCAGAAACTGTACCTGCTACGGTACAGTTTCTGAAGAAGAAAAAGTCAAAGCATTTCTGCAGATATTTTCAAGCTCCTAAGAGCTAAATAATCAATGATGCTCAGGCTGCAGTTCCCAATGCTCAGGGCTTCTCCACAAAGAACTCAGGAGCAAATCTCTCATAAAGTAGAACTCTTTCGGAAGCTTGTCATACAGTTTTTCAAACAACTGTTCGTGACCAGATAATTCCTCTTTCCACATTTCCCTGTCAATGGTCATCACTTTAGCAAAGTCTTCTCTTGAAAAGTCTTCAAGTCCTGTCCAGTCCATATCCTCGTAGCGTGGCATCCAGCCGATTGGAGATTCTACCGCACTTGTTTGTCCGTTCACACGCTGAACGATCCACTTCAATACACGCATATTATCGCCAAATCCTGGCCAGATAAAGTTTCCGTCTTTGTCTTTGCGGAACCAGTTTACACTAAAAATTCTTGGCGCATTAGGAAGGCTGCGACCAAACTGTAGCCAATGGTTTACATAGTCGCCCATATGGTATCCCATGAAAGGAAGCATTGCAAATGGATCTCTGCGCACTTTACCAATTTCTCCAAAAGCAGCAGCGGTCATTTCACTACCCATAGTAGCGGCAGTGTACACACCAAAGCTCCAGTTAAAAGATTGACAAACCAATGGAATAGTTGTACTTCTTCTGCCACCAAATACGAAGGC
Source organism: Chitinophagaceae bacterium UBA4412 (assembly GCA_002400445.1). Taxonomy (GTDB): domain Bacteria; phylum Bacteroidota; class Bacteroidia; order Chitinophagales; family Chitinophagaceae; genus Ferruginibacter. The sequence goes on from DGQO01000227.1 coordinate 1,570, forward strand.
AGCTACATGTACACCATTTGGATTGTCCCACTCAGGATCAATAGCAGGGTTTTGATATGCTGGTGCAGTAAAGCGGCTATTAGGATGTGCTGCAGGTGCTCCGGCTTTTGGATCAAATGGTTTTCCTTTCCAGTCAATCAATCCTTCTGGTACTTCTTTAGTCATTCCTTCCCACCATACATCACCATCAGTTGTAATGGCCACATTAGTAAAGATGGTGTTAGCCTTAATGCTTTCCATTGCATTAGGGTTAGTCTTATAGTTTGTGCCGGGAGCCACGCCAAAATATCCGGCTTCTGGGTTAATGGCATAAAGTGCTCCATCATCATGCTTATGAATCCAGGCGATATCATCACCCACGGTAGTTACTTTCCAGTCATCAACACCTTTAGCAGGAATCATCATGGAGAAGTTGGTTTTACCACAAGCACTTGGGAATGCAGCAGCGATGTACGTTTTCTCTTTCTTAGGAGATTCTACACCCAGGATAAGCATGTGTTCTGCCAGCCATCCCTCTTCACGACCCATTACAGATGCAATACGAAGTGCAAAACATTTTTTGCCCATTAGTGCGTTTCCGCCGTAACCGCTACCATAAGAAATGATCAGTCTTTCTTCAGGAAAATGAGAGATATATTTTACAGTAGGATTGTTTGGCCACAAAGTATCCGGTGTATCCGGGGTGATGGGTGCTCCTACCGTATGCAGGCATTTTACGTATTCGTTACGCTTTAGGTGCGGGTAGATCGTCTCGCCCATACGAGTCATAATGTGCATATTTACCACCACATATTCAGAGTCTGTGAGCTGCACACCATAGCGGGAATATTTAGAACCTACAGGACCCATACAGAATGGAATCACGTATAATGTTCTGCCTTTCATGGCATCGTTCATCAGGTCGTTCAGCACTTGCTTCATAGCAGATGGTTCCATCCAGTTATTGGTTGGACCCGCATCGTCTTTGCGGCGACTACAGATGAAGGTTTTATCTTCTACACGGGCTACGTCACTCGGATCGGAAAAACATGCAAAACTATTTGGTCGCTTCTCTTCGTTCAGTTTAATGAACGTACCCTTTTTAACCAGGGCAGCGCATAAGTTGTCATATTCCTGTTTTGTGCCATCGCACCAATGGATGTTTTCTGCCCCGCACTGATTGGCGATGGCATTCACCCAGCTTTCCAATTCAGCCTTCACGGGTGAAGATTCGTAGAAAGGAAATCTACTTTTGTGAGTCATAATTTTTGTTTTACAAGTAAGTAAATCAGGTTAATTTCTGTCTTTTAATTTCTCCACAAAATTTCTTCATAATCGCTTCACGAAATATGATTTATGTCAGTTTGTTTTTTGATTAATATACTTGGTTACTAAAAACCGGTAACTTTGCAAACTCAACGACCAGCGTGGGTTTCGGCTTGCCAGGGTTTCAGTTAACTCCTTTTTGCTTTCGTTTATTTTCAAGCGCTTTTCTTTGATTTCGTAACGCCATAAAAAATGAATTTTATCATGAAAAAAAACAAAATCGGCCTGGATGTAACAAAGGCCAAATCACTCGCTGCAAATTTGGATGACCTCCTGGCTAATTACCAGCTTTTTTACATCAATGCAAGAGGCTTCCACTGGAACATCAAAGGCAGCCAGTTTTTCGAATTGCATGTAAAATTTGAAGAACTGTACAATGACTCCCTACTCAAGATTGACGAAATAGCCGAAAGGATCCTCACCCTGGGCCACCAGCCTTCCCATACTTTCAAGGCTTATTTAGCTAAAACCGAAATCCCTGCCCGGGAAAACGTGACCGAAGGTAACGAAGCTGTGCAAGCCGTGATCGACGGATTTTCCATTCTGCTCAAAAAAGAAAGAGCCTTATTGAATCTTTCCGAGGAAGCAGGAGACGAGGGCACGAATGCCCTGATGAGTGATTACATCCGCCAGCAGGAAAAATTAATTTGGATGTATTCTGCTTACCTGAATTAGTATTTTCAGTATATATCTTCCTGGGGCAGCCTTAGCGCTGCCTCTTTTATGTAAAGGAAGGGCTTGTCCTTTAATTCCTGAGAAGTAGTTTAGAAAACTTGATGAGTTCATCTTTCTCCGGGGCAGAAAGCAATTGGCGTTTCTCCATTTTCAAGTTGAAATAGAGCACCCTTTTATGTTGGGGAAATTTCTGAAGAATAGCTTTTACAAGTTGCAGGGCTTCCTCATCCTGCTCTTCCTGCGGTATGNNTCTTGCTCAAGCCACCTCTTTCCCGGTATTGACGTAGCAAACTTTTGCAAAACTCATCTTCCGGGCGGTTGGCTATCACGGTTTCCAGCAAGCTGGCAATAATATCGATATCAGGATTTATACGGTTCATGTATTATTTGCCCTTTTGCCCTTTCTGGCGGGCAAGTGTGTTCTGTGCTTCTATCAATTTTAATTTAATGGCGTGCAATTCCGGCTGGGTAATGCGTAATTGATTTTCTGTTTCTTCATTGCTTTTTTGCAACAGCAGGATATCTTCATCCATCCGTTTTATCATGGCCCGTGCATCCGCAAGCTTTTTCGCCAGCTCCTGCTCCTTATTAGCCTTAAGTCCAAAGAGTGTATTATTTTCCTTCTTCATATTCTCCTTCATCAGCTTTTCACTTTCTAAAAAACCCTGGGCACTTTTCAATTCTCTCTTAAGCTGCGTAAAGCGCACAAAATGAAAGATAAGACCAATGAGCAGGCCAGCCAGGAAACCGGCTGCGGCTATAATGTAAGTTTGTTGCAAGATGTACAAAGTTGATTCAGGCTGCAAAATATTTCATTTGCACAAATTGCCGGCAATTTAAACCCCATATCTCTAACCCTTCTCATTCCATAAAAAAATGAGTAGGTTTGTTACACAAAAAAAATGATCGAATTATGAAGAAATTAATTATTGCGATTGTACTTGCCAGCAGCCTCCTGCAGGCTCGTGCAGACGAAGGGATGTGGCTGCCCATGCTATTGGGCCAGCAGGTGTATAATGACATGGTAAAGAAAGGCCTGAAGCTTACTAAAGAACAACTTTATTCTGTAAACAAGTCGTCTATCAAAGATGCCATTCTCAT
>DGQO01000241.1 GCA_002400445.1 Chitinophagaceae bacterium UBA4412
TTTGTCATAGCATTTGTTTAAAAAGAAAATCCGGGCAGTCGCCCGGATTGCCTGATAAGCGTTTAAAAATTTATGCTTCTGCCATGTCTGGAATATCGGCAGCTTTATAAGCTCCGGCATCCAGTTTTTTCTTGGTCTCTTCAAAAGCTTTCAAAGTTTCATCCACATCTTCAAAACTGTGTGCCGATGTAGGAATGATACGATAAATGATATCTCCTTTTGGAATAACGGGATACACTACAATGCTGCAAAAAATGCGATAATTTTCCCGCAGGTCCATCACCATCTGTGTAGCTTCCGGTACATCACCTTTCATGTAAATAGGGGTAACAGGAGAGTTGGTATTTCCAATATCAAAACCACGCTCTCTAAGGCCAGCCTGCAGCCGTTGAACATTTGCCCATAATTTTTCCCGCAGCTCCGGCATAGTAAGCAGCATCTCCATGCGCTTTAGCATTCCTTCTACAATAATCAGCGGCAGACTTTTAGCAAAAATCTGGGAGCGCACATTATAGCGCAGATAGTTTAATACTTTTTTGTCGCCGGCAATAAAAGCACCAATGCTGCCCATGCTCTTTACAAAAGTGGAGAAATAGAGATCTACTTCTTTTTGGCAATCTTGCGCTTCGTCTGCGCCGGCGCCTGTGGGGCCCATATAGCCAAAGCCATGTGCATCATCAATGAGCAGGCGGAATTCGTATTTCTTTTTTAGTGCACAAATTTGTTTCAAAATACCCTGCTCTCCATCCATACCGAATACGCCTTCAGTGATTACAAGAATACCACCACCGTTTTTCTGAGCAAGCTCGGCAGCTCTTTGCAATTGTTTTTCACAATCGGCAATATCATTGTGTTTAAAAGCATAACGATGGCCCATGTGCAGGCGTACACCATCTACAATGCAGGCATGACTCTCGGCATCATACACAATAACATCCCTCCGGTTTACCAATGCATCAATACAACTCATAATACCCTGGTAGCCAAAATTGAGTAGCATGGCATCTTCCCGGTTTACAAATGTGCTGATCACTTTTTCAAGTTCGTCATGCTTGGCGGTGTTGCCGCTCATCATCCTGGATCCCATAGGGTTGCCCATACCGTAAGCTGCGGCTGCTTCTGCATCTATCTTGCGCACTTCCGGGTGGTTTACTAATCCGAGGTAGTTATTTAAACTCCAAACAATCATTTCCTTTCCCCGGAAACTCATGCGGGGTCCAAGTTCTCCTTCCAACTTTGGAAAGGCAAAATATCCATGCGCTCTTTCCATATGCTGCCCTAGAGGGCCGCCATCTTTCACCAGTTTTTCAAATACGTCCATTGTATAATTGATTTTTTGATTTGGCACCGGGATTTTTGGAATTTCTGCCGCTCTATACATAGCCTTTGAAAAAGGGGAGCCGATGTGACAAATGATGCCGGGATACCCGATAAATTCCTGCAAAATTAAGGTTTTATGCGGGAATTCCTGAGCCGAGATAAGCAATGAAAGCGCCATGGGTTAAAACTTATATTTGCAAAAAAGTTGAATTATGCAAAAAACGATTCTCGCTTTCTTCCTCGGTTTTTTTCTTTCAGCACCTGCTGTTCATGCACAGGCCGCCCGGATTAAAGCGCCTCTAAGCTCCAGCCAGCCCAAACTTGTGGTGGGTGTTGTCATCGATCAAATGCGCTGGGATTATCTCTATAAATTTCAAAAAAATTATAGCAGCGGAGGCTTTCGGCGCTTGCTGGGGGAGGGTTACAGTTTTGACAATACTTTAATACCTTATACACCAACCTACACAGCGGCAGGCCACACTTGTATTTATACAGGCAGTGTACCCGCTGTGCATGGCATTATGGGCAATAACTGGTTTGATCGCAGCCAGAATAAAAATGTTTATTGTGCAGAAGATGAAACGGTGAATACCGTGGGCAGCACCTCTTCTGCAGGTAAAATGAGCCCGAGAAATATGTGGTCTACAACGATTACGGATGAGTTGCGATTGAGCAACAATTTCCAAAGTAAAGTAATTGGGATTGCCCTTAAAGACAGGGGAGCCATCTTGCCGGCCGGTCATAGTGCCAATGCTGCCTATTGGTTTGATGATGCAACGGGAAACATGATTACCAGCACATATTATATGCAGGACTTGCCAGCCTGGGCAAAGCGTTTTAATGATAAAAAATTGCCGGCAAAGTACATGAGCCAGGACTGGAATACGCTTTATGAAAAAAGCCGTTACACGCTGAGCACAGCCGACGATAAGCCTTATGAGAATAATATATCCGGAGAATCTTCGCCTACCTTTCCGCACCGGCTCTCTGCAATCACAAAAAATCCTAATGGGGCTTTTCGCACCACGCCGGGTGCAAGTAGCTTCACTTTTGACTTTGCAAAAGCAGCCGTAGAAGCAGAAAAATTGGGTAGCGGAGCCTTTACCGATTTTCTTACCGTGAGCATTTCCTCTACAGATTATATTGGTCACACTTTTGGGCCTAATTCCATTGAAGCAGAAGATGCTTATTATCGCCTGGATAAAGACATCGCAGATTTTTTACAATACCTGGATGGCACATTGGGCAAAGGAAATTATTTGCTGTTTCTCACGGCTGATCATGGTGTGGCGCACGTGCCTGCATTTTTAGCCGAACATAATATACCCGGCGGCACTTTTGATGATGGAGCCATCATGCGGGAAATAAACGAAGCTATAAAAAATGATTTCGGTATTCCAAACGTGTTGCAAAACGGGCAGAATTACCAGTTTTATATTAACAGGAAGGCCGTGAGCGCCAGTAACAAAAGCATGGCGGAGATAAAACGCAGCATCATCAGCATGCTCATGGAGAAGCCTTTTATTGTAAATGCTTTTGAAACTGATAAAATCTCCACGGTTACCCTGCCACAGCCACAGCGGGAGATGATGACCAATGGTTATAATCCTGTGCGCAGCGGAGATATTATGTTTACCGTGAAACCCGGGTATTTTGATGGAGGAGAAAAAGGTACTACACATGGTTTATGGAATCCATATGATGCCCATATTCCAAATGTGTGGTTTGGCTGGGGCATTAAACACGGCAATACTTACCGGGAAACTTATATGACAGATATTGCGCCTACGGTAGCCGCATTACTCAATATTCAAATGCCGAATGGAAATGTAGGGAAGGCGCTTTTAGAAGTGCTGCCTTAAAATTTGAAGGCAAACGGAAAACAAAAAAGCTTTAGCGTAATGGCTAAAGCTTTTTTGTTGGGTTACCAGGTTTCGAACCTAGACTGACAGAATCAAAATCTGTAGTGCTACCGTTACACCATAACCCAATCTTTCTTTTGATAAAGGAGTGCAAAAATAGGGTTTGTAAAAAAACGTTCCAAAAGTTTTTTATTACATTTTTTGAGACGCCTTTAAATAGGTTTTAATAATGCTGTTTCATTGTCTTCCCTGGCTTTGAGTTCCTTTATTTTATTTAAAGCGCCAGTGACCACATCGCACATAATCACATATAGGGCTCCTTCCTGGGGATTAGCATAGATATACTCTAATGCTGCTTCTTCACTGGGGATGACCATGGTAGGCATTTCAGGATGCTGCTCTTGTATTCCTTCCTGCAATAATCCTATGATTTCTTCCGGGGTGCGGCCTCTAAGATTTTTATCGCAGCGGATGATGATTTCATCAAAATAAGCTGCAGACAAGGCTCCAAATTCCCGAATATCTTCATCTCTCCGGTCTCCGGTGCCACTAATGAGGCCTATCTTCTTTGGATAATCCAGTTTACCCGTAAAATCTCCCAGCAAGCGAAGGCCATGTGGATTATGCGCAAAATCTGCAAGAATGGTAAAATGTTTAAAGTAGAAGAAATTAAGCCTGCCCGGGGTTTGTGTAGATGAAGGCACGAAACTCATGAGTGCACTACGAATATCTTCTATGCTGATATCCCGGTAAAGATAGGCAGCCATTACTGCAGGCAGGCAATTAGAAATGTTGTGCAATGCCTTGCCTTCAAAGGTGATGGGCACTTCCTTCACATTAACCACACGTATTTTCCAGGTGCCTTTTAAGATGCTGATATAATTATTTTCGTACACCACGGCCAGTCCGCCATTTTTGCAATGCTTTTGTATGCGGCTGTTTGTTTCATCCATACTAAAGAGCGCCACATTGCAATCCAGGCCTTTACGCATGGCATATACCAGGTCATCGTCTGCGTTGAGTACAGCATATCCGTGTTTAAAAACTGTTTCCGGAACAACAGCTTTTAATTTGGCCATTTGTTCCAGGTTATTAATGCCACCCAGGCCCATATGATCTTCGGCCACATTCGTTACAATGGCTACATCGCAATGCTGAAAAGCAAGTCCATTTTTTAATATTCCGCCACGGGCGCATTCCAGTACCGCAAAATCTACGGTGGGATCTTTTAAAACAAATTGGGAACTGATTGGCCCGGTGCAGTCGCCCCGCATCATCAATTGGTTTTGGATATACACGCCATCGCTTGTGGTGTACCCCACTTTTTTTCCTGCGCTTTTTGCAATATGGGCAGTTATTCTTGTAGTAGTTGTTTTACCATTGGTACCCGTAATGGCAATGATGGGAATACGACCGGCAGTTCCTTTCGGAAAAAGCATATCCACTACCGGTTCTGCCACGTTTCGGGCAAGACCTTCGGAAGGCTCGATATGCATCCGGAAACCCGGTGCAGCATTCACTTCCAGGATAGCGCCGCGGTTTTCACTCACTGATGTGCGCAGGTCTTGCGCCATGATGTCTATTCCACAAATATCTAAACCCACAATGCGGGCTATGCGCTCGCACATGAAAACGTTTTCCGGGTGCACCTCATCAGTAACATCTGTGCTGGTGCCGCCGGTAGAGAGATTTGCCGTGGGTTTAAGCAGAACCAATTCGCCTTGTGCAGGCACGGTGCTTAGTGTATAACCTTTTTCGTCGAGCATTTTTTGGGTAAACTGGTCAATGGTAATTTGTGTCAAAACTTTTTCATGACCATAGCCCCGGCGAGGATCGGCATTTGTGATATCCACCAGTTCTTGAATGCTGCTCGAGCCATCGCCGGTAACGGCAGCGGGGGTACGAAGCGCTGCTGCTACAAACTTATAATTGATAACCAGTACCCGAAAATCGAAGCCTGTAATAAATCTTTCCACAATGCTACTGCGCCCATAATATTGTGCCGCCTCAAAAGCTGCCACTGCCTGTGGCCAGGTGGTAATGTTCGTCGTATTTCCTTTGCCATGGTTTCCGTCAATTGGTTTAATGACTAACGGGTATCCAAATCTTTCTACGGCAGCTTCAAGAGCTTCCAGGGTGCGCACCACGGTACCTCTTGGTACCGGAATTTCTGCAGCTTCCAGCAAGGCCTTCGTCTCCTCTTTATTACAGGCAATGTCTACCGCAATATTGCTGGTGGTGCTGGCAATGGTAGCCCGGATGCGTTTTTGATGTACGCCATAGCCCAGTTGAACCAATGAATGTTTATTCAGCCGTATAAACGGAATATTTCTTTTGGCAGCTTCTTCTACAATGCAGCCAGTACTTGGGCCCAGCCGGGTATCCTCTCTTATTTCTTTTAGACGCATAATGTCTTCTGCCATCTCATATGGCTGGCCGTCTGCCAGGGCCTGTGCGATAGCTACGGCGGCTTTTGCCGCATATACCCCCGCATCTTCTTCCAGGTAGCTAAAGCACACATAATATTCACCGTCTTTGCCGGTGCCACGTGTACGACCAAAGCCCGTATCCATTCCGGCAAGCGTCTGTAGTTCTAAAGCGATATGTTCTATTACATGCCCCATCCAGGTACCTTCTCTTACCCGCATAAAAAAACCACCTTCTACGCTTTCGCTGCAGCGGTGCTCATACATGGTGGGAAACATTTCTTCAAGCCGTTCTGCAAATCCTTCAATTTTGTTCGTAGGTCGTTGCTCCATATCCTCCAGGTCCAGTTTCATCTGGATGAGTTTATAACGGCGCACACTCCAATAATTGGGGCCTCTCAGCACTTTTATTTCTACAATTTTCATAAATAAGCTGCGTTGGTATTAAATGGTTGAGAAAGAAAATTAGTTAAATACGGTTGGTTTACAAAAAAGATCCGGCCAGCCGTAACAGAGTTAGCGACGGCTTTATACTCATTTCCCTAAATTTGTTCAACTTCAAAAAGGTATTCATGCAATTTGCAAAAGGAAAATTATTAGCGATAGGTGGGGCAGAGGACAAGGGGACAGACCTTGAAAAAGGTGAAATCTTAAGAAGTAATCTCAATTTTTTTGATCGTGGAATTTTACGGCGTATCGCCCAGGAAGCCGGGGGGAATATGGCCAGGATTGAAGTGATTACTACGGCAAGTATGATCCCGTATGAAGTGGGAGACAATTACCTGGATGCTTTTGGCAAAATTGGCTGTACGAATGTAGGTGTGATGCATATTAGAAACAGGGCCGATGTATTGGAGGAAGACTATATCAGCCGCATTAGCCAGGCTGACGCCATTATGTTTAGCGGCGGAAATCAATTACGCCTGTCCAGTATTTTTGGTGGCACACATTTTCTCGAAATTTTGCTCGATCGCCTGGCCAACGAAGAAGATTTTATAATTGCCGGCACCAGTGCAGGAGCTATGGCCATGAGCAACACGATGATTTATGAAGGCAATGCTACAAGGGCACATTTAAAAGGCGAAGTGAAAATTACTACCGGCCTGGGTTTTATGGATGATGTCATTTTTGATTCCCATTTTGAAAAACGTGGCCGTTTTGGCCGACTGGCACAAGCCGTGGCTGCAAATCCTTCCTGTATTGGTATTGGCCTGGGAGAAGATACGGGCATGCTCATTACCGGGAGTAATAAAATGGAAGCAATTGGTAGTGGCCTTGTTATTATCGTAGACGGACATGAAATAAGGCATTCCAATATTGCCGATATTCCTGAAGGTAACCCCATCAGCATTGAAAACCTCAAAGTGCATTTTTGTGAAAAAGGCAATGGCTACCTGGTAAATGAACGCCAGTTTATACCAGAGGTATCCGAAGGTGCTGTTATAAAGAAGCAAGTAGATGTAGAATAGCAATTGATTTTTGCTGGCTCATTTATCCTGCTTCTACTAAAAAATGCTGTTTCTTTCCCTTTTGTACCAGCAGGTATTTTTGATGTAACAAATTGTTACCTGTTAATGGCATCGCCACATCAGCAACTTTTTTACGATTAATACTTACGCCGCCAGACTGTATCATTTTCCGGGCTTCTCCTTTGCTGAGAAAAATATTTGTTTCTGCTAAAAAGCTTACTACATCTATTCCCTGCATAAGGCGTTGCTTAGGAAATGCAGATTTTATTACCCCTTCCATGCTAATGATATCTTCTTCAGAAAGATCTTCTGCAGCCATCGATTTGGCAGAAAATAGTTTAGCCGTTGTTTCTATTGCTTTTTCATATTCTGCTTGCCCGTGCACAAAGATGCTGAGTTCTTTCGCCAGTGTTTTCTGGAGCTTTCTTTCGCCGGGATTTTGCTGGTGTTCCGCAATGATATCCTCAATTTCTTCCCTGGTTAAAAACGTAAATATTTTAATCCAGTTTTGAGCATCTTCATCGCTTGCGTTCAGCCAGAACTGGTAGAATTGGTAGGGAGAAGTTTTTGTGGCATCCAGCCATACATTGCCCTGTTCAGATTTGCCAAACTTGGTGCCGTCTGCTTTTTTAATGAGCGGGCAGGTAAATGCAAAGGCTTCTCCGCCCGCTTTACGCCTGATCAGCTCTGTGCCGGTAACGATATTGCCCCACTGATCGCTGCCACCCATTTGCAGTTTGCATTGCTCATGCTCATACAGCCAGTAAAAATCATAGCCCTGCACCAATTGGTAAGTAAACTCGGTGAACGACATTCCAGTTTCGCTTTGCAAGCGCTTTTTTACACTGTCTTTGGCCATCATATAATTTACCGTAATATGTTTGCCTGCTTCCCTGATAAAGTCAAGGAAACTGATGTTTTTAAACCAATCAAAATTGTTGACCATTACGGCAGCATTCTCCTTCCCGGTTTCAAAATCCAGAAATTTTTCCAACTGCGCTTTAATGCCCGCTACATTGCGAAGCAATACATCTTCGCTAAGCATATTGCGCTCTTCACTTTTCCCGGTGGGATCGCCCACCATGCCTGTGGCTCCGCCTACGAGGGCATAAGGTTTATGCCCGGCTTTTTGTAAATGCACCAGTAGCAGGATAGGTACAAGGCTACCAATATGAAGGCTGTCGGCGGTGGGGTCAAAACCCACGTAGCCGTGCGTCACTTCTTTGTTCAATTGCTCTTCTGTACCCGGCATAATATCCTGTAACATTCCCCTCCAGCGTAATTCATCTATAAATGCATTTGCCATAATGATCGTGTTGTGCTTTTAAAGTCTTTAATTTGGAGTGCAAAAATGAGTGTTTTTTTTAAAACAATTTTTGTATGCTTAAAACCGGCCTGTCGCCCTGCTGCGTAGATTAAAAAGTTATCTTCGCTGCTTGTTTTTAGCTGGCAGCAGGCAGTGTGATTCGGCACCGTATGCCACGGTGCAGGTACATACTGGCTTTTGCAGCACAATTTTGAACTTAGAAATACGTTTTTTCCGTACTGGTTTCAGTATTAGACACAATCCAAACAATTCCAAACACATGAAACAAAGCCTTGCTGCTTTTATTCTATTCACCTTGCTGTGTCCTAAAGACGGCATTTCCCAGTTTAGAAAATACTCAAATGAATTTTTAAATATCGGCGCTGGTGCAAGAGGGCTGGCTATGGGCAATGCGCAGGTGGCAAGTGCCAACGATGCTACTGCAGGTTATTGGAACCCTGCAGGCCTTGCAGAAGTAAAAGACAATCCCAATGCCGGTATTATGCATGCTGAATATTTTGCAGGTATTGCTAAGTATGATTACGCATCCCTTGCGGTGCCTGTGCAGGAAAACAAACGTACCCTTGGTTTTTCTTTGTTGCGGTTTGCAGTAGACGATATTCCAAACACGCTTTATCTCGTAGAGCCTGACGGAAGTATTAATTACAACAACATTCAAACTTTCTCTTCTGCAGATTATGCATTTCTTTTTTCGTACGCACAAACGATCAGGGAAACCAATGCAACAAGGCTGAGCTTTGGAGCGAATGCAAAAGTGATTTACAGGAAGGTGGGAAAATTTGCGAATGCAATTGGATTTGGTCTTGATGCCGGCCTTCAGCTTCGGGGAGAAAAATGGAGCCTTGGCCTGGTGGCCCGGGATGTAACGAGCACTTTCAATGCATGGACGTTTAAGTTTACCGAGAAAGAAAAAGAAGTACTCTATCTTACCAATAATGATATTCCTGTGAAGTCTACCGAACTTACTGCACCCCGGCTAATTTTGGGTGGTGCTTACCAGTTCAATATTGGAAATAGTGTGAAATTACTTGCGGAGGCCAATGCTGATTTAACTTTTGATGGAAAAAGAAACACAGTGCTCAGTAGCGATGCGGTAAGTGTAGATCCGCACCTGGGACTGGAAGCCGCCATTAAAGATGTTTTTTTTGTGAGAGGTGGTATTACGAACTTTCAAAAAGCGCTGGCAGATGGTGATACCCTCAATCAAAAGAAAGTTTGGATTTACCAGCCAAGTATTGGCGCCGGCGTAAAAATAAATAATGTAATGCTGGATTATGCATTTTCAAACCTGGCTAATCAATCGAATCCCCTTTTTACGCATATATTTTCCCTGCGCATCAATTTTACCAAAAAAGACAATTAACGAATCTAAGATCCCTTGCTGATGAAAAAATTATTGCTGTCCTTCTTTATACTTTTTGCCCTAAAAGCAAATGCCCAGCTAAACAATAGCTGGATTGATTATAGTAAAACGTATTACAAGTTTACGCTGGCCAAAGACACACTCTGCCGCATTCCACAGACAGCTATTGCTGTCCTGGGGTTGAGCAGTGTAAATGCAGACCACTTTCAACTTTGGCGCAATGGCCAGCAGGTTCGATTGTACACCTCTGTATCCAATGCGCCACTGGGTGCGGCCGACTATATTGAGTTTTGGGGAGAGATGAATGATGGGAAGGCAGACAAAATGTTGTACAGGAATCCTGATTTTCAGTTGAACGACAAATACAGCCTTGAAACGGATACTGCAGCTTACTTTTTAACCGTAAATTCTGCAAGTACAAACTTGCGGTATACAAACGCCGTAAATACAGCCCCAATTGCGGCTACACCAGACGCTTACTTTATGCGGAACATGGACGTTTATTTTCACTGGGTAATCAGCCGTGGCATGGCTGTTAAAGTGGGAGAGTACGTGTATTCTTCCAGTTACGATCAGGGTGAGGGATGGACTACTCCAGATATTTACAACTACAACCCATTTACGTATAATTTCGACCTTCCTAATATTTACAAAAGCGGCCCGGTAAATAGCCTTAGCGTGCGGGCAAATGTAGTGGGTAATGCAGATAATGTGAGAAACGTACGGTTTACGTTGTACAATCCTTCGGGCCCGGAAATTTACAATAATGTACTGCCGTTTTATAATTATCAAAGAATCAACATTCCTGCAGTGCCGTTTTCAATGCTGGGGCCTTCTAATGCACTTGCTATTACTTTCCAGAATGCCTCGCCTTTAAACACAGACAGGGTTTCTATGGCATCCATGGGTATCACATTTCCGGCAACATTTAATTTCAATAATCAAAAGGATTTTAGTTTTGACCTGGCACCATCGGCCACCGGAAATTACCTGAATATTACCAACTTCAATATTGGTGGTGCTGCTCCCATCCTTTACGACATGACTAATGGGCGTAGGTATCTCGGCGAAATTGCTTCTACACCAGGCATGGTAAAATTTGTATTACCGGCCTCTTCAGATCCGGTGCGTAAGATGAGATTGGTTAGTCAGCAGCCCGGCAACGTAAATATTTTGAATGGTCTCAAAGTTAAAAACTTCCTGAACTTTTCCCAGCCGGCAAACCAGGCCACTTTTGCAATTATAAGTAACAAACGCCTTTTTGATGACGGCAATGGTCACAACTATGTAGAGGATTACAGGGCATATCGGGCATCTGCAGCAGGTGGTAGTTTCACCGCCAAAATTTATGATATAGAGGAGCTCACTGATCAGTTTGCTTTCGGTATAAAGGGTCACCCTTATGCTATCAAAGATTTTGTGCGTTATGCTGTTGCAAATTTTGCTGCTAAACCTGAGAATATTTTTATCATCGGTCGTGGTGTACAATATAATGATGCTACAAAGGCGGAGGGAAATCCTGGGCTGCAGGTGCTCGATCTTGTGCCCACCTTTGGTGAGCCAGCTTCAGACGTAAGCCTGGTATCTGCCCCCGGCAGTATCGTGCCGCTTGTGCCAGTGGGCAGGCTAGGTGCCATCAAACCAATTGAAGTAAATCAGTATTTGCAAAAAGTAATACAGTATGAGGCTGCACAGCGGCAGCCTAGTCCATATATCAATGATAAAGCCTGGATGAAAAAAGGCTTACATGTGGCAGGTGGTAAAGACAGCGCTGAGAATGCATCATTTAAAGATTACATGAATGGTTACAAAGCTTTGTACGAGGATACATTGAATGGTGGGCATATAGAAACTTTTTCTAAAACAGCCGCCGGTGTAGTACAACAAGCCACGAGTGAAAGGATAGAGCAATTATTTGATAATGGGTTAGGACTTGTTGGATATTTCGGTCACTCTTCTGCCAATACATTTGAGTTTAACCTAAGCAATCCTGAATTGTATACAAACACAGGTAAGTATCCCTTCTTTAATGTAAGCGGATGTAGCGCTGGTAACTTTTACAACTTTGATGTGAGCCGCCTTAGCGGCAATATGTCTCTTTCGGAAAAATATGTGCTGGCTAATCAAAAGGGCAGCATTGGTTTCCTGGCCGATACGCACTTTGGAATTCCTCCTTATCTCAATTTTTTCAATACGCAGTTTTATGCTCAGTTTAGCAAAGTGCTTTACGGAAACACTGTAGGGATGCAGCACAAGCAAGTCATTGAAAACCTTGGTGGAAATAATCCAAGCCTGGATTTTTATACCCGTATGCACCTGGAAGAAATTGCCCTGCATTGCGATCCTGCTATAAAACTGGCCTATTTTCCAAAGCCAGATTATGTGATTGAAGATCCGCTAGTGCTCATTTCTCCGTCTATTATTTCAGTAGCTGATGCAAGTTTCAAGCTTACGGTTAAAATGATGAACATCGGTAAAGCCACCGGCGACTCTATTTGGGTTTCTGTAAAAAGAAAATTGCCAAACGATTCTGTGAGGGTTTTATTTGACAAGCTGGTTCCAGGAATAAGGTATGAAGATTCTCTGCAGTTTGAATTACCCATTAACCCTGTAACAGATAAAGGTTTGAACAAAATTATTGTAACCCTTGATCATACAAACCGGGTAGATGAGTTGTTTGAAACCAATAACTCNNTACAATTATTCTATCATTAACCAACAGAATATCACTTTCGTAGCCAATACTGCAGATCCCTTAGGCAAATTGCGACAATACAGCCTGGAGATTGACACAACAGAATTGTTTAACTCCGTTTTTAAAAAAGCATATCAGACTACTGGTGTTGGAGGTTTAGTACAGTTTACACCACCCAATTTAACTTTTGCAGACAGTACAGTTTATTACTGGCGGGTATCCATGGTGCCCACCGGAACGAATCCTGTCATTTGGAATGGCTTCTCTTTTATTTACCTGCCAAACAGTGGCACTGGCTTCAACCAGTCACATTATTACCAGCACAAAAAATCCACTTATACCGGCATTTCATTGAACCCCGACAGAAAGTTTACCTTTGATCTCACGCCCCGCACAATCACGATTCGCACGGGCTTACATCCTTATGTGGGTTTCGATCGTATTAATGTGAATCTTGATTTTGAGCAGTTGGAAGTGTACGGTTGTAATTTTAATTCCCTGCAATTTTATGTGTTTGATACTACTACATTGCGTCCTTGGGAAAACCACAATGTGTCTCCTACGGAAGCCCTTTTTGGCAGTGCAAACCAAAAGTGTAGTACGCCTACAGATACGCTGAGAAACTTCTTTGAATTTCCATATTACAATCCAGGTGGAGTGCCATACAGGAAAAGAGCAATGGATTTTATTGATATGATTCCAGAAGGTTATTATGTAGCTATTACCAACCTGGGAAACAAAAATTCTAACACATCTTTTATCAAACAATGGCAGGCAGATACCAGTTTGTACGGTTCCGGAAACAGCCTTTACCATAAATTAAAGTCCATTGGGTTTAATAAAATAGACAGTTTCTCCCGCAACTTACCTTTTGTTTATTTCTTTAGAAAAGGCCGGCCGGCTTTTGAAGGTATTGAAGAGATTGGGCCTACAGACACAGTTCAGATTCAAAAAGCAATTGCGCTCAATTCCATCATTCCAGACGGCACAATTGAAAGCCCGCTTTTTGGTCCGGCAAGAACCTGGCAGGCATTGCACTGGAAAGGTACAAGCGCAGATATTATTCTCTCAGATACTACCGCTGTTGAAGTGTGGGGTGTAAAATCTAATGGGAGTTCGTCGCTCATGGCTACTGTAAATCCGGCCCGGGATACTTCTCTCAGTTTTATTGATACAAAAACTTATCCCTTCCTGAGGTTACGTTTGCAAAACAAGGATAATTTAAATCTTACACCGCAGCAGTTGAATTACTGGCGACTGAATGCAACATTAGCTCCGGAAGGTTCCGTTGCACCAAATATCCTTTTCCAGATGAGTGCCGACACGGTAGAACAAGGTGAACCCATCATGTTTGGGCTGGCATTTAAAAATATCAGCAATGTGCCCTTTGATAGTTTGCTCAAAGTAAAATTTGTAATTACCGGCAGAGATAATGTGCCGCATATTGTAGATATACCTAAGCGCAAATCATTGGTGAGCGGCGATACCTTGCTGGTGAAATACCAGATAGACACCCGCAAATTTCCCGGAGATAATACTTTGTTTATAGAGTTTAACCCAGACGATGATCAGCCCGAGCAGTTGCACTATAACAACATTTTATACAAAGGGTTTTATGTGAAACCTGATACCTACAATCCGCTGCTGGATGTAACTTTCGATGGCGTGCACATCCTTAACAAAGATATTGTAGCCTCCAAACCAGGCATCATGGTTAAGTTGAAAGATGAGAGTCGCTTTATGGCGCTTAAAGATACTGCGCTGCTTAAAGTGCAGGTGCGCTTCCCCGATCAAACGCTCCGCCAGTACCACTTTGGAGATAGTATGGTTTTCATACCAGCCGACTTAAGCACTGGAGAAAACACGGCAAGTATTGATTTGCGGCCATACTTTCCCGAGGATGGCGAGTATGAATTAATTGTATCGGGCAAGGATGAAACAGGGAATGCTGCCGGCGCTTTAGATTATCATATCACTTTTAATGTGATCAACAAACCAATGATATCTAATATGCTCAACTATCCTAATCCATTCACAACCTCTACCGCTTTTGTGTTTACGATTACGGGAAGTGATGTGCCGCAGAATATTCGCATACAAATTCTTACCATTACGGGTAAGGTTGTTCGTGAAATTACCAAAGAAGAACTCGGGCCGCTCCATATTGGCAGAAATATCACTGATTTTAAATGGGATGGTACAGATATGTATGGTCAGAAGCTGGCCAACGGGGTTTACTTATACCGTGTGATCACAAACCTCAATGGTAAATCGCTGGATAAATACAAAACAGAAGGAGATAACACTGATAAATTCTTCAATAAGGGTTACGGTAAGATGTACCTGATGCGTTAAATTTTTCTTTTGTCGAAACATAACCAAAGGCTGCTTATTCGGGCAGCCTTTTTTTTATCTCTACTTTTGCTGAAATAACAAAAAGGATATGGCAAAAATAGCAATCAATATTGCAACAGGTAGTTTACAGCAGGAGGAAATGATTGTTGGTATTGATCTTGGTACTACAAACAGCCTGGTGGCCATCATTCATCCCGAAACGAAAAAGCCAGTAACACTTAAAGAACATGATAGCAGTAGTTTGGTACCTTCTGTAATTCATTTCGACGAGTTTGCAAATGTAACAGTGGGAGAGCGGGCGAAGCAATTTTTAGTAGATGAGCCTGGCAATACTATTTTCTCGGCTAAAAGGTTGATGGG
>DGQO01000207.1:0-4903 GCA_002400445.1 Chitinophagaceae bacterium UBA4412
GGCGTCGCTTAGATACACATATCACCGGCTTTGAAAAACTTGGCGCTACCTACAAGTATGATAACCACAGCAATTTTTTTACCCTGGAAGCCGCAGCATTAAAAGGTTGTTTTATGCTGCTGGATGAGCCAAGTGTAACCGGCACGGCTAACATACTAATGGCAGCCGTAATGGCCACTGGTACTACCACCATTTATAATGCGGCCTGCGAACCCTACGTACAGCAACTTTGCAATATGCTCAACCGGATGGGTGCCCGGATAAGTGGTGTAGGCAGCAATAAACTTATTATAGAAGGCGTGCAGGAAATGCAGGGCACCACCCACACGATGCTTGCAGATATGATTGAAGTGGGTAGTTTCATTGGCCTTGCCGCTATGACGCAGGGAGATATCACGATTAAAAATGCAGGCGTAGCATCGCTGGGCATCATTCCGGAAAAGTTCAGGCAACTGGGCATTCAACTCATCATTGATGGAGACGATATCCGGGTACCGGCAATGGAATTTTACGAAATACAAAAGCACATGGATGGCAGTGTGCTCACCATTTATGATCATCCCTGGCCTGGCTTTACGCCAGACTTATTGTCTATCGTACTTGTAACGGCCATACAGGCAAGAGGAAGCGTGCTGCTGCACCAGAAGATGTTTGAAAGCCGGCTTTTCTTTGTAGATAAATTAATAGAGATGGGCGCACAGATTATTCTTTGCGATCCGCACCGGGCCGTGGTAATAGGTATGGAAAGAGAAACGCAACTGCGGGGCATCACCATGAGCAGCCCAGACATCAGGGCAGGTGTAGCCTTGCTCATTGCTGCCTTAAGCGCTACCGGCAAAAGCATCATACAGAATATTGAACAAATAGACCGCGGCTACCAGGACATTGATGGACGCCTCAGGAAGCTCGGCGCAAATATCATTCGCAGCACACACGCCGATTAAAATTAAACAGCATTCTGCTTTTTTCTACATCTTTCCTTTTCTTTGCGCATGCATTCATTGTATCAAAAAATCCTGATCATTACTGCCCCATCCGGTGCAGGCAAAACTTCCATTACACACCACCTGATGGAAAACTTCCCACAACTTTCTTTCTCTATTTCTGCCGCCACCCGCAGCCCCCGGGCAAATGAAGTGGATGGCAAAGATTATTATTTTATGAGCGAAGCAGAATTTCAGCATAAAATAAAAGCAAAAGAGTTTGCAGAATGGGAAATGGTGTATGAAGGAAAATATTATGGCACGTTGAAATCTGAGTTGGAGCGCATCTGGGCCAATGGACAAGTACCGGTGCTGGATATTGATGTAAAGGGCGCCCTGCATGTGCAAAAGCAGTACCCGATTAATACGCTGAGCCTTTTTATAGAGCCCCCAAGCGTAGATGAATTGAAAAAAAGGCTCCTAAGTAGGGGCACGGAAACGGATGAAACATTGCTCTCCAGGGTAAATAAAGCAGCTTATGAAATCTCCTTTTCCAGTCATTTTGATAAGGTAGTGGTAAACGAACACCTGGAAACAGCTTGCAGTACTGCCAGCAGCCTGGTGCAGGAATTCCTGTCGCAGCCGCTACAACAAGGACAGAAAGCCGATTGAGCTTAATTTTCGCTAATTTTGGCACATGGCATTCCTGGCAATTCTGAGCATTTTTATTATCTCCATCATCATTATCTGTTTCCTGAGCGGAATAGAGATTGCTTTTATTTCTGCCAATAAACTTTCTATCGAACTCGCCCGCAAGCAGGGAACTTATAGCGGCAAAACCTGGGGCGGCTTTAGCGAACATCCAACAAAATTTATCGGTACCATCCTGGTAGCCATCAATATCGTACTCGTAGTATATGGATTGGTAGTAGGCCACATGCTTGAGCCCCTGTGGGAGCGGCTGAAGGAATATTTTCCTGCCTCCGCCGAAAATTATATTGACTATATCAAAATCATTTTTGAAACCGTGCTTTCTGCAGCCATCATTTTGCTGCTCATTGTAGGCAGCAGGGCTTTTTTCCAGGCACGCAATCACCTTGTCGTTAAAAACGGTATCATCAGCTATTTTGCCCGCTTCTTTTCCTGGCTTTTTTCAGGGATATCTTTGGCCTTTATCAGTTTCAGCGAATGGTTTTTAAAAACTTTGCTTAACGTAAAACTTACAGAACGGCAGGAGATGTTTAGCAAAGTAGACCTGGAGAATTTTATACAGCAAATGAGCGGTGCGAATGAAGAAGACAGTTCTGAAATAAATAAGGAACTTTTTGAAAATGCTTTATCGCTCGGTGATGTGAAACTGCGGGAATGCCTGGTGCCCCGCAAAGAAATTGTGGGCATTAACCAGGATAGCACTATTGAAGAAGTAAAGGCTAAATTTATTGAAACACAACTGAGCAAACTTATCGTGATGGACCATGATATCGATAATATCACGGGCTACATTCACCAGCTTGATCTTTTTAAACAGCCGGCTGCCGTTAAAGATATTTTACTACCCATACCCACCGTGCCAGAGAGCATGAGTGTAACAGCATTGATAGATAAGTTTACCAAGGAACGCAAAACCATTGCCTGGGTAATTGATGAATTTGGTGGCACGGCCGGCATTGTAACCATGGAAGATCTTTTAGAAGAAATCTTTGGAGAAATACATGACGAGTATGATGATATAGATGAGTTTGTAAATAAGCAACTTTCGCATAACGAATATCTTTTTAGCGGCCGGATGGAACTAGATTATATCACCGAAAAATATGGGCTGGAGTTTAAAACAAATGAAGATGTAGAAACCCTCTCTGGATTTATTATACAACATCACGATGCTATTCCTGCACCCAAAGAGCGCATCATTGCAGGCAATTATGAATTTGATATACTAGCGGTAAGTAGCGGGCGCATTGAGACCGTAAAATTAAAAGTGCTCAGGTAGATTTTGCCAGTGCTAAAACCTGTTGCTTATTTTTGCTGAATGATCATTGCAGCGCATTGTAGCGGAGTACCAGATTCCCTATCGAAATTAATTCCGATTTTGGCACGGAACACCCAGCATCATTTCATTGTTTTTACAGATGAAACCGCTTCGCTTGAAATAGCTCCGCAAGAGAACCTGGAAATCATACCAGTTTCCATAAAACCCAGCAATTTTTTTCTCCTGCAATACTGGTATAACCATCAAATGTGTTCCCTGCTTAAAAAAAGAGGAGTGCATCTTTTTCTTACACAGTCTTCCCTGTGCAGCCACAAGAGCGGTATCCCGCAAATCATGCTACTTCAAAAGATAACCTGGCGACGTGGAACGGAGCATCAGCCAGCTATTTTGAAACGCCGCCTTAGCCCCATTACACTTTCCAGTTTGCGCAAAGCCAGCGCTATTTGCCCGGCAAATAATGCATTGGCAGCGCAACTGCTACAGCATGTGCCAGCGTTCAACGAAAAAATGCATACCATCGGACATGGCCGTTTTTTTAAGCCAGCAACCGGCACATCAATTTCGAAAGAGAATATCCGACTGGCTTTTTCAGATGGCCACCCATATCTACTGGCGCAATGCCTGCCCACAACCGGTGCATATATGCTGCCCTTGCTTAAGGCATTTTCCATCTTTAAAAAAAGAATGAAAACCGGGATGCGTTTGGTCATTATAAATAGAATGAAGATTTTTCCCGTTGAAAATTTCAGTGGCTATAAATTTAAAGATGAAGTGCGTATTGAAAATATGCCCGATGAAGCTGCAGAAAGAGAACTGATTGCCGCCGCTTATGCTGCTTTTGATTTTTCTGCTGAGGTGCCGGTGATGGGCTTTGCCATGGCCTGCATAGAAAGCCTTGTACCCGTGGCGATAAATACAAGCCAGGAAGCCACAGACATTTTTGCCGATGCGGTGATACAGTTTGAACCCACAACTGTTGCTATTGCGGAGCTGATGATGAACCTCTACCGGGATGAAACCTATTATAAGCGATACGCAGAAAATGCCAGGAACTTTGCAGCAAAGCTGGATTGGGATGCAGCCGCTGCCCGCCTGCTGCAGGTGATGGAAAATGCGAAGCCTTAAAAACATTCGGCTAACTTTGTGGCCATACTATTTTAAATTGAATACATGAAAACATCCACCATCACGATTGATGTATTATTAGATCCCAATTCTATTCCGGAACAGATTAACTGGAACGCAACAGACAGTAGCGCCACGGCACCCCAAAAAGCTAAAGCTATGACCGTAGCATTCTGGGACCCGGCAGATAAAACGGCGATGCGTATTGACCTTTGGACAAAAGGTATGATGGTAGATGAAATGGGAGATTTTTATTACCAGATGCTGATGGGCATGGCCGATTCTTTTCAGCGAGCAACAAATCAACCTGAACTTTCTGAGGAAATGAAAAGCTTTGCAAAAGACTTCTATAAGAAGTTCTTAGACAACCTTGAAAAAAATAGTCACCTATAAATTTACACTTATGTCTTTAGAAGCACAAGTAATGGCAGAAATGAAAGATGCCATGAAATCCAAAAATGAAGCAGCTCTTCGTGGGCTGCGGGCCATTAAAGCTGAAATTATCAAGGCGAAAACAGAACCAGGTGCAAATGGCGAAATCAATGAAGCCACAGAACAAAAGTTTTTGCAAAAGATGATGAAGCAACGCAAAGACTCTTATGAAATATTTACGCAGCAGGGAAGAGAAGACCTGGCAGCAAAGGAAAAAGAAGAGATGGAATTAATTGAGAGATTTCTTCCAAAACAAATGAGCGTGGATGAGCTTAAAACCGTACTTGCAGATATTATCCGGCAAACAGGTGCCAGCACACAGGCAGATTTAGGAAAAGTAATGGGTGTGGCCAGCAAGCAGCTCTCCGGCAAGGCAGACGGAAAAACCATCAATACCATTGTGAAAGAAATGCTTGGCGCCATTTGATATGAT
>DGQO01000207.1:4921-10554 GCA_002400445.1 Chitinophagaceae bacterium UBA4412
GCGTCTACGCTTTCCACGCAATTGAATTCTTCCGGCAAATGGTTACCTTTTCTTTCCTTCCTTCTGGTATTCGTAGTCGTTGTTGTAGTGATTAATCTTATCGCCAGGCTTTTGCAAAAATCTGTAGAGCTCATCATGCTTGGCTGGCTTAACAAACTGGCGGGTGTATGCTTATACGTGCTCCTGTACTGCATCCTGCTCAGCGTATTTTTATTTTATGCGGTGCAATTGCACATCGTTAAGCCAGAAACAATTGCAGCATCTTTATGCTATCCTTATATTGCTCCATTGGGGCCAATGGTCATTAATGGACTGGGAAGTGTACTGCCTGTATTCAAAGATTTGTTTGACCAGTTACAGCAATTTTTCGGAAGCTTGCAACCTGCCCCTGCCGTATAGTTAGCCTGATTATTTCATTTTGTAAAACCATAAAAAGCGTTTCCCATTTCGTAAAAAACAACTGCATTTAATAGCAGGTTCGGTATCTTTGAAGCATCCCCGGTTTTTTACCTGAAATAAATTATTTTAGCAAAAGATTGCAAAACGCTACACTCAGATGACTTACGAAATAAAACAAGACGGCAAATTTAAATTTCTGGAAGAAGGACAAGGGGAACCGTTAATGCTATTGCATGGCTTGTTTGGCGCACTAAGTAACTTCAGCGATCTTATTGAACATTTTAAGAAAACACACCGGGTAATTGTTCCTATTCTTCCCCTGCTTGATCTTGACCTTCTGCATACATCGGTTAGTGGTTTACAAAAATTTGTACTCAAATTTATAGAGCATCGTAACTATAACCATATCCATTTAATGGGGAATTCACTGGGTGGCCATGTAGCACTGGTTCATATTTTAAAACACCCGGAGCGCATAAAGTCATTGATACTTACAGGTAGTTCCGGCCTGTTTGAAAATGGCATGGGCGATACTTATCCAAAGCGGGGCGACAAAGAATACATTCGAAATAAAACCGCACTTACGTTTTACGATCCCGCCATGGCCACGGACGAACTGGTAAACGAGGTTTTTGAAATCACCAATAACCGCCTTAAAGTNNAAATAATGATACCATTACCCCGCCTTTTGTGGGCAAAGAATTTAAAACTCTCATTCCAAACAGCGAACTGCATTTTATTGACAAATGCGGCCACGCTCCAATGATGGAAGTGCCGGTAGAGTTTAACAGGATTTTAGAAGGATTCCTGGCAAAATTAAAATCCCCCGCTGCAACGGTTTAGTATGTTTTCTGGTCTGTGTATATGTAGAGGATGAACATGCTACCCGTAGGTCCTCCAAATATGCTAGACTATAAAAACCAGTAAAATGCTCACCGTAGACCTTATCAACAATAATATTCCCCGCTTACAACTTCAGGATAGTATTGCCAAAGCTATACAACTAGCCGGCGACTACCGTGTAACCCACCTGCCCGTAGTAGCAGAGGAAAAGTTCCTGGGTCTCATTAGTGAAGATGATTTGCTGGATGCTGATGACAGTAGCCTGAGTATTGAAACCCTGCAAGACCATTTTGTAACGGCTTTTGTAAAAGACAATGTACATTTTTTGAATGCGGTAAATGCCAGCATTTCGTATGATACTAATATTGTACCTGTGCTCAATGAGGAGCGGGATCTTGTAGGCATCATCAGCACGCAGGACTTGCTTAAAATTTTAGGCAATTTTGCCGGAGCTAATGAAATCGGCGGTATCATTGTACTGGAAATGGAGCGCAGCCAGTTTGCCATCTCAGAAATAAGCCGCATTGTAGAAAGCAACGATAGCACTATCCTGCACCTTAATTCAAATACGGATGCAGTAACAGGGATGCTCACGGTAACTTTGCACATTAACCGAAAGGAAATTTCTGCCATCGTTTCCACCTTTGAGCGCTATGATTACGATGTGATTTATTATTTTGGAAATGAACAGTTTGAAAACGAAATACACAGTAATTACAAGCACCTCATGAACTACTTAGACATTTAAAAAACATATGCTCCTTCATGATTTTTGCCGCTATCTGTTGCCATATCTTCAGCTTTAAGCGGCGCACCTGGCCTTTTATTTTATGCTGTTCTCTATCGGTTTTCCTGTATGTACCATTTACCAGCGCACATGATCATGCTGTTTCCCCGTTTGCTTCATCTCCGGAAAAAGCCATTGCTGATTCGCTGGGCAAAATACACATTGCCAGCATTACGGTGAGTGGAAACAAACGAACGAAAACGTATATCATTCTGCATGAGATGAATATCAAAGCGGGCGATTCTCTAAGTATTTCGACGCTCTTTCAAAAGATTCAACAATCACAGGCACTCATTTACAACACCACTTTGTTTTCCGATGTATTGGTGGGGCCTTACTTTGTAACAGCCACTGATGTGAATATACAGGTAGTAGTGCGGGAGAAGTGGTACATCTATCCCAGCCCGCAATTTCAACTTACAGACCGAAGTTTCAATGAGTGGATAAAGCGATATGATGCAGACCTGGATCGGGTTGTATATGGTGTAAAGTTTGCACACTACAACCTTAGTGGCCGCCGGGATCAGTTGCGGCTATACCTGCTGAATGGCTACACCCGCAATTTTGCATTTGCTTATAGTGCGCCCTACAGCAACAAAGCTTTAAACGAAGGTTTCTCCATTGGTGGCGGCTTTTCTCAAAGTCGGGAATTACTGTATGCCACCAGCACCCTCAATGAACCGCTGCGGTATAAAACACAGGGCTTTGTGCGAAACAGTTTTAACCTGCATGCCAGCTATCTCCGGCGCCAGGGATTTTATCGGCGGCATTTTTTCAATATCGGTTTCCTGTACCAACAAGTAGACGACAGCATCCGCCTTAAATATAATTCCGCATATTTCAACAACAAAAAAGACCATGCAGGCACGCCAGACCTGGGCTATACATTTAGTTATGTAAACACAAACAATATCAATTACCCCCTCACAGGAAAACTCTATAATATCACATTGCTCAAGCGGGGCCTGGGTTTCACCGGCGGTATGAATATGCTATCGCTGGGAGCAAGTTATAATCGCTATTTTTCTCATGGGAGAAACTGGTACAGTGCCGTGCAAACGCAAGTGCTTTTCAAATTACCAGGCACGCTTTCGTATGTAAATCAGCAGGCATTTGGCTATGGCCTGTACGCTCTGCGAGGCCTGGAGAATTATGTAATAGATGCGGTGCATTCCGGCCTTGCGGCTTATACCCTGAAAAAGAAAATAGTTTCCTTCAAAATTCGAATTCCTATTCAAAATAAAGTAGTGCCTTATCTGCCATTCACCTTCTACGCTAAAACTTTTGCCGATTTGGGCTATGCGTACAACAAGGCTCCATATGATACGAAACTAAATAATAAACTCCTCTATTCCGGCGGCGTAGGTATTGATGTGCTCACGCTGTATGATATCAATTTACGCATAGAATACAGTTTTAACCAGTTAGGCCAAAAGGGGCTATTTTTACATACAAAGGGCGGTTTCTAAACAAACTGCTGGTAGCCAATGAGGATAGCAATTTATAGCCGTGGTATTGAAAATAACCAGTTACAGGATATTGAGCTGCTCATAAGTGAACTGGAGAAATTTGGCGTAGAACCTGTTTTTTACCAGGATTTTTTTAACCAGTTCTATTCTGCTATTCAACTGGAAGGCAACTACTCTACCTTTAACAGCAGCGATGATATGGACACCAGCATCGACTGCCTCATTAGCCTTGGCGGCGACGGTACGTTACTCGATACCGTAACCATGGTAAAAGACACCGGAATCCCGGTGCTGGGCATCAATTATGGCAGGCTGGGGTTTTTAGCAAATATCGGCAGGGAAGAAATTAATTCTGCTATTGAAGCTCTCGTAGACAGGAAGTATGTGCTGGACAAAAGAACATTGCTGCACCTGGATGCCAATGTGCCTTTGTTTTCAAACGTGCCTTATGCACTCAATGAATTTGCACTGCATAAGAGTGACATTTCCCCCATGGTAAAAATCCATACTTACCTAAATGGAGAATTTTTAAATACCTACTGGGCCGATGGACTCATTGTATCTACGCCCACCGGATCTACTGGCTATTCGCTGAGTTGTAACGGCCCTGTGGTTTTTCCAGACAGTGCCAGTTTTGTAATTACCCCTGTGGCACCGCACAACCTCAATATACGGCCCATTGTAGTGCCAGATAATAACATTGTTTCTTTTGAGGTAGAGAGCAGAACAGAGAGCCTGATTTGTAGTATGGACAGCCGTCGGGAAATTGTGCCCAAAGAAGT
This sequence comes from Chitinophagaceae bacterium UBA4412, assembly GCA_002400445.1. GTDB lineage: Bacteria > Bacteroidota > Bacteroidia > Chitinophagales > Chitinophagaceae > Ferruginibacter. Next base: position 9,202 of record DGQO01000207.1, read on the forward strand.
GCAGCTTGCCGTAAGAAAAGAAGATTTTGGGATAAACCTTATCCGGCTTAATGAAAATAATTTTCTGCAAACTTTGCGCAACAAACTTTCATGGGGTTTAGATAAACGAAATTGATTACCGGATTTTTTCAAAATACTTATGCGGCAGAAATCTAAAAGGATACCCAGCGTATTTTTTATTTATTGGATATTGCTTTCCTATATTACTGCAGCCCTTATATTCTGGTTTGTGGCCCTCAACCGGCAAAACAAAGAAATCATTGCACTTAAAAAAATCCACCAGCCCGCATTAGTAGCCAGGTTTCAAAAGGATTATGAAAATAAACAAAAACAATACTGGGGCGAGGGAGCTACTTTTTTCCTGGTAATCATAGCTGGGGCAGGTTTTTTTTATAAAGCGATTAGAAGGCAATTGCGCATTGTAGATGAACAACAGCATTTCATGATGGCAGTTACGCATGAACTCAAAACACCCATCGCCGTTGCAAAGCTGAACCTGGAAACATTGCAAAAAAGAAAACTGGACGAAGCCCAACAGCAGCGCCTTGTGCATATCGCCCTGCAGGAAACCACCCGGCTGGATGTGCTCTGCAACAATATGCTCATTTCGTCGCAGATTGAAGCAGGTGGATACAGGATGATGAAACAAGAACTTAACGTAAGCAAAATGGTAGAACAATGTGCCGAAGGTTTTAGAGAAAGATTTCCTGGCCGCAAAGTGGTAACGGAAATTGAAAAAGATATCTTGCTTACGGCGGATAATACCCTGCTGGAAATAGCGGTGAACAACCTGCTGGAAAATGCATTAAAATATGCACCGAAGCAGGAACCCATCAAACTTTCGCTTTCCCTGAATGATAATGTAGCGGAGATTAAAGTGTGGGACCGCGGTCCGGGAATAGCAGAAGAAGAAAAGAAAAAAGTATTTGAAAAATATTATCGCCTGGGCAATGAAGCCACACGAAGGGCAAAAGGCACCGGCCTTGGATTGTACATTACCCGCAAGATTATAAAAAATCATGGCGGAAATGTTTTCGTAGAAGACAATCCTGGTGCTGGCAGTATCTTTACTATTCAACTGGCGGTAATCGAATAAACGCATAAGATGGCAGAAAAAAGATTTTCAATTTTATTGGTAGAAGATGAAGAAAACCTGCAGGAAGCCTTGAAGCTAAACCTGGAACTGGAAGGTTATGAAGTAACCAGCAGCTACGACGGTGCAGAGGCGCTGAAGCAAGTGCAGCAGGAGCATTTTGACCTCATTATTTTAGATGTGATGCTGCCAGAAGTGGATGGTATCACCGTGTGTGAAACCATCCGGCTCACAGATACAGAAACACCCATCCTCATCCT
>DGQO01000207.1:10581-13209 GCA_002400445.1 Chitinophagaceae bacterium UBA4412
CCGGATATCTATACATTCGGTAAAAATAAAATTGATTTTAAAGCTTTGCAGGCAGAAAATAAAAAGAAAGAAACTTTCACGCTGAGTAAAAAAGAAGCCATGCTTTTAAAGCTGCTCATTGAAAATAAAAACGAAGTAGTAACCCGGGAAAAAATTCTGCAAAGTGTTTGGGGCTACAATGTATATCCCACCACCCGCACGATTGATAATTTTATCCTGAGCTTTCGCAAATACTTTGAGGAAGACAGCCGCAATCCACGGCACTTTCATTCTGTAAGAGGGATGGGCTATAAATTTACAGAGTAGGTGCCGCCTGTTTAATTTTTTCTACCAGGCACTGGCTGCGGGCAAAGGTGTCATGAAGAGCATCGTTTCTTTCCATCGGCGTATATAATTGCCATTCAATTTCTTTCAACAATTGCTGGGCAGTAAGGGTAAGCGAATTATCAATACCTGCTTTATCCATCCTGCCGATAATATTTGCAGTCGTAATTTCCTGCAGCGGCAAATGAAATGTTGCTGCAAAAAAGGTTTTCAGTTCCTGGTTGAGTAGAGTATAAAAAGCGCTGCAATCCGGGCTGTTAAGGCAGTCTGCCGTTTGCTGCAAAGGCTTCTCCCGCTGCAGTATCGACTGTGGCACCACCTCTTCATCAGCTTCCATATCCTGCTGTACCTGTATCAGCTTCTTTTTCTTCTCGGCAGCTATCGCTTTGTTTTCTCTGCTTAAAAATAAAATCAAACCAAGCAGGATGAGTGCGGCAAGTGTGCCAATTACCCAGTGGCGGTTTGCATTGAGGCGACTGCCAAAACTTGCGGGTGGCACTCGCACAATGGTATCCGCACTAAAGGTAGGTTTACCCTGCCCCAGGGTTACTTCAAAAGGTATAGGAGGAGTTTGGAGATTTTGATAACTACCTGTTTCCGGATCAAAATAAGAAAAACGAATTGCCGGAATATTGAACTTGCCGGCATGCTGAACGGTGAAAGGAATTTCAAAAATCTTTCGGCCACTCAGGGGGACTGTACTTGTACGAATGTCTTCCGTAAGTTTAGCGTCAAACGCATCAAAGCCAGCAGGCCATTTTATTTCCGGCACGGTTACCAAGGGAAAATTTCCGCTGCCACTTACGACTACGGTAAGTTTGCCCGCCTCACTTGTGCTAAAATGATCTTTCTCCAGCCTTGCATTAATATAGAAACTACCCACTGCACCTTTAAAATCAACAGGCTTATGAAGCAGTGGCAATGGCTTTACGGTAATGGTAACCGGCTTACTTGAAAGTGTTACTTGCTGGGCCACCACCGCAGAAGGATCAACGCCAAAGCCATCTACAAATGCATTGATATCGTCGCTACTGCGTACCGCTTCTTCTTTTAAAAAATAAACGGTATTATCAGTCTCGGCTGCTTCTATAGCAATCTCACCATCCTGCAAAGGATATAATTGGGCTTTGCGAATGGTGTACACATTATAATCTCTACCGTTTAGTTTTGCCTGGTTAAATGCAGTTACGTCTGGCTGCTGCATATCTACTGCACTAAAGCCATTGAAGGAGGGCATCCTGGAAATGCGGGTTTCGTGCCGCAAGCGGGTGTATAGTTGATAAGTAGCCACAACAGGTTCGCCCACATATACAGACGACTTGCTTGTTTGCAGAACCATCTGCATATTTTGATGCACTTTTTCCGGTATCGATTCTCCTTTTTTCAGGATCACATCTCTATACCTCTCCGGTGTAGCTTCGGCTGCAAATGGGTCTGCCATAGCAAAAGGTGCGGCAGCAGCAGGTTTATTTCCGGCCCTTGCTTTGGTTACATTGACCTGCAGGTTTCCGCTCGTATATTTTTTGCCATCTACCACGGCAATAGCAGGCGAGAGCCTTAATACACCAATATGTTTAGGTTTGAGAATATAACTAATGGCCACATACCTGCTGATCACATTATCTACGATACTTTGACCAAATTCTTTTTGCGGGCCACTCACCAAACTAAAATCATTAAAAACCGGTGGCGTAATGTTGGTGATTTTATCACCATTCTCTATCAGTATACGCAGCACGCAGTACTCATCTTTGCCCATGACATCAGGAGAAAGTGTAGCGGAAAACTTCGTTTGCGCAAGTACTGTATTTTGACATAGTAAAATAAAAAGGAAACCAAGAAGGTAGTGCTGTACTCTCATAAAATGAACCGCTGCGATGCCAGCAAAAGTAAAAAATCGTAGCGCCCCGGGGTGGTAAGGAAATGTGAAAGGATAAAAGAAATTGCGCATCAGAGATCGCCTAACTGCGGGCGCAACAGGATTTCCTCTACAACAGCCTGTGGAGAAAGCTTACTGGCTGCAAACAACATCTCGGCCACATCGCTGGCAAGCATAATCCGGTTCTGGCTATTGTCAAAGCCCGCCCAGCTATCCGTCATTACAGCGCCGGGAAAAATACAAGTGACTTTTACGCCACTACTTTTTAATTCATGCCGCAGGTTTTGGCTAAAACCGTTGAGTGCAAATTTGCTGATACTATAACTTCCGCCGCCATCATAAGCCATGGTAGCGGCGATGGAAGCAATGTTAAAAATATGCCCCATTCCTGCACTCATCATGCTGGGTACCAGCGCACGGGTAAG
>DGQO01000207.1:13283-13413 GCA_002400445.1 Chitinophagaceae bacterium UBA4412
CGGAAAGATTTTCAGCAGCAGATCTTAAGGGCTCTTCCTTTCGGGAGCAAAGTAAAATATGTGCGCCTGTGGCTGCAAATTTCTCTGCAACGGCCAGGCCGATTCCCCGGCTACCGCCAGTGATAATGAT
>DGQO01000207.1:13507-21410 GCA_002400445.1 Chitinophagaceae bacterium UBA4412
AAAAACTGGACGCAGCTTTTGAAGAGTTCTATCCAAAATACCTGCACCATAACCACATTTTGTGGGACAGGTATAATAATGGACTCATCACCGCAGAAGAATTAAAGTGGAAGAGGATGTGGCGTACCATGTTGGAATTTAAAGTAGCAGATGAGCCATTGGCCAGGCAACTGAGTGACAGGTTTCTGCAGCTCCTGCCCGTGCAAAAAAAACTCTTTCCGCACACCCTCGAAATTTTAGATTACNNCTTGACAAATATTTTACCCATGTAATTACTTCGGAGGGAAGCAATAGCCTGAAACCCAAAAAAGAGATTTTCGATTTTGCCATCACGAGGGCAGGCACGGTGTGCACAGATTGCATCATGATTGGCGATAACCTGGATGCAGATATCCAGGGCGCTATTAATGCGGGTATGGATAGTATTTTTGTAAATCATATTGAAGCCCAGCCGCATATACAAGCCACTTATACCATCACGCATTTAAAACAACTAGAAGATATTTTTTAAGTTAAACACACAGCAGGGAATTTAATTTTTTATATCTTGATCCATAACCTTGCGAACCATTTGCAAATGAAAAGTGTACAGTCTTTTATTTTACTGCTGTTTGTAACGATGCTCTGCAGTTCCTGCTTCCAGATCATTGAGGAAGTAACGCTCAAAAATAATGGTAGCGGAGAAATGCGCATTACTTTAAATATGAGCCAGAGCAAATCTAAAATTGCTTCTCTCCTGCTCCTGGATAGTGTGAATGGACACAAGATTCCATCTGAAGCGGATATGCGAAAATACATGGATGAAACGGTAGATTTTTTGAAAAAAGCAAAAGGAATCAGCAATATAAGGCAGAGCCTTGATTTGAAAAATTACATCGCCCAGGTAAANNTCCTTACAATACTTTTACGACAAGACTGCCGGCATCGTAAAAAAACAATACCGCCATTCGCCCGAACTCACCAAAGAATACAATAAACTTAAGCCAAAAGACAAAGACATTTTTAAAAATGCCGGCTTCACCAGCATTTTCCGTTTTGAGTCTGCAGTGGCAGGCAATACAAACAAAAAAGCGATTGTATCTCCATCGGGAAAAGCCGTAATGCTTAAAGCCGGCGCATTGGAAATCATCGGCGGTACTGCTAATATTTCAAACCAGGTTCAATTAAAAAAATAAATAAAAGTTCAACCCAAAACATACCAACCGCTTCATGAAAAAAATTTACTTACTTGCCTGCAGTGCTGTAATGTGCTGCACTTCGTTTGGCCAAAATCTGCTGGAAAAAATTCCTTCCGATGCCAATATCGTAGCAACTTTTAATCTTGGCCGGCTCACCCAACTTGTGCCGCAGCAAGACCTGGATAGCTTGCTGGCCAAGCCCCTGTCTGAAGCATTCGCCCGGGACAGTACCGTGCAGATAAAGTCTCTGAAAGACCTGGGCATAAACCTGCAAAGTTCCGCTTACTATTTTCACCGGGATAACGATAGCGTACATTATCACATGATGATTGCAAACCTGGATGATATGGCTGCTATGGAAAAACTTCTGGGGCCGCAACAAATTATCAACCAGGCAAACGGAATAAAAAAATACGCATTTGAAGATTCTTCCTTATTTCTAATGTGGAATAACAAGCAGGTAGCGCTTGCCGTTGTGAGCCTGAAAGACGCCTATTTCCAGAATGAAGAAGTGGCTAAGAACCATGGCCTCTCTTACAAAAAACCTTTTGTGTGGGATGAAGAAGTTGTAGCAGATACTGCAATGGAGGAACAAGATGCAGACAGCACGACGACTGTAATGGATACCACTGTAGTGAGCTATTCGCCGGAGGAAGACAGCGTGGCGCAGGTGGAGGAAAGCTATGAACCAGACGAAAGTGATTTTGATTATTATAATGACCGCCACATTAAAAAGCGCATCAGTGCCGGTTGTGCAAATGCAGCACTTGAAGCAATATTTTCCAGCATGCCCGTTCTCTCCATTACTGCGAATGAATCATTTGCAGCTACGATAAGCCCCGCAGCAGCAGCCTCGGTATGGATAGATAAGCCTATCCAGCAATATTACCGTAGCATTCCAAATTATTTATCCAGTATGTACCGTGGTTTTTCTGCCAGTGGTAGCAGCGAGGAAAGTTTTGGCAATAAATCCATGAGTGCACAACTCAACTTCACCGATAAAGAAGCAGCCATAGATGTGCAAATGGAAATGACAGACGAGATGGCCGAACTTCAGAAAAAGGTAACCAAAAGAAAACTCAATAAAAATTTCCTGCGCTATATGAGCAGCGATAGCTTGCTGGGTTATATGAGTTGGGCGATGGATACCAAAGCCTATTTACAGGAGTTTCCTGCCATGCTTAAAAAAACCTACGGGCAAATGAATTTGGGTATCTCCGGCGATGAAATGGAATTAGCCGCAGAATTCTTCAGCTTCCTGGTAGATGAAGAAGCGATTGGCGATTTAGTGAAAGGCGATGGCGTTGTACTGTTTGACGGCGTTTTTAACCATGAAACAACCTACACGGATTATAACTACGACGAAAACTTTGCTGCCCATCCGGAGCAGAAAACAAAAATGGAAACCCTGCCTCGCTTCCTGATGATGATGAGTTCTGAACAAAACAAACTGGTGCAAAAACTAATAAGCTACGGTATAAAAAAAGAAACCTTGCGGGAAGAAGACGGCTTCTATGAAATAAAGGCTCCCGGGAGTCCAATGCCATTTTACTTTGCGTATAAAAATGATATTTTCTTCCTCACTAATGCCCACGAGACTATTAAAAATGTAGTGCAGGGTTCACCTAAGACAAATCTTTCCAGGTACGATAAAAAAATGCTGAGAGAAAATGTGTTTAATCTTTTTGTAAACCCTGCAAAGATTGCGGGCAAGCTGGGCAGTACGGAAATAGGTGCAACAGAACCACTCACAAAAGTTACCAATGCCTTGCAGGAAATGGGGCCCTTGCGCATGGTAAGTTATCCTGTAAAAAATAACGTGGTTTCNNTACTTCTCTTGCTGCTGTTTTCTTTTATCGGCTGGCTGGAATACCGGCAATACCAGTCTTTCCGGGTGCCTGTACATAGCGGGATACATAGCGTACTGCGCATTCATACGGATGCCCTTGTGCGGGAATACTTGTTGGAATTTGGCTTTGGCTCATCCGGAAAAAGAAACAGACCTAAAGACAGTACCAAAATAAAAACCGGCCTCTACCTACCGGCCAATCTGTTTGTATATGACCTGGATGAAGCGCCGGGTAAATCTTTTTACTGCAGCCTGCCTTTGCACAACCTGGAAAATTTTAAAAAATTCTCCGGCCAAAAATGGAACCTTCAATGGCGAGATAGTGCCGGCACCTGGATAAGTTCCGTACCCGGAAGAAAGATTAGCCTGGCTTGCAATAAAGATTATGTATCTATTTGCTTCAGCCGTGAAAATTTACCCGCATTTGCAAACCTGCAATCCATTTTAAAAGATCGGCATCAGCTTAACGAAGACAAAACGCTGTTAGAAAAACTAAAATCTGCAAAGCAACAATTTTACTATACGGACGGTAGTAATACGCTAAGTGCAAATATCTCAAAACAGCAATTGGTAGTGCAAGGGAATTTGCCTGCGCAAGGCTGGTGGTCAATTCCTGTAAGTTCAAAACTGCGGACCACTTTGGAAAACAGTTTCGCCGCACTCACCCTAAATGGTGTACCGGGTAAGGGCTTGCTTAAAGAAAAGTATAAGATGGGCAATAATGAACTGCTTACAGATAGCATTCTTGCGCATTACGATGGTTATGCAGATGTGCATATCGGTGCGCCAACCATGCAGCGGGATACCATCATCAGCTATGCGTATAATGATGATTTTGAGATGACAGAAAAAAAAGAAATTCGGGAAGTAAAGGTACCCTCGGTGCAGCTCACGATCAAAGCTAAAGAGGGAATGCTGCAGTACCTTAAAGCCACAGGCTTTATTACGGCAAAAATGCAATTGAGTAAAGAGCTGTTTCCGCTTTACCAGGTATTTGTAACTACCTCGCCATTGTATCTCCATTTTTCTACGAGTACAACGCCTGTATTTAACACTTCGGCAGTAGAAAGTTCTGCTTACTTTCTTAGCCTCGATGCAAGCCCCACACAAACAGCTTCTGCATTGGAATTACCAACGGCTTTGCAGGGTTACCTTGGCGGCCTTCAACTGCTTCGCCTGCGTGGTTCTATGCCGGGGAAAGAAGCGGTGATAGATGTGACCTTGCAATTTAAAGACCCGGTGATGATGGAACTCCGGCGAATGCTACCGTTTTAAAATAAAAAAGCCCCGGATTTCTCCAGGGCTTCCAGTCGTTTATAGCAGCAATTACATTTTAACGGTCTTGTCAGCTTTGTCTTTGCAGCAAGATTTTTTCTCAGCCTGTGCTTCTTTTGAGCAGCATGATTTGCCTTTAGCACATTTTTTCTTTTTTCCGCCATCACCGTTGTGGGCAAAAGAAGCTCCGGCTACCATGAATGTAACAGCGCTTAATAAAAATAATTTCTTCATGTTATACTTTTTTTGTGTTTGTCGTAAAACGTAAAAATAGGGAAATAAGTATGTAAAAAAACTTTGGGGACTTGTTAAATAAATCAGGCCAGGGAGCCTATCACCGTAACACCGCCCTTTACTACTTCGTTTAGCTTTACATTCAGTTTAGTATCCAGCGGGAGCAGCAGGTCTACCCTGCTTCCAAATTTGATGAAGCCCATCTCTTCTGCCTGCTGCACTTTTTGGCCCACTTCTAAATAATTGATGATGCGCTTTGCCACCGCCCCGGCAATTTGTTTTACCAGGATTTCCTGGTTTCCCTTGCGTATTACCACGCTATGTCGTTCATTCTCTGTAGATGATTTAGGATTCCAGGCCACGAGGTATTTCCCTTTATGGTATTGGCTGTACACGACTTCACCACTTATGGGGTTGCGGTTTACGTGCACATTTGCCGGGCTCATAAATACGGAAACTTGCAGCCTTTTGTCCTTAAAATATTCTTCATCAAACACTTCTTCTATCACCACTACCTTCCCATCTGCCGGGCAGATCAACTGGTTTTCTCCCAGGGTAAATTTTCTTGCGGGAATGCGAAAAAAGGATACAATAAATAAAACAAGGCCCAGCGTAATTATAAAAAAAGCAATGCAGAGCCAGAGCATTGTAGTGCCCAATGCCCAAAACATGACCAGGTTTATTACCATAAAAATAAGGGCGGCAATGGCAATAGATTTATATCCTTCTCTATGTATCGTCATCAAGTAAAAAGTTTTGCTGCAAATGTAAAGTAATGCTGCCAAAGCTGTTCTGCCGTCAGCGGCTTAAGCATAAATCACAAAAAATTTAAGGTATAACCACACGAAGGGTGTAGCAATGAGCAGGGAGTCGAACCGATCTAAAAAGCCACCGTGCCCAGGCATAATGCGGCCACTGTCTTTAACGCCAGCCATCCTTTTGAGTTTACTTTCCAGCAAATCGCCAAGGGTGCCAAATACTGCGGCCAGCGCTGCCACAGCAATCCAATGCTGCAGCGAAATTTCCCTGGCAGCAGGAATGAGCCGGCTAAGGGCTGCAATGACGACTACACAAAGCAATGCACCTCCACCTGTGCCTTCCCAGGTTTTTTTGGGCGATATTTTAGTAAAGGGTGTTTTACCAATCATCGACCCCACGATATACGCCATGGTATCATTAATCCATATTGAAAAAATAACAGCACAGGGAAACAAGGGAGAAAATAATGTCGCATAAGACACGCCTTGCTGCCTGGAAGAAAAAACCTGGAACTGCACCGCCATATCTGCCAGTAATAGTATGGGCAATACGATGTACAATAAAGACAGGAAACTCAGGGGCACAAATTGCCTTGGTGCAATGCGACGAAGGATGCGCATAAACTCCACGATACAGCCCATCATCACTATTGAAAACAAAAGCATGAACGGCCAGAAGCCCGCAAAAAGTCCAATAAGCATCACGGCTGCAAATACAATTGCCGTGAGCGTTCTGGTTTTAAAAGTTTGTTTATCTAATGCCAAGATTATAAATTTTCCGTGCGGGTAATACTGTGAAGCGGATCTGCCTGCGCTTCCAGTACCTGCGCTTTTGCAACGATCCTTGCTTTGTTTTCAGCAGAATATTTTTCAAGGAGTGTAAACAAAACCATTAGGGCAGCAAAACCCAGCAAGGCAACCCACCAGGGCGCCTTAGGATCAAGCTTATCCACTTCTATTTTTTGGTTCTGCATACTCAGGTAAAATAATTGCGTAACGGCGATGGCATTGTTCAGAAAATGCGCAATCACATTTACCCAGATATTCCTGGTTTTATAATACATCATGCCCAGGATAAATCCTAGCACGGCCCTGCTTAAAAATAAATAAATAGAAAAATGAATGAGGCTGAAAAACAAGGAAGTAGCTATGATAGCGATCAATGGCTTCTTCCACCATTTCTCCAGCAGGTTTTGCACGGCGCCCCGGAAAAACATTTCTTCAAATAATGCGGGAAAGAAAGCCATAATGACCAATGCCATCAAATATTCGCCCCAGCCTTTTAAGTGACTAAGTACAAGCACCTGTTCGTTATAGGTGTCCTCCATCTTTTTGGCCATAGCATCAAGAGATGGAAAATGAGCTACGGCCCATTTTGTAGCATCAGCCAGGGGAGCAGCAAAAAAATTGGCAGCCACAATCATAAAAAAACCAATGACCACCTGCCTGCCGGTAAACCATTTACTGAAACCCAGCCAAAACCAACTTTTTCCGTTTACCACAAGATTGTATAAAAATGCGGGCAGAAATAATAAGGCAAAAGTGCCCAATACCTGGCTCAGTCTTGTCCATTGTACATTGCGGGGATCGAGCATGGCTTTCATCATTTGATCTGCCATTTTATCCATCGATGTGCCGGCAGGTACCATTGCAAAGCCAATAACCCCCTGCGCAATTGCGGCTAAAATAAAGCCCACACCAATGAACAGCAGCAGGATACCAAAGGCCCCGCCCCCGCTGAAACCCTTTATTGATCTATATTGCATACACTAATCCCATTATTTGTAAATTTGCCCCCGCAATATACAAAGAGAAATGCCCAAAATAGGAAACATACCATTACCAGAATTCCCCCTGCTGCTTGCACCTATGGAAGATGTGAGTGATCCACCTTTTCGTGCCGTGTGCAAGACAAATGGTGCAGATTTGATGTACAGCGAATTTATCAGCAGCGAAGGTCTCATCCGGGATGCCATCAAGAGCCGGGCAAAACTAGACTTCAGTGAAGAAGAGCGCCCTTTCGGTATACAAATTTTTGGTGGCGATGAAGAAGCAATGGCCATGAGCGCCCGCATTTGCGAAACGGTAAATCCTGACCTGGTAGATATTAATTTTGGATGCCCGGTAAAAAAAGTGGTGAGCAAGGGGGCGGGTGCCGGCGTTTTAAAAGATATACCGCTGATGGTGCGGCTTACCGAAGCCGTTATAAAAGGCACAAGCCTGCCGGTAACCGTTAAAACAAGACTCGGCTGGGACGACGCTTCTAAAAATATTGAAGAAGTGGCCGAGCGCATGCAGGATATTGGTGTGCAGGCCCTGGCTATTCATGGCCGCACCCGTTGTCAATTGTATAAAGGAGAAGCAGACTGGACGCTGATTGGCAAAGTGAAAAACAATCCCCGTATTCATATTCCCATTTTTGGCAATGGTGATATTGATAGCCCGCAAAAAGCACTGGAATATAAAAATCGTTATGGCGTGGATGGCATTATGATTGGTCGTGCGGCCATCGGTTATCCCTGGATTTTCCGGGAAATAAAATCTTATGTGCAGCAGGGCGTTTTAATGGCTCCTCCTACCCTTGCAGAAAGAATTGAAGTATGCAGAAC
>DGQO01000207.1:21532-30432 GCA_002400445.1 Chitinophagaceae bacterium UBA4412
TCCATGTATTTTTTTGTCCTGGCAGCGGCAATCCTGTCTGCGGCAAGGCTGATGCTTATTTCTATGGCCAACAAGCAGAACAGCCCTAGCCACAAGGCTTTTGCCGCATCTTGTTTCCAATAGAAATACAGGCTTACTCCCGCAAGCAATAGTACTATTTCAATATAGAAAGCAATTTTAAGCCGGCGTTCTACTTTCTGCATACGTGGCATTTCTTTGCTGCGCAAAAAGCCGGGATCCATATCATAGGCATAAGTAACCTGCTTACGCTGCGTATCTGCATGCTGCCTTGTAGAGAAGCCAATGGCCGCCTGCCAGGTGCCCACTATAAACAGCGCAATAGCCGCACCCTTGTACCAGTTTGTTTTTATGCCAAAAAAGAAAATGCAGGCCAGTACCATCGCAACAAGGCCCAGTATCATCAGGACGAAAGCGCCGCTTTTTTCTGCAAGAAAATATTGCTCAATGCTGGTTTTGGTAAACATATATTTTCGTATTTACCCGAAAAAATAAGCCTAAATATCCAATGCTGCAACAAAAGCCTCATCGGCGGGTGCCACACCTGCTTCAAAGAAATGCACGAGGTTTCCCTCTTCATCAATAATATATTTGCAAAAATTCCAGGTGGGCGCCATATCATTCCAGCCATTCAATGCGGGGTCTGTAAGCCACTGATACACCGGGTTTTGGTCGGCACCTTTCTTTACCGGGCTCTTTTGCGCCAGCGGAAAACGCACGCCAAAATTCACTTCGCAAAAGCTGGCAATCTCAGCATCGCTTCCCTGCTCCTGTGCACCAAAATCATTGGATGGAAAACCGATCAACTGAATGCTATCCTGGTGGGCGGCATACAGTTCCTGCAGCGCCGCATACTGTGCGGTGTACCCACAGGCAGAAGCCGTATTAACCAAAACAAATTTTTTGCCTTTTAAATTTTGCAAGGGCAACTGCGTGCCATCATTTAAAGTAACAGACAGGTCGTAAATAGAACTAAGGGCTTTCTTTGCAGAGCTTAAGTGCGTGTCATTTTTATGCATAATGCGATTGATTTTAAGCAGCACCGGGTAAATCCTGCGCAGCAATTTTTGTTTAAGATTCATATTACCTGATGAGTTTCTTCAGCATATTTAATTTACCCGTCATGGGCGGATATTTAATTTTTGGATCGAACCAGGTGGGCGTTTTCATTACTGCTTTTTGATGACTGAATGTTTCGAAACTATACTTTCCATGATACCTGCCCGTTCCACTAAAACCCCGGCCGCCAAAAGGCAAACGATGATTCGTGAGATGGAGCGCCGCATTGTTCACACATCCACCACCAAAAGGAATGGCCTCAATCCATTTCCGCTCTTCTGCAGCGTCATTTGTAAATACATAAAATGCCAGCGGGTTTTTATGTTGCGCAATAATGGCTGCAGCCTCTTCAAAAGTTTCATAAGGAAGAANNCCATGCAATACCTCACCTGCTTGTACATAACCAACCAGCCGATCAAATTGTTTGGTATTGATCATTTTTCCATACACATCACTGTGCGCAGCATCCTCACCATAAAAATCTTTAATGGCCGTAACCAGTTCGGCTACCAACTGCGCTTTTATGGATTGATGCACGATGATATAATCCGGTGCCACACACATTTGCCCTGCATTAGAAAACTTGGTCAATGCAATGCGGCGGGCGGCTACTTTTACATTTGCATGGGCGGTTACCACGCAGGGACTCTTGCCACCCAACTCCAGAGTAACGGGCACTAGTTTGCTTGCGGCCATTTCGTACACCTGCTTTCCAATAGCTGTACTGCCCGTATAAAATACATGGTCAAAACTAAAGTTGTTCATCATGGCCGGCACAATGCTGCTGCCGTCTTCCCGGGTATAAGAAACGTATTTCGGGTCAAAAGTTTCGGCAATCATTTTTTCCATTAATACTGCGGTGGCAGGTGCAAGCTCTGAAGCTTTAAGCACCACACAATTGCCGGCAGCAATCGCACCAATGAGTGGCGCAAGCAACAATTGCAGGGGATAATTCCAGGGACCAATGATGAGCACCACACCCAGCGGCTCTGCATATACATAACTTGAAGAAGGAAGATTCATCAGGTTAGTGCCTACCTTTTGCGGCTTCATCCATTTTTTTAAATGACCTAAAGCATTGCTGATTTCCGCACGGGTAAATCCATTCTCGGTAATCCAGCATTCCTCCTTTCCTTTTTTCAAATCTGCATATAGCGCTGCATAAATATCGGCTTCATATTTATCTAAAGTATCCCGCAGCAGGCGGAGTTGTTTTATCCTGAATTCGTAAGGCTTAGTGACCCCTGTATCAAAGTAAGCCCGCATTTCGTTTAATTGGCCAACATCCGGCATAAGTATAAATTTGCTTTAAAGTTAGCTATTAGGATGACACACGAAGATTATATGCGCCAGGCATTACATGAAGCGCAAAAAGCTTTTAATAGAGATGAAGTTCCGGTGGGTGCCATCCTCGTAATGAACAACCGCATTATTGCCCGTGCGCATAACCAGGTAGAACTATTGCACGACAGCACAGCGCATGCAGAAATCCTGGCATTAACCACAGCTTTCGGTTTCCTGGGCAGCAAATATTTACCGGATGCCACTTTATATGTTACCGTAGAACCTTGTGTGATGTGNNATTGAAGGCGGTATCCTGGCAGATGAATGTGCAACTTTGATGAAAGATTTTTTCAGGCAGAAACGATAACAGGTTTTCGAAAAGAGAAAGATGTGCAGCATTCCTTTTTATTCGACGCTTTAGGTGCTAAATTTGCATCATATCTTTTTTTAACTGAAAAAATTTACACATTATGGCATTCACATTAGCACCCCTTCCTTATGCATACGAAGCATTAGAACCGCATATTGATACCCTTACCATGCAGATTCACCACGATAAGCATCACCAGGCTTATGTAGATAACCTGAATAAAGCCATTGCTGGTACAGAAAATGAAAATAAGAGTATAGAAGAAATTGTAGCCAAAGCGGGCAGCATCAGCCCCGCAGTGAGGAACAATGGCGGCGGGCATTGGAACCATAGTTTTTTNNGCAGGTATGACCCGTTTCGGAAGCGGATGGGCCTGGCTCATCAGCAAAGACGGAAAGCTTGAAGTAAGTTCTACACCAAACCAGGATAATCCCCTAATGGATGTAGCAGAAGTAAAAGGCACACCCTTGCTTGGCGTAGACGTATGGGAACATGCCTACTACCTTAAATACCAAAACAAGCGGGCAGATTATCTTGCTGCTTTTTGGAATGTAGTAAACTGGGATGCAGTGGCTAAACGTTTTGAAGCCGCATAAATTTTTAGGATTCATGAGAAAGCTGCATCGTAAAACCGGTGCAGCTTTTTTATTTAAGCCCTGCTCATTACAACACTGCATGGCAACATCTTTGCAGCCTAAGCCCTGCACCATCATTTAAAAAATATTTTATGGCATTCATGAGTTCAAAACAGGAAACCGGGCAAGACGTACATATCTATTATGAAGATCTTGGCCAGGGCAAGCCGGTGGTATTTATCCATGGCTGGCCGCTTAACAGTAAAATGTGGGAATACCAGGTAACAGCACTGATCCAACACGGTTACCGTTGCATTATCTATGACCGGCGTGGCTTTGGTAAATCAGATCGCCCGGGCGGGCCTTACGATTATGATGCAATGGCGGGCGATTTAAAAGCCATCATTGATGGGCTTGGCCTTAATGATATCACCCTCATCGGTTTTTCAATGGGCGGCGGAGAAGTAGCAAGATACTTTAGTAAATACGGCGGCGAAAGAGTGGCCAAAGTCGTTTTAGTGAGTGCCGTTACACCATACATGCTCAAAACAAATGACAACCCCGAAGGCGTACCCAAAGAAGTATTTGAAGGAATGACAGAAGGCATCCTTGCAGACAGGCCCGCCTTTATGCAGGAGTTCAACAAAGAATTTTTTGGCGTAAACTTTTTAAAACACCCGGTATCAGATGCATTTCTTACCGCAGCCCTTGTGCAGCAGGCAGATGCTTCGCCCATCGCTACGCTGGAATGTGCAAAGGCTTTTGCCTTCACCGATTTTAGAGCCGACGTAAAAAAGATTAATGTGCCCACCCTCATTATACATGGCAGCGCAGATAAAATTGTACCAATCAACACATCGAGCGATCAAACTGCTAAACTCATCCCTGGCGCTACATTTAAAGTGTACGACGGCGCTCCGCATGGCCTTTGGATGACGCATAAGGATGAACTCAATAAAGACCTGATAGACTTTATGCAGGCAACATAAAGTGAGATCTTGCTTATACAAAAAACGCTGAATGATCTATGCAATCATTCAGCGTTTTCGTTTTATAACAAGTGCTTATGCGCACCCATATTATTTTTCATCCGGCACAAACTTCATCGAAATGGAGTTTACACAATGCCTGGTATTCTTTGCCGTAAATCCTTCTCCCAAAAACACATGGCCAAGGTGAGCGCCACAATTGGCACATTCAATTTCGGTGCGCATACCATCAGGATCGGGCAGGCGCTTTACTGCACCGGCAATTTCATCATCAAAACTCGGCCAGCCACAATGGCCATCAAATTTTGTATCAGATTTGTANNCCCGGATATTCTGTGCCTTTATTTACGATTACCCTTGTTTCTTCAGGGGTGAGTTTATTCCATTCCATGGGGTTTTCTATTTTGGTGGTAGATATGGTTGTTGTTGTTGCCGGTGTAGTTGGACTTTTTTGTCCGCAGGCAGAAAGCGCCAGTGCCAGGCAACCTATTAAACAGTGTACAATTTTCATGCGCATGAATTTTTTTAAACTTACGAAGGCTGTAAGCTTACAGATGTTAAACCAAATTTAAAACAGATCAAGGTACAGGATCATGCCCATGGCCTCCCCAGGGATTGCAGCGCAGCAGCCGCTTTAAAGTGAGCCATCCACCTTTAAACAAGCCATATTTCTTCAACGCTTCAATACCATATTGCGAGCAGGTAGGTGTAAACCGGCATTTCGGCCCGAGTAAGGGCGATAATCCTATTTGATACAACCTGATGAGCCCAATAAAAGGCAGGCTAAGCAGGCGTTTGAGCTTGTTCATCCAATAGTTTTGCAAGTTTCTTCAGCGCCAGTTCCATGCTTTTATACAAAGCTGCATATTCCGGCAGCTCCTTACCTGTATAAATAAAAAACACATCGCAGCTAGATTGGTTCACCCGCTGCGCACATAAAATTTCTTTTTGCAGGCGATAGGTTTCCCTGAGCAGGCGCTTAATACGGTTTCGGTCGGTAGCTTTTTTAAAATGCCGGCTGCTCACCGTTACACCCACCTGGGGCAGGGTATTACCCGGGGCCGGCAGCCACATTACTTTTATGCCGCTCACATGAAAAGGCCTACCACTGCTGAACAGTGCATCAATGCGCTTCCTGCTCTTCAGTTTTTCGGCCTTGCCAAAAGAATATGAGGTGGAACCAGCCATAATAAAAAAGCTTCCGTACAGGTACGGAAGCTAATATTTTTTTCGGGTAATGAGGCCTCAGCCCTTTCCGCTGTTTTTATTTTTTAGACCCATGCTCGTCAGAAACCGATAGTTTATGACGACCCTTTGCCCGGCGACTGGCCAATACTTTGCGGCCATTGGCTGTGCTCATACGCTCACGAAATCCGTGTACAGATTTTCTGCGGCGGGTATGGGGTTGGTAGGTTCTTTTTTTTCCTGGCATTGTAGTAATTTTTTCCTTTTACAAAATATGATTTAAGTACTGCTAAAGCCGGGCACCATCCCTGCTTATTGTGAAAGGACGGCAAAGGTAGGGGAAAATGCTTTACGCAAAAGGCCTAAACAAGGCTTTTTTCCGGCCTGGCCAAAAAAAATCAGGGCAGCACAAGATGCGCACTGCTTACCGGCCGGCCAAAAAATGCCGCCGCATGNNAGCCATATCCGGGTGGCGGGCCAGGTAGCTTTCCAGGCTTTTGGCCACAATATTTCCCTGGTTTACCACTTGCACCCCTGCCGGTAAAAACTGGCTGATCTTTTCTGCCAGCAAAGGATAATGCGTACAAGCCAGCAGCAGGGTATCAATCTCCTTGTCTTTAGCCAGTATCTGCTGCAGGTGCTGCTGCACAAAATAATCGGCACCGCTGCTATGGTATTCCTTATTTTCTACCAGCGGCACCCACATGGGGCATGCCTCCTGGCTCACCTGCAGGCCCGGAAAAAACTTTTCAATCTCCATTAAATAGGAGCCCGACTGCACGGTACCCTTTGTACCCAGCACACCCACATGACCATTTTGGCTAAAATCTCCAATCACTTCTGCCGTGGGCCTTATTACCCCAAGCACCCGCTGCCCCGGNNGCCATGGCCGGCAGGTCTTTCTGCTGAATGCTGCGCAGTGCCTTGGCAGAAGCCGTATTACAAGCTAGTATCACCAGCGGACAATCCTGGCTAAAAAACCATTTTACCGCCTGCAGGGTATAGGCATACACCTGCTCAAAAGGCCGTGGCCCATAAGGACTGCGGGCATTATCACCCAGGTAGAGATAATCGTATTGCGGCATTAAGGCGGCTATCTCTTTAAGAATGGTGAGGCCGCCATAGCCACTGTCAAAAACAGCAATGGGTTTTGTGCTCATGTACAGTAAAAATAACGAAGTCTGCTTAGCCATAAATAACTTGTACGCCAGCCATCGTTCATTGTGCAGCACCTGTCCCGCTGTACGCTTCTACTCCGGCACATCGCCCCCGCACAATACCTTCACCGGGGTATCCGCTGCCATCGGGCGTATGGGCTGGGCGGGAGGAAGGGGGTGGGGCGGGTGAGCACAAAGGTGGTTGGGATAATGTTGATAACGTCAGAAAAAGCCTGCAAAAGTTTTGTAAAAGAGATAGTAACGTTCCGGTAAATTTATACCGGATAATAATATATCGACAATGACAAATGGTCAACTGATTTAATTGAAACACAATGCAAAAAAAAGAAAATTATGACTTTGATATCCATGACATAAAACTGCCTGAATTAATCTTATATAATGACAAAGCCCATTTCATTTGCTCGGTTCGACAAAAACTAATTAAACCTAAGCCAGAGGAAAATTTACGACAACAAATAGTGACGTATCTCGTAGACAAGCTAGGGTATCCCTCAAACTACATAAATATTGAAGTCCCTATGACCTACTTTTTGCCAAGAAAAAAAGGCAGGGCTGATATAATAGTTTACGACAGACCATTTGGTCACTCTGATGCCAAAGCCTTTATTCTAATTGAGTGTAAAGCTCCCGATAACAACAAAACGCTCCATGATTACAGGTACCATAAACAAGTGAGCAATTACAATGAACTTGTAAATGCTAAAATTGTAATGTTGACAAACGGTAACGACTTTATCATTTATGACGCAACAACAAATAAAAAACTTCTGAGACTTCCAACATTTTCCGAAGTTAAAAACAGACGAGGCTTTAAAACCCTTAAGGTTGAAAAATATGTTTGGAACAGAACTTCATTTGAGCAGAGGTATGATAAGAAAATACAATCACATTTCGTTAGTAAAAATTACATTTCGAAATCAACCGACAAACAGTTTTTGCCCTATATCATTCAATTGATGGACTTATTTTATAATGACAAATCAATTTTTGAACCTCAAATTTTTGGTGAATATAAATTGATCGAAGACCGGGGACTAAGAGCAGCAAACTATGGGTATGCATTTAGTTCAGGACTAATAGGCAACTATCGCTGCTTTTTACTAAAACAAAAAGACGGCAACCATAGAATTGTAAGCTATTCTATCTATCATCAAAACGCCTGGGGAACATATCTCATGATTGCTGTTGATGACAGACAGGGGCACTCTATTGAACTTCGCCTCGACAAATACATCAAAACTTCTAAAACAAACTCATATGACATTTGGCATAACGGCAGTTTAACAGTAGGCAAAAAAGGCAGACTAAAAAATTCAGTAGTGATTGAGTATTTAAAAATTAAAGCACCGTATTTAGTCAAAGACAACATTGTTATTCTAGGGACTTTAGACTTGTCAAAAGATTTAGACTTTACCCAAACAGAAGTTAAGGATTTTATTTTACGGACTTCAGTTTATGCAATTTTGAGAGAGCAGATTAGACAAGAACATCAATAGAAAATCACTATTTCCCGACTAAATTTAAATAATAATGCTATAAAAAAAGGGCAGTTCGTTAGAACCACCCAGAATAGTTATGTTTGAGTTACTACACAAAAACCTGACTATGGGCGAAGTTAGAAAATTTGTAGGACAGCCGGAACTTTCTCAAATTTTAGATGTAATACCAGGTTCTTTGATACTACAATCAGCCAGAAAGCATCAGGCTAACAGGTACTATAAAAGCTTGCCTTTTCGTGTGCACCTGGTGAGTAGTGGAAATTGCCCGGATTACAGAAGCCCCTGATCACGATTGTTGACCCACCATTCCTATTCATGTTGACCCACTGTTCCTGCCTGCTGCCGAATGGTCTCTGACCAGGAACCTTGCAAGTCACCACAACATTTCTCCGGCACGGCTCTTTCTTCGTCAGACAAGTTACAAATCAGTGATCTGACAAAAATCAGACGCCTATGTTACGCTAATTTGCATTCCCCTCCACAATCCTAATCTCCTCTTCACTTAAACCATAGAGCGTATAAACCATTTGGTCTATTGCGGCATCGGTGACCGTAATTTGGTTTTGGAGGGCAAGGGCTTTGGACTTTTCTTCGTCAAAATAAGTTGCCCATTCTGCTTCATGGGAGAGACTTAGCTTTATTTTTTGTTTGCTTAGTTCTTTTATAAAATCTGCGTAGGAGAGGAGGTACCACTCTTGCAGTTTTTTGTTGAGGTTTATATTTTCAAATTTCCTTTGGCA
>DGQO01000164.1:0-1166 GCA_002400445.1 Chitinophagaceae bacterium UBA4412
TATGCTTACAAGCACTGCAGGCGAAGCTGTGATGGCCCATCGCTTTAGCGAATACAAACCATGGAAGGGCACTATCCCCGGAAGAAATAACGGCGTGCTGTTGTCAAAATCTACGGAGAAAACGACGGCCTATTCTATAGATAAGCTGCAGGACAGGGGACGCTTTTTTGTAGATCCGGGAGAAGATGTTTATGCAGGCCAGATGATAGCCGAGCATATTAAACCAGGAGATCTTGTAGTGAACGCTACGGAGCCGAAAAAATTGACCAACCACCGGGCCAGCGGCAGTGATGATGCATCCCGGGCAGCACCTAAAATTATGATGAGCCTGGAAGAATGTATGGAATACATTCAGCAGGATGAGTGCATTGAGGTAACGCCTAAAAGTGTACGGTTACGCAAGGTGATCCTGAATGAAGAGGAACGCAAGCGGGCAAGCAAGTCAGTAAGCCAGGAAGCTAGTTAAAGGATCATTTTTTTATACAGACTGTTTCAGCGGAGCATCAAGGTGCGCTGCTGAAACAGTTTTTTTTTGGCCCATTACCAGGCGTTAATATGGCGGCAGATGCCTAAATTTGCCCTATGAAGAAAGCGATCATTTTCTTTTTATTATTTGCCTTGGTTTTGGTAAGCAGCGATGTATTTGCACAATGTGCCATGTGTACCAAGACCGCTTCACAACTCGGTGAAAAATCAGCACTGGGCCTCAACCAGGGAATCCTTTACCTCGTAGGAATGCCCTTTGTCATTGTAGGTGTTATCGGTTATCGCTGGTGGAAAAATCAGCCGAAGGAAGGTTAAATTACAAATTTGTGTGCGCACATTACTCTTCTTCTTCCGCCATTTTTTTAATGCGTCGTTTTTGAAAAAGTTTTTAGGTAGCCCTGGGATGGCTTACCTGCTAATGCACTTTAACCCAATTGAACTCTGCATTTCTCTGCGTCAGATAAACCTAGTGTGCCTGCTGTATTTATACAGAAGACAGCAACACTTTTTTTCGTAAAAAAATAGAAACATCATACTTCAGATGGGGCTGTACCTACTCAAAATAGTACTTCTTTCAAAATTGGCAGTTTGTATTCCCTGCGGCTTACCATTAATCGGAATAAAATTTGCAAAAGCGTAATTACAAATCTTTTTTTGGGCAAGCAACATAAACTATTTTT
>DGQO01000164.1:1215-7826 GCA_002400445.1 Chitinophagaceae bacterium UBA4412
GAGCACTACCCCGAAATCATTCTGCTGCACAATCCTTCAAACCTGGGCTTTTCCCATGCGATAAACAAATGCATTTTCGCTGCAAAACTTGACCTTGTATTAATGTTGAACAGCGATGTGAAACTTTGCCCTCACTATTTTGATCCGCTCTTTAAATACTTTGACGATCCGGATACGTTTGGTGTAATGGGCCGCATCGTAGGCTGGCACGATAATATAACACAGGATGCAGGTAAATATCCTGCCCGGCATGGCTTAAAAATTAAAACATCCGGAAATTATGATCTCGCAAAGCCGGATCCAGATGAATGCTTATATACGATGTACCTTTCCGGGGCAAATGCCTTAGTAAGGAGAGAGAAACTCTTGCTCCTAAATGGTTTTGATGAAATCTTTTCTCCTTTCTATGTGGAGGATTATGAACTGAGTTTAAGGGCCTGGCGCCTGGGCTGGAAATGTTATTACGAGCATTTTGCCGTGTGCCGGCATCGAATATCTGCCACGATTCTCACGGCCAATAAAAAGCAGTTTGTGCGCACTATTTACAACAGGAACAAAATGTACCTCCACGCCATACATTTTGCCCAACCCCTCAGATCTTTTTGGTTTTTGCAAATAATAATTGAGTTTATGATGCAAACAGTAGCTTTAAAAAAATATTATAGCAGCGCATTCTTTTTATTTTTAAAATCAAGGGAGAAAGTTTTCAAAAGCCGGTTAGCATTTGAAACCTTAGCCGGTCGGTTAAAAACAAGTTTAGTATCTGTAGACGAAGTGATGGCCAGGGTTAAAAATTCAGTTGCGGATCATGAAATCACTCGTTTTTAAACCTATGAACCAATATCTTAAACGGGAATAATAAAACTGTACACAATGGCATCGAGGGTTAAAAATTTAATACGCTTTTTTGGCGTGGTTGATGGCATGAAGTTTTACACCCGGTTCAAGACTGGCAAGATGGGATGGTATCAGAGTTCAGAAAAGAACATCCGGTTTTTTCTCAGGGATAACAAAACAGATGTTGGAATCTTTGGTCAGGTTTTCACGGCTTTGCAATACAAATTACCCATAGATATTAAGCCATTAACCATTTTAGACCTGGGTGCAAATACAGGATTGGCCACGTTATATTTCGCAGCGCTGTTTCCAGGAGCAAAAATTATTGGAGTGGAACCAGACCAGGAGAACTTTGACATCGCCGTATTAAACACAAAAGCTTACAACAATGTGAGCCTGCTGAAAAAAGCGATCTGGAATAAAGACACTTTGCTGGAAATTGTGGATACCGGCGCAAAAAAAGATACAATAATGGTGAGGGAAGCTGCGGTATCTTCTCCCCATACGATTGAAGCGATTACAATTGATACTATTTGTGAAAATGCTAATTGGCCCAGCATTGATATTTTAAAAATAGACATCGAAGGCGCTGAGAAAGAGCTATTTTCATCTGGCTTTGAAAACTGGTTGCCCCGGACTAAAATTTTATTTGTAGAAGTACATGATGACATGAAAAAAGGGTCGTCAAAATCTGTATTCAATGCAGTCAGTAAATACAATTTCCGGTTTACTATGCAGCATGAGAACCTCGTATTTATTAACGAGGATATTTAAACAACAAGTGCTTGCTCAAAATTAAAATGCATTCTATCAATTAACCTTTATCATACATGCGTATTTCGATAGTGCTTCCTTTTCCTGTAACCAAGCCCGTGGGCGGCGCAAAAATCATGTACGAATACGCAAACAGACTGACAGAAGAAGGAAACAAGATTGTTATTTATCACGCCATAAAACGACCTTTTAAAAAATCGTCTACCCCGGTAATTTTAAAGCAACTCATTTTTAAATTACGAGGCGTAGCCCGCCCCAAATGGTTTGCCTTGCACCCTGGTATAAAATCCGTAATCGTTCCTTCTATTTCCAATAAGTATTTACAAAACGCTGATGCAGTCATCAGCACCTGGTGGCAAATGACTTATGCGCTAAACGACCTGGCTATGGAAAAAGGAAAAAAATTTAACCTGATCCAGGATTATGAAATTTGGAAGGGGCAGGAAGATTTGGTGCATGAAAGCTATCATCTTCCGCTAAACCATTTAGTAATTGCAAAATACCTGCAACAACTTGTTATGGAGAAAACCGGGAATAAACCCGGCATCTTGCCCAATGCTATTGATACCAACCGGTTCATGATGGTAAAGCCGCCGGCAGAAAGAGCGAGCGGCAAAATCATGATGCTTTATTCTGAGGAACCCAGAAAAGATAGTAGTCTGGGGCTGCAGGCATTGCATAAACTTTATGAACAGGTGCCATCCCTGGAAGTTATTTTATTTGGTGTTTACCCGGAACCTCAAGGTCTTCCCCACTGGATAACATATCATCAGCGGCCGACAAACCTGGTTGAATTGTACAATGAAGCAGCCATCTTTTTTTCGCCCAGCCTGGGAGAGGGCTGGGCATTACCCCCTGCAGAGGCCATGGCCTGTGGCTGTGCAGTGGTTTGCACTGATATTGGCGGTCATGCAGACTATGCCATCAACAAAGAAACTGCCCTGCTCACCGTACCCGGAAATGCGGAGGATATGGCGGATAAATTGAAAACCCTCATTAACGATAAAGAATTGAGATGTGAACTTGCAACAGCATCAAATAAATTAATCGGCGCTTCATTTAGTTGGAAAAATTCTGTACAAAAATTGATATCTTATATGCAAGTAGCAGACCGGTAATATTAATCCTCGTATTATGACAAATTTCATCCCCATATTTCCTTTAGGTATTGTAGTGTATCCCGGAGAAAAACTGAACCTTCATATTTTTGAGCCGAGGTATAAACAATTAATTAACGACTGCTATGAAGGCAAAAAAAACTTTGGCATTCCCACGGTGCTCAATGATAAATTGCAGGAAATGGGATCTTCTGTGTTGATAACGGAAATAACGAAACGTTATGAAGATGGCAAGATGGATATTAAAACAGAAGGGCAGGAAGTTTTTAAGATTTTAGAATTGATCAAAGACCTGCCAGATAAAATGTACAGTGGCGCTATTGTAAATTACCCTGAAAATAGCGACCGCGGTAGTAAGGCGAAAATGAAAACCGTGGTAGCATATATTCGTAAATTGCATGCGCAATTGAATGTGAACAAGGATTTCAACTTACCGGATGCGGATCTTACGAGTTATGCAGTAGCACACCACGCTGGCCTCTCCCTGGAAGATGAATACCATTTGCTGGAACTTCCACTGGAACTTCAGCGCCAGGAATTTTTAAAACGTCACCTGGAAAAAGTGTTACCCATTATGAAAGATATGGACCTGCTTAAGGGCAAGATCAAAATGAACGGACATTTTAAAAATTTAGAAGGATTTAAATTTCCATAAACAAAGACATGACAACAATTTGCTTCGACTTTGGCAATACCCGTCTTAAAGCTGCGATATTCCAGGAGGCCAGCATGGTAGAAGAAATTTTTTTGCAGGATGACAGTCCTACTACGCTGCGTACCCTACTGGGTGCGTTTTCGCCTCAAAAAAGCATTCTTAGTTCTGTAATTGATCACAATCCTGAAATTGAATCCTTACTTGAAACAGCTACGCAGTTCCATAAAATTTCTGCTACAACCCAGATCAATTTTACCACACCCGTGGGCAAGCCCGAAACGATTGGTACTGACCGGCTGGCACTGATGGCTGCTGCTGCGCATTTTTATCCAGAAAAAAACAACCTGGTCATAGCGCTCGGAAGCTGCATTACTTACAACTTTTTAAACCAATACCATGAATTCCTGGGCGGTGGCATTACGCCGGGAATGGATATGCGTTTCAGATCGATGCATGAGTACACGGCAAAGCTTCCCCAAGCTTCAGCAGAATGGCATTTCCCCCTCATTGGCTACGACACAAAGACCAACTTGCAGAGCGGAGTCATCGTTGGAATCATCAATGAAATAGAGGGTTTCATAGGAAAATATAGCGAGAAATACGGCAACTTTAACGTGGTTTTAACCGGGGGTAATTCAGCCTATTTTGCAAGTCACATTAAATACAAGATATTTGCCGACCATCAATTTTTATTTAAAGGCTTGTATGCACTCAGCGAAATTAACAACTGCCCGGCTTAAGAGAACTTTCACCATCTTTTCTGTAATCCTTTTTTCTAATCAACTTTTTGCACAGGAAAATTCTCCTTACTCCAGGTATGGCATAGGCGATGTAGTGCCAAACCAAAATATTTCTACCCGTGGCATGGGTGGAATTTCTGCGGGCTATTCAGATCCGCAGAGCCTCAACCTGGTGAACCCTGCCGCCCTGGGCAATACACCCACCACTATTTTTGACCTGGGTGGTGAAGTGGATGTTCGCAATTTGAAAAGCACCACTACACCCGAAAAATACAAAGCCACGAATACGCTTATTTCCTATTTGCAATTAGGCTTTCCGGTTGCATCTCAAAAAATGATGCGCAAGAATATCTTCTGGGGTATGAGTTTTGGTTTGCGTCCCGTAACCCGTATCAGTTACAAAATTGAAACTGCAGGTCGCCTTCCGGGAATTGACAGTGTGCGCAATTTATATGAAGGCTCCGGTGGGCTTACACAGGCTAATGTGAGCACGGGCTTTAGAATAAAGCAATTCAGTTTTGGACTCAGCTCCGGTTATGCCTTTGGCAATAAGGATTACAGTACCAAACTGGCTTTAATCAATGATTCCATTGCTTACTATAAATCAAACTCGGGTAGCCTTACCCGCTTTGGTGGTGGATTTTTAAATGCTGGTTTGCAATATGATATTATCACCAAAAAGAAAGGTTTACTGCGGCTGGGTGCATATACTAATTTTCAGCAGACCTTAAATGCGAAACGGGAAACCATTGCGCAAACCATCGATTATGATGCCGATGGTGGTATACAAAACATTGACACCGTAAGCTATACTACAGGAGAAAAAGGCAAACTGGTTTTACCTGCCACTTATGGCTTTGGTTTTACTTTTACACCAGATTCTACCCGCCGGCTACTTATTGGTGCCGACCTGGAAATGACCAACTGGAAAGATTATCGTTTCTATGGTCAGCCAGATGCGTTGCAAAATAATTTTACCATCAGGGCAGGAATGCAATATCAGCCAGCAAAAGCAAATACCCCAGCAAGCAATTACTGGAGTTTTGTAAAGTATCGCCTGGGTGGATATTATGGCAATGACTATGTAAA
Source organism: Chitinophagaceae bacterium UBA4412 (assembly GCA_002400445.1). GTDB lineage: Bacteria > Bacteroidota > Bacteroidia > Chitinophagales > Chitinophagaceae > Ferruginibacter. Next base: position 6,429 of record DGQO01000164.1, read on the forward strand.
ATTGAATAATGTAAATCGTCTTAATTACGGTGTTACGGTGGGTGCTGGTTTACCCCTCACTTCCCTGCAGCGCCTTTCCTATTACAGGGAAATGGTGGTGTTGAACACCGGCATTGAATACAACGCCCGTGGAAACAGGCAAAGTTTCAGCATCAGAGAGAATGTCGTTCGCTTTAGCATTGGTCTTTCTATGAATGCCCGCTGGTTTGCAAAACCGAAATACGATTAAATAGTTTGCCTGTGTTATGAAATTTTTTTTACAGCATATCAACATTATTACAGCCCTGATCATGGGCTGTATTTTTTTACAAGCCTGCGAGAATGATGAGGGTAAAGTAAAAGAATTGTTTGACCGGAAGCTTAGCGTGGAAGAAGCTAAAAATATAAAACTCACGTTTACCACCGGTGGAAAAACAAAAGCCATACTTACTTCGCCACTAATGCTTAGGGTGCAGGATACCGCTGCATATATTGAATTTCCAAAAACACTGGCCACTGATTTTTATAATGAAGCCGGCGAGGTAGAAAGCACACTTACGGCAAGGTATGCCCGCTACAAAGACAACCAGGATGTGGTTTTTTTAAAAGACAGTGTGAAGATTGTAAACCAGAAAGGAGAAACCCTCTACTGCGATGAGTTATACTGGGACCGTAGCCGCACTGGTAACGAATTCTATACTGATAAGCCAGTGCGCATCCGCACGCTTACGCATATCATTGATGGTGTAGGCATGGAAGCCAGCCAGGATTTTAAGCAATGGCATATCCGTAAATCCACAGGCGTTATTCGTATTCCTTCTTCTCAATTTCCAATGTAATTATCTTTTTACCAAAACGCTGCTGCACCGCAAGTCTTAAATTGCAGGATATAATAATTACCCATGGCAGAGATTATTCTTTATGGAATTCCCAATTGTGATACGGTAAAAAAAGCCCAGCGCTGGCTGGGGGCGCACAGCGTGCCTTATACATTTCACAATTATAAAACAAGTGGTATAGATAAAGCTAAAATAGCAGGGTGGGTAAAGGTTGCAGGATGGAAACAGGTGCTCAATATACGCAGCAGTACCTATAAAAAGCTCCTGCAGCAGGGGCAACCTGCCATTACGAATGCAGCAGCAGCTATCCGATTAATGATGGAATATACCAGCAGCATTAAGCGTCCCATTCTTTGTATAGACGACAAAATTATTGTGGGCTTTAATGAAATTGATTACATTGATACATTTAAAACAACACCTTATTTTTCACACTAAATATTAATCACATGAAACGTAATGCTACCGCCGTATGGAAAGGCACAGGCAAAGAAGGTACAGGAACTGTAAGCTCACAGAGCACAGCTTTAAAAGACATGCAATATTCGTTCAGTTCCAGGTTTGAGCAAGGCGTAGGTAC
>DGQO01000164.1:7940-10183 GCA_002400445.1 Chitinophagaceae bacterium UBA4412
GCTGAGGCTACTTTGAGTTAATAGATAAAATACCAACTTAAATCAATGCGCAGTTTATGAACTTTAAAAACAAAACGGTACTCATTACCGGGGCCAGCAGGGGTATTGGCAAAGCCATCGGGCTGCGGCTGGCAGCAGAAGGAGCTAATATTGTAGTGGCAAGTAAAAGCATTGAAGAAAACCCAAAACTGGGCGGAACTATCTTTACAGCTGCGGCAGAAATGGAAGCTGCGGGTGGTAAGGGATTAGCCGTGCAATGTGATATAAGGTTTGAAGACCAGGTGCAGCATGTGGTGGATGAAGCTGTGGCTGCATTTGGTGGCATAGATATCCTCATTAACAATGCCTCGGCCATTAATCTTTCTCCGACGGAAAAATTAGAACCAAAGCGTTTTGACCTGATGTATGATATCAATGTGCGGGGAACCTTTATGGTGAGCCAGGCTTGTATTCCACATTTAAAAAAATCTGGCAATGCGCATATTTTAAATCTGTCTCCGCCGCTCAATATGGATATGAAATGGTTTGAATCTCACCTTGCTTACACCATCAGCAAGTATGATATGACCATGATTGCCCTGGGGCTCTCCGCAGAGTTAAAGAAATACAAGATAGCTGCAAACACGCTTTGGCCAAGAACCACCATTGCAACAGCAGCGGTGCAAAACCTGCTGGGCGGCGATGCGTTGATTAAGATGAGCCGAAAGCCGGAGATTATGGCCGAAGCTGCTTTTCACATTCTGAAGAGATCGGCAGAAACCTGCACAGGGAATAGTTTTATTGATGAACAAGTGCTCCAGGAAGAAGGCATCACAAACCTTGAGCAATATGCGATTACCCCGCAGGGCGAACTGTTTAATGATCTCTTTATTTAGGGTGCTACAATGCTATGCAGCATAAACTAAATGGATCTTGCTTAAAAAGCATTAAAAAAGCGAAACCTGGGTTTCGCTTTTTTAATATATTTTCAGATCAATGACTTATCCCAATGCAACTCTTTTAAAATCTGTTACTTTAAGGTCTGCATCTATACTTTTCAGGTAATCTGCTACTGACTTGTTACCATCTTTTACGAAGGCTTGTGCCATCAGCGTATTGTCTTTAAAGAATTTATTCATTTTACCAGCGGCAATCTTTTCAGCCATTTCAGCTGGCTTACCTTCTGCCTTTATCATTTCGATGGCAATGTTTTTCTCTCTTTCAATTGTTTCGGGAGAAATAGAGTTTTCATCAACTGCTAAAGGATTCATAGCTGCAATCTGCATGGCTACATCTTTACCTGCTTCTTCAGCTTCTTTGGTCAATGCCACCAAAACACCCATGCGATGAGCGCCATGAATATAACTGGCTACATACGGTGCATCCATTCTTTCAAATTTAGATACCCCGATTTTTTCGCCGATAGCGGCTAATTTATCATTGATCATATCTGATACTTTCGCACCATTGATCTCTACTGCATTTAATTCTTCGGCGCTCATTACATTGTTGCTCAGGGCTGCGTCGGCAATGCTTTGGGCAAAGGCAACGAACTCAGCATTTTTGCTCACAAAGTCAGTTTCACAACTAATGCACAAAACGATACCTGCTTTGTGATCTGCCGTTGTTTGTGCGATAATTACGCCTTCTTTAGCTTCCCGGTCGCTGCGCTTAGCGGCTACTTTTTGTCCTTGCTTACGCAACCAATCGATGGCTGCTTCAAAATCCCCATTGCTTTCTGTAAGTGCTTTTCTGCAATCCATCATGCCAGCACCGGTGGCCTGGCGAAGTTTGTTGATATCTGCTGCTGTAATACTCATATTTGTTTTCTCCGAAAAAATGAGGAGAACGTCATTTTAAGTTTTTAAAATTCAAACCTGTGGCTTCTCATTGCTGCATAGGTACCGCTGCACAAGTGTGCGACGCCACTAAAGCTGAAAAGAGATTTACCGCCGGGTTCAAAAAAAATAAAAATGGATACCTGGGGCAAACGCTATTTAGCGTGCACCACCTGGTCTTCTGCCGCCGGCACCCGGACCTGCCACCCTGCGCTTAGCTGGGGCAGTACCTCTTGGGCGCTTTCCACGATCGTCACCTTCACCAGCCTTCTGCTCAAAACGGGCAGCTTTTGCTTCAGGTGTTTCGTCCGTTTCTGCATTATCTTCTTCGTCTTTATTTGCCTGGCGCTCTGCAAGACCTTCTGCAATGGCAGCGGTAATGAAGTTTACGATAATAGAGATTGACTTTGTTGCATCATCATTAGA
>DGQO01000164.1:10199-11716 GCA_002400445.1 Chitinophagaceae bacterium UBA4412
CTAATGGCTGCAATACCACCAAGCACTTTTTCCATTTTCTCTTTCTCCCTGGTAAGGGTAAGTCTTTCTTTTTTGTTTAAGCTTTCTGCGCTACCGTCTGCCAGCATTTTTTCAATGCTCTGCATTTTCTTTACGCTTTTACGCACGGTATTNNTTTTTTGTAGCTACAAACATGATCTTTTTACCACTGCGGGCAATGGCTTTCATGGCGGCAGCAGCTTCCTGCAGGCCTTCCACGGTTTTGTTAAGATCGATGATGTGGATGCCTTTCTTTTCGGCAAAGATGTAAGGCAGCATCTTGGGGTTCCATTTTTTCTTGAGGTGACCAAAATGAACGCCCGCTTCTAAAAGTTGCTGCTGTAAGGAAGTGTTATTTTCCATTCTTTATGATTAAGTATTTTTTTAAAGTTGTTTCCAGAATCCAATATCCAGTAGCCAGATTAACGCTTGCTGAACTGGAAGCTCTTCCTGGCTTTTTTCTTACCTGGCTTCTTACGTTCTACTGCACGTGGATCACGCTTAAGCAAACCTGCCGCTTTTAGCACGGGGCGATACTCTGCGCTTTGCTCCAGCAGCGCACGGGCAATACCCAGCTTTGCAGCTTCAGCCTGGCCTTTAACGCCACCGCCTGTTGCATTGATTACGATGTTAAACTTATCAGCCGCTTCTACTACTTTAAGCGGTGCTTCCACCTGGTTTTGTAAATAAACCAGCGGAAAATAATCCTTATAGTCTTTGCCGTTGATGGTGATGGCACCTTCTCCTTTGCTAAGGAAAACACGTGTTACAGCTTCTTTTCTGCGACCAACTGCGGTTTTTTGTTTTTCCATTTTGTATGTTTTTGCGCTGCTACCGGCGAGGCCGGAAGGCTAATGGCTTTATTTTTTTGAAATGTTATTGAAAGTGAGTTCTTTAGGTTGCTGTGCGCTGTGCGGATGTTCTGCACCTGCATATACAAAGAGTTTTTTGTACATTTTACGACCAAGGCGGTTTTTAGGCAGCATGCCTTTTACGGCTCTTTCAAGGATTACTTCAGGACGGCGTTTTTGGAGATTCTTTGCAGATTCACCTTTTTGACCACCGGGATAACCACTGTAAGTGAGGTACTCTTTATCGTCCATTTTATTGCCGGTAAATTTTACTTTATCGCAATTAATAATGATAACGAAGTCTCCGCAATCAACGTGCGGTGTGTAGTAGGCTTTGTTCTTACCACGGAGAACAGACGCAATTTTTGCGCACATACGACCAACGGTTTGATTAGTACCATCTACAACGTACCAGTTACGCTGCACGGTAGCCTCGTTCGCATGTTTAGTGGTGAAATGTAATTTGCTCATTATGATGTGTTTTTTACGTGAACCCGTGGCTAACCCCACAGGCTTTTTTAAATGGACGGCGAAGGTAGTATAATGATCTGCGTTTTAGCAAGAAAATAAAGAGGGTTTTTTAAGTGAACGTTTGTAACAAGCTGACTTTCAATAAAAAATTTGCATGATTTTAAAATGGTGCTGGCA
>DGQO01000161.1:0-25892 GCA_002400445.1 Chitinophagaceae bacterium UBA4412
GAGAAAAGCGAATAAGCCTGCTGAAAGCGCAGTGGCGATGGCCGATGCCATGGGCATACAAATTCTCACGGAAGAAGATTACCAGGTTTTACAGCAATTGGAACCGGTAGATACGAAGACTTCCAGTTGGTTGCGCACGCCGGAAGCTGTACGCAAAGAAGGCGGAGCCATCTTTGGCGACCGAAGATTTGGAAGAGTGTTTGTGTACCATAACGGTGCTGAATCTTATTATGGGGGAAGAGGATTTAGGGGGTTGGTGAAAATTTGACTTTGACAACAATTTGAGATTTGGGTAAGCTCTTTTTCCAGGAGAAAAGACAGCAACACTGCACATCTTTTGGGTGGGTACCCTATGCAAATCAGCGCATATCTTCCTGCAAAAAGGAGATTGTTTTTATGAGCACCGCATGCATGGGTTCTGGTAGTTGATCTGAAATGGCCGGATGGCGCCGCCCAAACACATGATCACTTTCTACTAAAAATAATAGCGCTCCAGGCAGGGCCTCCTGCAAGCGGTAAGCTTCTGCCACAGGCACCGCAGGATCTTTGGTACCATGACATAACAGCACTGGTATACTTAATGAAGCCATTGCTTTCACGATATCAAGTTCGCCGGAATGCCGGGCATAATCTTCATACAATTGGTAGCCGAGTGGCATATCCTGCCCCGTGCGGGAATTATGATAATGCTCCACACCCGTTTTTTTCCAGCGTTCCATTTTCTCTTCAGGCCAGCTTCCCCAGGGAGTTTTACAAGTGGCGATAGAGGCCCAGGTAACGAGTTTGGCTATACGCTTATCTCTTGCAGCATGCAGGATACTGATGCCGGCGCCCATGCTATGGCCAAGCAAAGCCACCTGGGAAGAATCTATCCAACTGCCAAATGGATTTCGTTCGGACACAGTCCAATCTATAATCATGTTCAGCTCTCCCAATTCTATACTGTAGTTGTTTTTTCCAAAAGCTTCAAGATCTACAAAGGTTTCCGGCTGCTCAGGCGAAGTTCCATTATGTGAAAAATTAAATTTTATAAATGTAAATCCCGCTGCTGCTATTTGGGAAGCGATGAGGTCAAAGTTACCCCAGTCTTTAAAACCATTAAACCCATGGGCATATACCACAACCGGCGCAGGTTTGGTTTCTCTTGAATAAAAAATATCCAAAGTTATGGGCATACCATTCCAGCCAGGGATAATGATATTTTTTTGAATTTGCACAGTTACAATTTAGATGTTATCATGCAGCAGATGAGTATGGGCAATTAGGTTAAAAATTAATTTCGATTTGCTGCATTGATTTTACGCTAAGTTTTCGTGTTGGTATGATAATAACGTTTGTAGCTGCGTTGTACACCCATGCCAGCGATTTCCCTTTATAAAATACTGAAGAAGGTGCTTGCAAGCTATGGAATAATATCGTCCAGGTGCGCTTCATCTTCATGCCTTTGTATTGCCCTGATACAGGGTGAATGAGGATCTGATATCCTGCCCTAAAATTTTTCATTTCTATTTTCGTGTGTGCATAGCCACCCGCCAGGTAATCATTGCTTGTACCATCATCTTCAATTAATGAAAAGTGAGCGTTGTCTTTACCTGGAAAAATGTGCAACAGCAATTTCTTATTAGAACCTTTTTCTATAGAACCAGCATATGGCCGCATTGGAATAATAGAGCCGGCTTTAATGTACATCGGAATTTGTTCCAGGGGCGCCGATACGGTTAGAGAACGATTGCCTTGTACCCTCTCGCCGCTATAAAAGTCTATCCATTCTCCGGCAGGAAAAAACATTTCCACAGTTCTTGCATTTTTAATATGCACCGGTGCCACCAGAATTTCATTGCCCAGCATGTACTGATGCTTATGTGGTGAGAGCGTTTGCAGCGTTGGTTTACCCAGGAGGCGTTGCAGGTGTGCATAGGAATAGAAGAATGGGAACATTTCCATCTTCTGCCGTGCATATTCTTTGAATAATTGATCTGCTTTTTCAGAATATTTCCAGGCCAGGTTTGCAGTTGGATTTTCTGGCTGTGAAAATACTTCGGTGATGGGCAACATCAGGGAAAACTGTAGCCAGCGGATATACAACTCTTCCTCGGGCATTTTTGTCTTGCCCATATCAAACCCGCCAAGATCATTCGTAAGGAATGGAATGCGGGAAGATTTTTTTGCAGTGTCCGTGTACATCTCAATATTCTCTTTCAACGCAACTTTTGGTACCCATGAATCAAATTTGATACGGGGACTATCTACTGTCCAATCGCTGCGGGTATCGTCTGTCCATTTAGCAGGATAGCGTTTATACGTTTCATTTTCCATACCTCCGGTGTGTGATAACAAAAATCCTCTGCCCTTGGTTTCTTTACCAAATTCCTGGCTCATTTCAAACATGGCTTTGCAGGTGGGGATGGCGGAGGTGCGGTCTAACTTTATGAAGTCTGCCCCTTCATCAAAAAAAGGCTTCACCCGCTGTTTGAAATAATTAACCGCAGCAGGATTTTGGAAGTCAATATTACCGGTAGGTGTTCCCGGATGTGATGCATCGGCCTGAAACATGGCTGTGCTTGTGCCTGCGTTATGCCATGAATTTTTGTTATTAGTTACCGAAGAAAAATAACCACTCTTCAAAAAAATCTCGAAGGCTTCTTCATTTCCTGTTTTTAAAATGCAATCCCATATCCAAAAACCACCCTTTACACCATCTTGCTGTAATTTTCGCCACATCTTTTTACGGGAAGGATAGGCTTCATTGTCTCCTTTAAAATCAAGATATTTTGCCGGGCCTTCTCCCTTGTTATTGAAACTCCAAAACCAGGAATCTATCCAGTAGGCGTCAATAGGATAACCATGTTTTTTTATTTCTTTTACCCGCTGAATGGTTTGCACCTGGTTTGTATATCCTCCATATAAAACGCCAAAGGCCCAGGCGGGAGGTAGGATGATATTGCTGTCTTTTGGTGTTTCATGCAGTTGAGGCACCTGGCCAAAAGCGGGCTGCGCAACGGCCACAAAGAGGAGCATTGCCAGCAGAAAATTGCAGGTATTTTTTGCCATAGGTTCTATTTTATCATGGATTGCAGGAGCTCAGCCACAGCAAACTGGGCGGTAGGCCGTAAGTGTATTCCATCGCTTGTAAAATTATGCTCAGCTAGTAGCAAGGCGTGTGCGTCAGCTACGCTGGCACCGAACTTCCTGGCAATTCGGGTGAATATTATATTATTTGCTGCTACTCTCTTTGCAGCGCCGTTATATTTTTTTTCTAACGTTTTGTCCTGTTCAATAGGTGGGGGCAGCAGCAAAATAATTTTAGGTAAAGGCAGATGATTTTGATGATAATAAGCCTGTGTTTGCTCTACTAAATTCTCCATGTTTTGGGCTACCTGGTGCTGAACTCTGCTATAGCTTTCTTTAGCATCATTTGTACCCAGACCCAAGATGATATAGTCTATCTTTCTTCCGGTACGTTTCCGATTTTCGGCGGAGTCGAGGTATTTTTCAAGATTGTACAGGCTGTTGAGTTCCTTTTTGCCGAGGTTATCAAAGCCAATGGTATTGCCTGGAATGGAGAAGTTGATCAGGTGTGAAAAGGGCAATAACTTACGAAGTTGCGCCGGCCATCCAAAAGCAAAAGCGCCGTTAGAATCGCCGATGGTGAGTACTTCTGCGTTCACCTGGGTGGGTTTTAGCAGCGAGAGCGCCACATCGCTGAGCATCTCATGGGTGCCTTCAAAAACGAATAAGGATACGCCGGGTATTTCTCTATGCAAATGAATTGTTCTTTGACCGATAGTTTGTGCCGGTAGCGCCGTAGGAGAAATTCTTTTTGTGACAAGCGACAGCATCAGGCTGTCTGTTACGAGCGCCTCTGCATTTCCTGGTTCACGGCTTTTTACTAGTTTGTTATAAAAACGAATAGACTGGGTGATAGGAACCGAGCCCGTGTATCCATCATGAATCCCGGTATATATGCGCAAAGTGGAAGAGTTCCGCTGCACAGGTACAGGTAGGGAGATGGGAGAACGGCCTGCCAGGCTTGCAATAGTAGCGCTATCATCTCCACCCATTACATTTTCCAGGTCTAATGCATATTTAGATTTGCGGCCTTTATTTTCCCAATACCAATCTTCAAGGCTGCTGATAGGTACCCATGCGTCAAAAGTTTTTACGGGGTAAGCCAATTGCATATAAGCTAACAGTACCGCATGACCGCCACCGGAAACACCGATGACATGCACATTGTCACGATTTGCTTTGCAATATTCTACGGCAAAATTAACCGCATCCTCCAGGTCTGTGATCACAAGTTTACTTCCTGCTGCCTGAGCACGGTTATTTGGTCCTCTAAAATCGGGATGAATATAGTTCCAGTTGCGCAGGACTGCTTCCTGTGCCAGTGGGTCTTCCTGCATATAATCGGCACTCCAGGTGTGCAGGGAAACGATAAGGGGCTGCGGCGTATTTGCGGTACTCTTGTACAACCAGGCTTTTTGGCCTTGTCCGTCAGCGGAAGACTGGATGCTTATTTCCTGAAATGGGGATGCCCAGGCGGCTGGTTTTGTATCATCCCAGGCCGGGGTGGTTTGCTGTGCCAACAATGCATGAAAACTGCAGAGCAGGAAAGGTATAAATAGAAACTTTTTAAGGAGCATTTTAACACCACAATTTACCTGTATAAAGTAGGGCATTCGAACTCATCAATAATCCTATAGCCATCTAGCTGTTTGCAAAAAAAAAGAAATAAAAAAGCCGCTCCCGCCTTTAAAGCAGGAGCGGCTGTCAAGATTATTTCAAAATCCACATGAGTTTATTCACTTCATCAACACCTTCATATTGGCGCTGCAAAGCAGCAATGAGATTTGCCCGGTTATAATTGGTTTCCGAGCTTGGATAAAGCCAGCGCTGTGGAACAGCAGTGGGCTTATTCGTGTTAAGTGAAGTGGCAGGATTTATTGGAAAAACGGGGTAGCCTGTTCTGCGGTATTCAAAGTAAGCGGTAAGAGAATTTTGCATAAAGTTTAAAAAATATTTCTGTTGCCAAATTTGCTTTAATTGTTCTGCGGCAGTGGTTTTAAAAGCGGCTTCACCTGTGAAGTAAGTGCTGATGTAGCCTGCATTTATCGGCATTCCATGCGCATAACTGGCTGTGGCACCCATCATATCTGTAAGAGCGGCTCTCACACCAGTTTCATAATAATCCTGTGCAGTGCCGGTAGTAATCCAGCCAAGAACACGGGCCTCCGCCAGGATGAGTTGTTGCTCTGCATAAGTGAGCAGGCGACGTGGCTCGCTGGCAGGTTGCTGCAGGTAACGCAGGTTGAGTAAGGAATAGGTGTTGGCACTATAAGCAGTGGTTACGTTGTCATAATCGTCCGATACTTTCACACCTACATACGCTGCGGGATCGCTTGCAGTGAGGCCCCCGGTAATCTTAGCCTTTGATGGCTCGGCAAGATAAAACATCCTCCGGTCGTTGTACAGCTTCATACTATCTATGATGGTAGTACTGATGATGGTACGACTTGTAAACAAATCATTGGTACCACTCATGGGATGCACGTTTGTAGAAGAATAATTAAGGCCGAGAAAACCTGTGGTGGGCTCCAGGAGAAATCCGCCATTTACAATTTCAGCAAAACGCTGTTTTACATTGATGGTGCTGGATTCTGTGCGCTTGCTCAGGGAAATAAGAATTTGAAGCGCAAATGCATTGCTTGCTCTGCGCCATTTCTTAGGATCTCCATTATAAGGCGTAGGATCTCCGCTAAAGGTTACCCCGTTGGCAAATTCCTGGTCGGCCAGTTTTAATTCATCCAATACGCCTTTAATCACTTCCTCCTGTGGCGTGTAAGCCACGGTGATAGCACCAGTTTTACCCTGGCCGGTGCCCACATAAGGAATATCTCCCACTTGCATGGTAAGATTGTAAAATGTATATGCTCTTGAAAAATGGGCCAATCCTTTGTAAGAATTTTCCATCACATTACCCTGCGCATACTTGAGCATACTCTCAATATTGGGCAAGATGGTAAGTATACCAAAATCGGTGGCTCCCAGGTAATTGTACTGAGATGACAGGATGCTTTCATTAGCGTATCCCACATATTTTGAAAGGCCATTATCAGATAAATAAGCCTTAGCATCCCGGCCATTGAACTTCAGATTCTTCAGGATAATATTCGTGGCAAGCATCGTTGCATTTACATTCTCCGTGGCATCCGGGTTGGTATTTATTTCGTCGAACTTACTGCAGCCGGTACCTGCCAGCAGCAGCCCGGTGAGTACAGCAGTATATATCAAATATTTTTTCATGTCGTAAAATTTTTACGGTGATCAGAAATCAACTTTTACGTTAAAGCCAATGTATCTTAATGATGGGTCAGTGAAATTTTCAGAGCCACCGTCTATATCGGAGTATTTAAATTGCTTAGCCCAATATATAAGGTTCTGGCCTACTGCAGATACTGAAATATTCCTGGCGGAGATTTTTCCAGCGATAGCTTTTGGCAATGTGTACGTAATAGAAAGTTCACGCATTTTTAAGAATGACGCATCATAAAGATCTACAGCAGAAGGCGAGCCACCCCAGGCAGTTCCTTTGTGCAGGCCTTCAATGTAAGACTTGTAAGTTGTGTACACATCATTTTTTGCAAATACCCTTGTATCACTCACTACATTATAATTGGCATCGTAAACAATTGCCCCTGATACCACTTTCACGCCATCGCCCAGGTAGTTTTTCGTTCCGGGATTTTTTGCATCAAGGTATCGCTCTGGCGTAACTGAATTAGGATGATTGCCAGACCGCCACATGTACATTTCTGTTACGGACTGTGCGAGGCCACCTACCCTGCCGTCAAATGAAACACTCAACACAAAATCTTTGTAAGCCAGTTGGGTATTGAAACCCCATATCCAATCCGGATCTGAATAACCGGCCAGAGAACCGATTGGCTTGTAAGTGGGCACACCATTATTAAAAACGATGTGTCCATCATTATCTGTTTGATATGCATTGATGGTGTAATAATCTGCCCGCTTATCTTTAGCCACCCAGCTTCTTCCTTTTACTGAATAAGTAGAATCAAGTTGCGTAAAATAAGTTGCATACTTGCTCCAGTTAAATGCTACATCCCATCTAAAGTCATTTGTTTTTACAGGCGTACCACCGAGTATGATTTCTACACCTTTACGAGTACGTTCTTCATCGCTATTGGTGTACACAGAAGTAAAACCAGAAGCAGGACTAATGGGCGCTGTAACCAGGAAGTCATACATTTTTTTCTTGTAGAACGTTAAATCTACTGAAGCACGGTTTTGCAAGAAAGCCGCCAGCGTACCCACTTCTGTTGTATTCGCAGCTTCTGCAAATACGTCATCGGGGCGAATAGTTGTAGGATAACCTGCAGTACCTAAATTGCCCCATTGGTTAGTGGCAATATTATACACATCATTAATGGCATAAATACTTGCAGGTGTTTTATACATCGTCCAGGATCCTCTGAATTTCCAGAGAGAAAGCCAGGGTTGTTTTGGCAACAAGTCCGAAACTACAAAGCTACCAGCTACAGAAGGATAGAAATAAGAACGGGTTGCTTTAGATAAGGTACTTGCCCAGTCATTCCGGAAGGTTCCTTCCAGGAAAGCAAAATTGCGGTATCCCACTCCCAGCTTTCCAAACACACTATTGGTTTGCTTTTGATACACTGTACTCATCACATAAGCCGGATCGATAGAAGATTTTAGGGAATAATAACCTGGAATAGACAAACCGCTACGGGTGCGGGCTTCGATGCCTTCATCCTGCTTATAAAAAATAGATCCACCCACAAAACCATCCACTGCAAAGTCATTAAACTTTTTATTTCCAATGAGCAAAGCTTCATTACTTGTACTGAACCCACGACTGATACCAATATTGTAAGAACCCTTTTGAGATTCGCCCCATATTTCGGTACCGCCATTCATCACCTTTTGGTTACCTCCACCCTGGAAGGAGCCAACAGAAACCCTGATGTCCTGCTTATCGCTATAAGTGTCATAACCTGAACGTACAGTTGCTTTCAGCCAGCTAAGGATATCATAATTTAAAGTAAGCTGCCCGTTAAATACATCACGATTGTAAGTATGCAATCTTTCATACCTGTCAAAATATGGATTGTTGTTACCAGCAGTATAACTACTGTTTTGTATTTCGTTTGGCACCAGCCAGTAGTCTTTATAATCAAGCACATTCCAGTCTGGAGATGACCAGATGAGCAAAGTGTACATCGGATCGTAACCAGTGTAACCACTGAAACCAACATTCGGACTCTCCTGCTTATTGTAGGAGATAGAAGTACTCAAAGAAAATTTGTCCAGTTTAATGTCTCCACCCACACTGTAAGTAATTTTATCAAACAAGGAATTAGGATAAGTGCCCTTGTTTTGAATCCAGGTAGCAGAAGCTCTGAAGCCACCCATCTCGCCGGTTTGCGCAATACTGAGGTTATTGTTTAAAATAAATCCCTGCTGCAAAAAGTTCCGGAAATTGTCTTTACCTATGGGCAGGTAAGGCATGGGTTTCATTGTTTTCGAAATGGGATCCCATTGTATCACTTGTTGTCCTTCAAGAGGAGCACCCCATGATCCGTCGCCAGATCTTACATAGGTATTTGTAGCGCTGTTTACAACACGGCCATACAAGTTTTGTCTTTCAGGAATGGCCAGGTAGCCGGCTTCCATCATGGTGCTGCTATTGAGCGAAACATTTAATCCTTTACCCACAGCGCCACGGCGAGTGGTAATCATTACCGCACCGCTACCGCCACGTTCTCCATAAAGAGCAGAAGCTGTAGCGCCTTTCAAAAAGTTGATGCTTTCAATATCATCACTTGGAATGTCTCCCAGGCTCATATTGCCATAAGGCACACCGTCAATAACCAGCAAAGGCTTTTCACCACGAAGAGTAAGTTCTGGTGCGGTTAAAAACTCCGCACTATTTTTCACCATCAAGCCTGCCACTTTACCTGTGAGAGAAGTGGCTACATCAACACCTTTTACGGTTTGCAGCGTATTTCCTTTCACGCTTTGGGTTGAATAACCAAGCCCCTTTTCCTGACGCTTAATACCTAATGCTGTTACAACAACATTCTCAAGGCTACGATTGGAGGTTTTTAAAACAATATCTATCGCACCGCTCCCGGTGGGTGAAAATTCCTGGGGTTCATATCCCACATAGGTAAATTCTAATGTAGCATCATCAGCTACCACAATTCGATAAGTTCCCTTACTATCTGTAACAACGGAATTAGGCTTTCCTTTTTCTGTGACCGTTACACCCTGCATGGGCTGGCCCATTTCATTCTGTACGGAGCCGGATATAATTTTTTGAAAGAGAGAAACCTCCTGTGTTGCTGCCGTTTTAAGCCGTGGCATATTTCGGCGGTTTAGTGGCAACGGGAATAACACGATGTGATCTTTTATCACCTGGTAGCCTATTTGGTAGGGCTTCAGTACCTGGTCAAGAAATTCACTGATGGGTTTGTTCACAGCAGAGAAACTCAAGGTGCGATCAGCTCCAATTGCGTTGGCACTAAAAGTAAAATCCACCTCGGTTTGTTTCTGGATACTGCTGATCACTTTCTGAAGAGAAACCTTTTCTACCGACATGGTAAAGGTTTTATCAAGAACGTTCTGGCTGTTTGCTTCTTTTGCGGAGAGCGTACCTACAAAGCCAATGGCAATGGCTAGTTGTATAAAAGTTATTCTCATAGCAATCTTAATTGAAGCAACCCACTGTTGCTTGTTTTTCATAATTTTAATTGTTTTTATTGAACAATAGTGTGAAATGAAAACTTGCTTTTAAGTAAGCGCAAAGCTGGTTGTGTGTCACCACAATCGGCTTTGTTTTTTTGTTTAGGTTGGAAATTTTTTCTTCATGTGCAATCGTTTAGGTGGTGGTAAATTATTTATAAACAACCCTGGCCGCTCACCAGTATTTTTGTACCGATAACGGAATAACTGCTTTGCGTAGCCAGGCAAATTATTTTCAATTTTGTAAAAAGGTCTTCACCCGACACATTACCCGAAAACTCGCAATTTATGAGGGCACTGTTCTCTGTGATAATTTCAATGCCATAGGTAGCTTCTAATTCTTTAAATACATTCCCAAGTCTGGCACGATCGTACAGGAACGAATAATGGGGTATGGCCACAACCAGCTTTTCAAAACGGTTTGGCTGCACAGGCTCAGGGCTATCTACGATGGTGGTTTCAAAGGAGTGAAAGTCAGTTGTATAAATCAATTTTTGGTTGGGTGTAATAATTACTGCCGCATGTTTTTGCTTTTGGGTACCCATCAAATTTTCTGTAACCTGTACTTTACCCGTTTTCACAGAAATTTCTTCATTACCCTCGGGTGTCCTGGTATTCACATAAAAACTTGTGCCCAGTACCCGGGTAACCATGTGGCTGCTGTACACTAAAAAAGGACGACCAGGATCTGGTTTCACTTCAAAAAAGGCCTTGCCATCAAGTACAACTTCCCTGGCACTGTCATTAAGGTCTTTAGTGTAGTACAGGGTAGATCCCGGCTCAAGCGTAACACGACTGCTGTCCTGCAGAATAATCAATTCTGCTGCTTTTCCTTTGTTTTCGGCAACAAGGCGACTCACGGGAAGTACAGTGCTTATAAATTGCTCCTCTACTGGTGTAGCCACCGGTCTCAGAAAATAAGCAGAAATGGCGAGCACCGCAACAACTGCCGCTGCTATCCAATAACGGCGAAAGTGATGATGCAGAGGTACAATTTGAGCAGTGGCTTTCTCTGCAAGAAAAATATTACGCACTATTTCCTGTGAAATATGGGGTGGCAGGTCTGCGGCATCTCCATTCTCCAGCAGGCTTNNCGCAATTTCCTCCTTAAGCGCATCATTCATGCTGGGATCATCCATCATGCTGAACAATTTTTCCTGGGCTTCAGTAGAAATTGTACCTATCGTAAACTGGTGAAGAAGTGATTTGAATTTTTCCTGGTCCATGCTGTATAATGGCCAAAATTTACCCGACCATATATACTACACAATTGAAATGCTGCCGCGGAGTACAAACCCATTAAAAAAATAAAAAAACAATAATGAAGGCAGGTAAAGTGATGCCCTGTTGTGTAAAAAACTGCCGGATATGCTGAAGTGCACGGCTCATATGTGTTTTAACCGTGAGGGGTGATATTTTCAATAATTCGCCGATCTGCACATAGCTCAGCTTCTCCCGGCGGGCAAGTTCAAATACTTTGTGCTGCTGCGTGGGTAGCGCCTTGAGTGCCTGCTGCAACATNNGCCCCGTATTCATCCGTATCAATTTTTTGAGACACTGCATCGATCGTTGCAGGGGAGAAATGTGCAAGGTGATCGAGAGCCTTCCATTCGCTGGCAATTTTCTTGAGCCGGTTGAAAATATTATTGCGGGCTACAGTATAGAGCCAGGCTTCAATTGGATGATCTGGCCGAAGTTCCTGGCGCTGAAACCAGAGTTTCATAAATACATCCTGCACTACTTCCTGGCCAAGTTGGGGAGATTTTAAATAACGGATTGCGGTTTGGTAGATCCGGTTACGGTGCCTGTCATAAATCATCTGGAAGGCATACTCACTGCCATCAGCAAGCAATGCCAGCAGTTTATGTTCCTCATATGTAGATTGATCTAAATGCACACCAGCAGTATTTGGCCAAAGGTAACAAATGCGGTGTACTATATTAATAATGGCTTTATGCAAGTTCATAAACATCTGAAGGATTCATAAAACTTCGATTAAATTTGATGCTTCACGAACATATAGAATAACCTTTCCATGCAGAAATTTCTTGTCCTCCTCTTCTTTTTCCCTGCAATTACAAATCTGCAGGCGCAAATCCTTCCCAATTTCGATGGCTTCAAATTGGAAAAAGCATCCGACTATAAAATAGCTGAACCCATTGTTTTGCAGGCTGCAAACTATTTGCTGGCCACAGCATATGATAAAGACAACAGCGGACAAAAAGATGCGCTCAAGAATGTTATACAATGGATGAGTGGTACGCCTGACTACGCATTCAGGATAGACAAAATCACGGAGTATGTAACACAGGGCAACAATTTATTGCTGGGCTACTACCTTACCGCTATGACAAAATTTGTTTTAGAAAATAAATCCCTTGTACAAGACCCCAAAGTGGTAATGCTGAACAGCACCCGAATTTTACTGGCATATACCGGCAACCCCGACCATAAAATGAAACCCTCGAAGCATTTAAAAAAACTGGCAGAAGCTGATGCGCAATCTCAACTGGAAAAAGAATTGGGTTACTAAATTCAACTTATTAGCGGAAGCAATTTTTTAATTCAATTTGCCCCGCAGCCCCTGTATCTTCCCTTTCACAATTTTATTTAACCTTTTGCAGTAAAATATTCTACAAAAAAGGGCGTTTCTACTTAACATCGGAGCCATTGCAAATAACTCCACGGCCGTTCTCCACCTATGCTGAGACTGGCACAAGAATAGGATATCCTTTGGAGAGAAATAAAATTCAACAAATTTCCATTTGGATTGTTAATGTATGCCGGGAAATTACTGAAAAATAAATACCCTTTAAATGGAAACGTATGGATGCTAAAGTGGATATATTTTATGTAGAGGATAATGAGGACTATGTAAATTTTGTGGGGCGGGTGGTAAAAAAGCTGGATAATAATATTTCCTATCAATATATCACCGATGGCAAAGCAGCCTTTGACTACCTGGTGCAGCCGCATGATGACAGGCCGCCAGCAAAACTGATCCTGCTTGATTTAAATTTACCCGGAATGAGTGGCATTGATTTACTCTGCAAAATCCGTTCGATGCCCAGTTTGAAAGACACGCCGGTGGTCATATTTTCCACTTCTGATGATCCGGAGGATGTGAAAAAATCTTATGAGAATGGCGCAAACGCTTACCTGGTAAAACCTTCGGGCCTGTTGTCTCTCACAGAAACCATGAAGCAACTGGTTAATTTCTGGCTAATTCCGGGAAAGCTTTCCAATTAAATTTTACTGCCGCAGGAGTTCGGAGATCTTTACGGCAATTTCTTTTCCGTCGAGTATTGAATCTGCAAATCCTGCATTAATGGCCTGTCTTGGCATAAATCCAACTTCGGCTGTTTCTGGATTTTGTACGATGCTGTAGCCACCATATTCTTTTACCACACCAAGGCCTTCTGTGCCATCAGCATTAGCGCCAGAAAGTAAAACAGCGAGTAAACGCTCTTTAAATGTTTGAGCGGCAGATTCAAAGGTCACGTCAATACTCGGACGACTATAGGAAACCTTTTCAGAATAATCAAGGGAGAAAGTGTTTTCATTTTCAATAAGCAGGTGATAATCTCCAGGGGCAATATAAATGTGGCCAGGCCTGATGGGCTCTTTATCTTCTACTTCTGATACACTGATTTGTGTTTTGTAAGAAAGCAATTTCTCCAGAATAGATTCGCTATCGCTACGGCGATGCAGCACTATAATGATAACTGCCTTGAGCATTGAAGGCAATAGGGAGGTAATATCAAGCAGCACATCGAGGCTGCCTGCAGAACCGCCGATTACAATTACTTTAAAATTATCTATCCGGTTTTGCGCCATATTTTTTCCCGGTTTGTGAGCTGTGTATATTTTTTTGCAATGGGTGAAAATCGTAAATTTTCCTTAGATCCTAAAACGAGAAAGCCAAGTTGATCCAGGCTATCATCAAAAAGACCAAGCACTTTATCCTGCAGCACTTTATCAAAATAGATGAGCACATTCCTGCAGAGAATCAATTGAAATTCATTAAAAGACCGATCGGAAACCAGGTTATGGGTAGCTACGATCATTTTAGCTTTTAAACTTTCATCAAACTTTGCCCAGTTATATTTTGCCGTATAATAATTAGAGAAATCGTTTCGTCCTCCTGCTTCAATATAGTTTTCGGAATAATCCTTCATGAGATTTAGCGGAAAGATTCCTTTGCGGATATTCTCAATTACCGCCGGGTTAAGATCTGTAGCATACAGCAAGGACTTGTGCAGCAGATTGGCTTCCTGTAGCAGTATAGCCATAGAGTAAACTTCCTCTCCACTGGAGCAACCTGCATGCCAGATGCGGATAAAAGGGTGCGTGGCTAAAATAGGCAACACCTGTTCCCGTAACGTTTTAAAAGTAGCAGGATCCCGAAACATTTCTGTAACATTCACCGTGAGTTCCTGTACCAGGTGTGGCAGATAGGATGCATCATTTTTAATCTTGTACAGTAGCTCGGCAAAACTTGGAAAGCGATCTATTACCAGCAGGCGATTAACCCTGCGGCGCAATGAAGCCCGGGCATAATTAGAAAAGTCATAACCATAGCGTTCGGCCACTTCTGCAATCAACACATCCAAATCTCCTTCGTTAAGCATTTCTATTTTTTATATCGCATGCAGTATATAGCCCAGCATATCCACATCCACGGGTTTAGAAAGATAATAATCTGCGCCTGCCTCCAGGCACTTCTCTCTGTCTCCCGCCATAGCCTGTGCTGTAACGGCCACCACCGGAATATTTTTCAAATCTTCATCTTGTTTCAAAATAGCCAGGGCTTCATAACCATCCATCTCTGGCATCATCATATCCAGCAGGATTACGCCGAAATCGTGCCTGCTTTTGAGCAAACTAAAAGCTTCGTGCATAGAAAGAGCAGACTGCACTAAATATTGCTTTGCCCGCAGCGTGGCCGTGAGCGCAAAAATGTTACGGGCATCATCATCTACGATCAATAAGGTTTTCTCTTTCTTCATCCATCTGCATTTTATTGGTACAACCACACCCGTAAAAGGGAAATTAACTGGTCAATATCCACGGGTTTAGTTATATAATCCGATGCCCCGGCGGCAATGCATTTTTCTCTATCGCCTGTCATGGCCTTGGCGGTTACAGCAATCACCGGCAGGCTTCTGTACCGCGGCATCTGCCTTATGCGACGAGTGCTTTCATAGCCATCCATCTCCGGCATCATCATATCCATCAAAACCAGGTCTATTTTTTTCTTAGACTCCAGTTGTTCCAGGGCATCTTTGCCATCAATGGCTGATACCACCTCCATACCGTAATTTTCTAAGGATTTACTAAGAGAGAAAATATTGCGTACATCGTCATCAGCTACTAAAATTGTTTTGCCTTTGAGAACTTCCTGCAATTCTCCCATCCGCTTATATCTGGTGGTACGGCTATCTTTTTTATTTTCTTCTACCAAATGGAGGAAGAGCGAAACCTCGTCTAAAATGCGCTGGTAAGAATGCGCCGTTTTTATTACGATTGTTTCTGCATATTGTTTAATTTTTTTCTCCTCAGCATGAGAAAGATTCTTACCGGTAAAAATGATAATCGGAACATTTTCCAGGCCGGGTGTTTTTTTCACTTCTTCCAGCGTTTCATAAGACTGCTGATGGGGCATACCCATGTCTAATATCACACACTCCACTTCTTTCTGGCTTAGCGCTGCAATACCGGCCTTTACGGAATCTTTAATTTCTGAAGCAACATTGTATTGTTGTAAGAAATAAGCCAGGGCCTGGGCATGCTTTGCATTCTCCTCCACAATCATCACCTTCTTAGGCCCTTTGCTCAAAGCCTCTTCTATTTTATTAAACATTGCCGATAGCTTTTCAAATGCTATGGGTTTATTAATAAAATCAACAGCGCCTTTTGCAAGGCTCCGGGTTTTAGCATGGTGCGAGCTCATCATATGCACCGGTATCGGCTTTGTAGCAAGATCAGCTTTAAGCTCATCCATTACTTCCCAGCCGCTTTTTACAGGCAATTGAATATCCAGCAATATACCGAGCGGCCTGAACTGCCTGGCCAGGGTAACGCCTTCATCACCCCGCACAGATACAAGACCTTTATACCCTTTGTTCCTGGTATAATCCAGCAGCGATTTTGCGAAAGCAGTATCGTCTTCTATAATCAAAATTACCTTATCGCCAGGCCTGATATTTTCCCTGTCGTCTGGTATTGCAGGTGGAATAACGGGACTCAAATATTCTTCAGGGGCTAGTGCAGGAATTAAAACCCGGCTAGCTGCTGCGGGTGTCTCCGAAACACCGGGCGCTGTTCTCATCTCTTCAAGTTCGGCTGTTCGGGATGGTAAAGTTTCTCCTTTGATATTCGGTATCATGAGGGTAAACACACTGCCCTGCCCTTCCGTACTTTCGAGCGTAATTTCTCCGCCCAGCAAGCGGGCAAGTTGCCTGCTGATAGACAGCCCTAGGCCAGTTCCGCCATATTGCCTCCGGGTTGATCCATCTGCTTGCTGAAATGCATCAAAAATAGTGAGTTGCTTATCCGCAGGAATCCCGATGCCTGTGTCACTCACGGCGAAACTGGTAACACCCTCATGGGATTCTACACTTAATTTTACATCACCATGGCGGGTAAATTTGAGCGCATTGGATATCAGGTTTCGTAAAATTTGCTCGAGCCTTAACCGATCCGTTTCTACGATACTTTTTGCATTTTCGTTCAGGTAAACCGAAAAATCAATGCCCTTGTCTTTAGCCACGGGTTGAAAAAGTCCCTGCAATTCTGTATTTAATTCTTTCAGGTTTACATCCGTGTATTCCAGTTCCATCTTTCCCGCTTCAATTTTACTCAGGTCTAATATTTCATCAATGAGGGTGAGCAAACCTTTGCCGGAACTCTGTATTACCTGGGCATATTCAATTTGATCTGCGGAAAGATTGTTCTGATGATTTTCTGACATGAGCCGGGAGAGCAATAAAATAGAATTGAGTGGCGTGCGCAATTCATGGCTCATGTTTGCCAGGAATTCGGATTTATATTTTGTACTCAACTCAAGTTCTTCGGCCTTGCCTTGTATTTCTAAATTACGATCCAGGATCAATTCATTTTTTTCTTCCAGCATGCGGCTGCGCTCTTCCAGTTCTACATTGGCCTGGTACAATTCCTCCTGCTGTACTTTGAGCTCTTCTTCTGAAGCCTGCAGTTTTTCTGCCTGTGCTTCCAGTTCTGCATTGATATTTTCAAGCTCACTGTGTTGCGCTTGCAGTTCTTCTGTTTGGCTTTGAGTTTCTTCCAGCAATTCCTGCACACGTTGCCTGTTTTGTGCCGTATTGATAGCAATGCCCGTGTTCATAGAAACGGCATCAAAAAATGCTCTGTCATTCGTGCTATATGCCTTCATGGCGCTTAATTCAATCACGCCTTTTACTGCACGACTATACACAAGAGGAATGGCTACCACGTTGCGTGGCCGCAGTATGCCCGAAGAGAAGCTGATAATGTAATCGGAATCTTCCAGGTCGTTCATTTCCCTGAACCTGCCATCCTGTGCGGCTTGTCCAGCCAGGGTTTCGCCCATTTCCAGGAATTCTGTTTTGCTGTCTTCCGGCAAGGCAAATGATGCCATTCTCTCTAACTTGCCTTCATTGTTCAGCACATATAATGCACCGGATTGACTTTGACTATACTCTACAACAAAATTAAGCACCGCGGCAGAGAGCGATGGAATATCCTGGTCTACAATTACGGTTTCATTCAGGAAAGCCACCCCCGTTTGCAACCATTCCCTGTTAGACAAATTTGTAAATGAAGTGTCTAAAGAATTTGCCATGCCATTGAGTGCTGTTCCAATATTGCCAAGGGCATCTTGCCCGGCGTCATCTACTTTAACCTTATAATTACCTGAGGAAATTTCGCTGGCAATACTTTCTATAGCAATCACACGCCTTGAAATATCTTCATCTTTTTTCAACAATTCATTTTGCAATTTCACCCTGCTGCTATAATCTTTAAGTACACGGTACAAAGAAACCAGTGTGACCAGTATGGCCATGATGGAGGCAATAATGATAAGCACAGGTGTAGATGCAGCGAAACGATTCATGGTTTCGGTACGCTGCTTTAGCGTTGCGTCTTCCCGGTTCTTCATCCTGTCAATGGTTTCCCTGGCGATAGTCATATAATCCCGCCCGATAAGTAAGAGGCTATCGGGTACCGTTATGCCCTGCCTTTTGCGCAGGATGAGCGAAGCAAGAAAGTTTAAGCGTGTCTGTGCAATAGTCTTTAGTTTCTCCACATCCGCCTGCTGAATAGGATCTTCGTTCGTGAGGCTCTTTACATCCATAAGGAGCGTAGTGGTTTCCTCGTATGTGCCATTATAAGGCTCAAGAAAACGATCATCGCCGGTAAGCAAATATCCCCGCTGACCTGTTTCAGCATCTTTGAGCGCAGAAAGTACTTTTTCTAATTTGCCTGCAACTTCCTGCGTATGGTTCACGTTATCTGCACTGCGAAGCAAGTTTACAATACTTACATAGGAGGCCGCAGCACTTATGATGAGCAGGGTAAGGGAGAGCCCATATCCTACAACAAGATTTCTTTTAAATTTACTCATGCGTTATTATTGTTGAGTGAACTTTTTTGTTTTACAGGAAGTACTATTGAGAATGTGGCTCCGTTATCTTCAAGGCTTCGTGCACCTATGAGGCCGTGGTGCTTTTCTACAATCTTTTTTACAATGGCCAGGCCAATGCCGGTGCCTTCATAATCGCTGCGGCCATGCAAGCGTTGAAAGATGGTAAAGATCTTATCTAAATAGGCTTCATCAAATCCGATTCCATCATCCTTCACATGAATTCGTACAAAGGGCCCCGTTTTGAGTGGCGCAGCTTCCATGGATAAACGCCCCAGGAACTCTGCCCAAATCTCAATAGTAGGCATTGTATTTTTCTTAGAAAACTTAATTGCGTTTGAAATCATATTTTGGAAGAGCTGCCGCATTTGGCCCGGTATGGCATCAATACTTGGAAGGGGCTGCACCAACACCACAGCATTACTTTCATCCACCATTACTTCCAGGTCTGCCAGTGTAGAGGCTACAATCTCGTTGAGATCCACAGTTTCAAAAGGGGTATCTGCACTTAGTTTGGAATAGTTCAACAGATCATTGATCAGCGTGCGCATACGCTCTGCAGATGCAATTACTTTCTGCATATCCCGGTGCGCCTCTGGCATTTTTTCCAAATATTTGTCATCGAGTATCCTGCAGAAGGTGATGATCTTGCGCACGGGTTCCTGCAAGTCGTGGGAAGCGAGGGAAACATATTGTGCCAGTTCAGCATTTCTATTTTCCAATCCCTGGTTTAACAGCAATAATTCTTTGGTACGGGCTTCTACGGTTTCTTCCAGGGAGAGATTTAATCTTTCCAGTTCGTGCTGTGCTTTTTTCCTTATTTCTGCTTCGTTGCGAAGCACTTCCTGTATCATTTTCAAATCCCGTTGTTGTTCATACAAGCGATTAAAAGTTTTCACTTTTAATAACAACAATTCCGGGTCAAAAGGTTTGGTTACATATTCTACGCCGCCAGATTTATACCCTTTCGCTATAAAACGCTTATCGATGTTTACTGCTGTAAGAAAAATGATGGGAATATCTCTCGTTTTGCTAAGGCTACCAATTGCTTCGGCCACTTCATAACCGTCCATACCGGGCATCTGCACATCAAGAATGATGAGTTCGTAATCCTGCTTTAATACTTTTTTCAGTGCTTCTTCGCCAGACGGCGCTGTATCTGTTTCATACCCGTGTATCTGCAACAGAGATTTGAGCGAAAAAAGATTCTCGGGCTTATCGTCTACAAGTAGAATCATTCGTTTACTTACAATACCTGGCTACTGGCTAACATACAATAAAAGTGTTAGCTGTATTGCTCAGTTGCCTGATTGTTTTTTCCAGGGCATGAGGAATACTTTGAGAAATAGATTTGAGTATACTCTGCAAATCATTGAGGCTCGATGGTTTTGTTATGTAACAAAGCGCTCCACTCATCATTGCTTCTTCAATATCTGAAGACTGGGAGGAAGTGGTGTACATGATCACCGGAATCTTGTGCAGGCTTTGATCTTTCTTTATTTCCCGCAAAGATTCCTTGCCATTCATAATGGGCATATTGATATCCATAAAAATCACCTGGGGCAAATGATCTCCACATTCCCGGAGCACTTTGAGCGCTTCCTTTCCATTGGTGGCTGTTTGCAATTGAATGGAGGCATCCACTTGTGTGAGCACTTCTTTAAACAATAAAATATCATCTGGATCATCGTCCACTAATAAAAAACTGATCGGTTTGATCATCACAAATTTTGTTTTAAATAAAAGAATTTTTAAGACGATTTCCACACCGGCTATTGTGTAACAACAAACCAGGGAAACGGGTTTATGCTAAAGTACAAATATTTTGTGGGGAGAGAAGGAGTACTGGTCATTTTCCTGTGCACAAATGATTGTAAAGCAGTTACATAATACCGGATCATGCTCCATAAAGCTAAAACTTAATAGTGAAATTCTGCATATATCCGGCAGCCCTTACCGGGTGCTGACGTAATTTCCAGTTTACCATTGTAAGCTTCTGCCCGGTAAGCCATATTGGTAAAACCGATACCCTTAGATACGTCTTGCGGGTTAAACCCTTTTCCATTGTCCGCCATTTCCAGGGTAATCAGGCCATCATTCTGTATCAAAGCAATACCAAGGCGCCTGGCATTTGCGTATTTTATCACATTGGTCACCTGCTCCTGCACGATGCGATAGATATTAATTTTCATATTCTCCGGCAGAGATTTTTCGTTTATTTCTACGTCGATTTCCGCCTGCGTTCCGGCAAGTTTCAGGTTAAGTGCAAAAGATTCAATGGCATCCTTTAAACTGATGTTCTCCATTGCCGGTGCCACGAGGTTTGCAGACAGCTTTCTAATTTCATCATTGGCTTTAGACAGTATCTGGATACCGGTATCCAAAAGTTCCTGATCACGGGTAGAAGAAACGGTAATATTGCGGAGATACAAGCCCGCAGCCACGAGCAATTGATTAATATTATCGTGAAGTTCCCTGCCAATGGCAGCACGGCTCTGCTCCTGTGCTTCCACAATATATTTTTGTTTATTCAGTTTTTCCTTAGCCAACTCGCCTTCCATTTTTACCCGGTAAGTAACATCATGCACCGTAATAAGATATCCGGGAGCTCCTTTATAGGTTAGTTCCCGCACAAAAACTTCTACGATCATCTCGCTACCATTTTTCTTCCAATGCTTACGCAGGTTCCGGTCTGCAGGATATGCTGCTGAGGCAAAATGAGTTTGAAACTCTTCCTTATTTCCAGTTCTGCGGATATCAAAAACATCAAGCTTTAAAAACTCTTCCCTGCTATAGCCATATACTACTGTGGCCGTTTGATTCACTTCCATAAATTTTCCTGTTGCCTTTTCTGCAATTACGATGGCAAATGGACTGTTGTTGAAAAGACTTCGGTACAACGTAAGCGGCTCTAACAGGAAATCATGAGCAAGATTGTCCGGTAATTTTTTTTGCCCCCTGATGAGATTGCGGATAGAAAGAAATTGGAAAATTTTACCTGCAGCATTAAATACAGGCGTGATTAGGGCATCTTCCCAGTAGAAGCTGCCATCCTTGGCTTTGTTTTTTATTTCACCATGCCAGTTGCGACCCGATATAATCGTTTGCCACATTTGAGCAAAAAACTCCGATGAATGAAAGCCGCTGTTTAGAACGCTATGGTTTTTGCCAACCAGCTCTTCAACAAGGTATTTACTTACTGCTACAAAAGTTTCATTCACATAAAGGATACAACCGCTTAAATCTGTGATAGATATTATGGAAGTATCATTGATGGCCGCCTGGCAGGCGGCGAATTGCGGCGGGAGTGCCTTGGGAAATTTTTGACTTGAAGACATATGGGGAAAAAGTAGAAAGCTGAAAATTACTGCTGGTAAAAATTAGAACAATTCTCAGGTTTGTACAAAAAAATAATCCTGAAGGCAAATTTTAATTGATAAAGCCACATGATATCATTTCAAAAACCGGTAGGTCCACTTCACTAAAAAAATATTGCGTGGCTGCCCGGTGAGTACATTGTTGAACAGGCTTCCCGTAAATGGCGTTACGAGTTCATTGCCCACATCTGGTGTATTGGCCTGGCTCCACACGAGATATAATTCACTGCCCGGCTTATACTCCCAGCGGGCCACCAGGTTACTTCTGAATTGCACAAAATTAAAATCGGGTTTATTAAAACTGTAATCAGCAGTACCATCATTGTTTTCATCAATAAAATATTGATGGTCATTTGAACTCAATTGAGCAGCACTGAAGCTTTGGAAGCGATCATCATAATTTTTTGCCATGGCGTTTATTACCCAACTGTAGTTACTGTACAATGGCCGGGTAATGTAAGGCTGCCCATAATATTGGACGGTGAGATCGGGAGTGATATTGTAATTTGCTTCAAGCACAAAACGAAGTGTTTGTTGTTTTACAGAAGCTACGATGCTCCGCGGCTTATCCTGGTATTTTACGTTTTCTACGAANNAGCGAAACATCTTTGCTATGCATAGCATGAGACTCACCCCAAAAGCCATTCACCTGGATATTGGCCTGGAATTTTTTTCTGCTATCGGAATTTAAATAGGACCAAAACCCACCCCCTCCCGGCCTGCGGATAGCCTGTGCGCCACGCAAGGCATTGTTGGATACATCGTAAGGATTCCAGTCGAAGCCCACACCAGTTTCCCAGTTGTCTCTAAAAGTGGCGTGTGCATTGGTATTAAAAAACTGGAACAAAAACTTGCCACTGTAATCCCAGCGGCTCACCTGGTTAAAATTAACACGGGCATTTCTAAAAACAGAAAATGGCATTGGGTACTGGAGGCCCAACCATGTAAAATGATTGATCTCATTAGCGGAAAGCATAAACCCGATATCGTTCAACTCCAGTTGGGGCGAACGCATTGTGATGCCCGTTTCAAATTTAAATACCTGGCCAAGTTTACCTGCCCGCCCTGCTGATTTACCAAAACGAAGTGTACCGCCGGTACCGGTGAGCGCATTACGATTGCTGTCTAATACTAAGCCAGTATTGCCTGGCCGTTGAAACAAATGTTCAAAAGATGTTTGTGTGAGATAGATGGCCTTATTGCTCCCGTTTACCTGGCTGAACACCATGTTTCCACGCAGAAACCAGGTGCGGTTATCCCAGTAATGCATAAAATCAAAACCGGCGCTATAGGCACTCCTGTGCAGCAAATCCTCTAAACCATTTTCCCTGTTTACTGCGGTAAAAATTCCACCAATAACAGTGTTGCCTTTTTGAAAATCATGCTGAAGTCTGCCCACAAAATAGCTGGAAAGCGGCTCTATCATTCTCCTGGAACGCTGGCCATAGTGATCAACCTGGGCAAACTCACGCTGGGTTACACTTTCCAGTACCCCGATGCTGAGGCCCCTGCGGGTTTTACCACTAAATTTTGCAGCACCCAATATGGCAGTATTCTGGGCAAGTTTTGCATATTCACCTGCATTGAGCAAAACATCGCCGTGTGGTGCTCCACCAATGCGGCGACTGTAAAATAAAAGATCTGCATTGAAATCTCCATCTGCTTCTGAGCCGGTAAGTTGATATTCAAAAATATTCCGGCTCTCAATAAAAAACGGCCGGCGTTCTTCAAAAAAATTCTGGAAGCCGTCTATACGAACTTTGGAAGGGTCAGCTTCTACCTGCCCAAAGTCAGGATTAATGGTAAAGTCAAGAATAAGATCATTGGTAATGGCTAGTTTTCCATCCACGCCTGCTGTAAACTTTTTGTCCAGGCCTTCTGCAAAGGGATTGCCTGGTTCCTTCTTATACTTATCTGCCTGGGCGGTAATGTAGGGCGCAATTTCTAATTGCTTATGCGATGGGATATTATTAATGCCATCCAGCATGGCGAAGCTACTCACCCATACGCCTGCCCGCTGCGGAATAAATTGAAAAATAGTGCGTTCTTTTTTTCTGAATAAAAGGCGGGAGACCTGGAAGCCCCATTCTTTTTCAGATTCGTTTCCATACCGCAGTTGACTAAAAGGAATTTTCACTTCAGCCATCCAACCATCCCTTACTATTTTGGTTTTTGCAAACCAAATAGGATTCCAGTTGTCATCCCAGTTCTGGCCGTTATTGCTCACAAATTCGTCTCCACGCACGCCTGATGCAGAAACGCTGAATGAAAATGCAGTGCGCTGATCATGGTAACTGTCAATATTAATTTCGACCATATCTCCTGGAAAATCATCCCGCCTGCCCATTCGTTTTACAATGGAATCCGGCTGCGAATCATAGCAGTAGATTGCAGCGTAGAAATATTTATCGTCATAGGCTATTTTAAACCTGGTGGTTTCCGTAGGTACCCGTCCCTCATTGGGTTCTCTCTGTAAGAAATCACCGGCAAAAGGAATACTCTGCCAGGCGAGGTCATTGATATCTCCATCAATTTCTATGCTTTCATTTTGCACCCGCTGTGCAGTATATTTTCGCTGCGCAATAATGCTGTCTTTAACCTGGGTAAACCCCAGGAAAGAGCATTGCAGCAGCAACGACACCATCATTAGCTTTAGCATCCCCCAATTTATTCCAGAATGTAACATCTGCACAAAAAGTTATAGCAACGGTTATTAGCTCTTATCAATGGAGCGTTTTCCCCGGCGCAGTTTCTTTTAATCAACATAAACCAATTACCCTTCAACAAACTACCCAATAACTATTTGCTGTTTTTTGAATTGTAACAGTGAAGGATACAGAAATTGGAGAATGGTCTTTTATCTTCGCAATCATGAGCAAAATTCATATTTATACTGATGGAGCGGCAAGAGGCAACCCCGGGCCTGGTGGTTTTGGAGTGATATTATTGAGTGGTTCACATCGCAAAGAGTTAAGCGGCGGATATCGTCTCACTACAAATAACCGAATGGAATTATTGGCCGTGATAGAAGGCCTGAGAAGCATTAAGAAAACAGAATGGCCTGTTACTGTTTTTTCCGATAGCCAATATGTGGTAAACGCAGTGAGCAAAGGCTGGCTAAACACCTGGGTAAAAACAAATTTTAAAGGCGACAAAAAAAATCCGGATCTGTGGCTGGAGTATTACCATCTCTCCAAACGATTTTCTATCAGCATGCAATGGGTGCGGGGCCATGCGGATAATCCTTACAACAACCGTTGTGATGAACTGGCCACTAGTGCCGCAGATGGAAAGAACCTGCTTGTGGATATGTGGTACGAAGAAAACGTAGCCGGAAAATAAAAAAGTACGCATAAAAAAAGTACCGGATAGAGACTTTTTTAAATATTGAGCGTATGTTCTTATGCAAATGATTTTTTAAATGCAAAGTTTTCAAGCAGCCAATAGCTGCCAAAAAACAGTGTGCTGTAAGCTAAATCTGTTACGAGGTTATTCTTTAAAAATGGAACGCCGGCGGCAATGCATTCTGCATAACCGGCAAAACTGCGGGGATACATAACGGATTCAAATAACCAAACACTGCTGTTGCTCAGGAAAAAGAAAATAAAGGTAGATGCTAATGTAAAAACAGCGATCCTTGGAATATTGATTTTCTTCATTGAAAAGCCGAAAACAGTAATCAGGGCAAAAATACCGTAGCCAATAAGCTGCCCCCATCCCCAGAATCCTTGAGCCAGGCCGCTCACCTCAAATATCAGATCAGACAAAAACATCGCCAGCAAAGGCATTAAAAAAGCCAGCCTTTTATCTTTAATTACAGCACCGCTAAAAAGCGCCATAGCCACTACAGGGCTAAAATTCCAGGGGAATAAAGCTACCCGGCTGAGTGCCGCGGCAAGTATCAGTATTACTGCTATTAAAACCAGTGTTGTTCTCTGCTTCATTTCTTCTTGTTTTGCCGCAAAAATAAGAATTTCATAACTGTAAAAAAGCATCAGAAGGATAATACCTTTTTCAGAAATACCAAGGCCCCTGCAAAACAAGGCTCAAAGCCTTTGTGGCTGCCGAAATCTGCTCATCTA
>DGQO01000161.1:25904-27121 GCA_002400445.1 Chitinophagaceae bacterium UBA4412
TGGGAAATTGACGTAATTGCCAGTAAGGGCAAGAGGTTGCACATTGTAGAAGTAAAAACCAGGCGTTCTTTAAAATACGGAATGCCAGAAGATGGTATGAACGACAAAAAAATGCAGTACCTCATTAATGCTGCCGAAGAATATATGTACCAAAACCCGGGCTGGAAGCAATTGCAATTCGATTTACTTGCTATTAGTATTCAAGAGGAAAAAACAGTCTACTTTCTTATTGAAGACGTGTATCTCTAAAGCCTGCCCATGCGGGCATAAAGCTTTTCCACCATTTTAAATGTGGCCGGGCAGTAATCAATATTTTGCTTGTGCACATAGGCATACTCTTCCCATTTCCTTTTTGTAAGATGCGGGAAGCCTGCACAGTCTTCTGGCCTGATGGCGTAAATGCTGCACATATTTGTAGTAAGATCAAGAAACTGGCAAGGCTGGCGGAGATTTACCATATCCTTGTTTTTATCCTTAACCAGCCACTGCGCAGAAAATGCCTCTGGCGTTTGATTAAAATGAGCTGCAATCCTTTTGATGTCTTTTATGGTAAAGGTGGGTGTCATCTTTTTGCAGCAGTTGGCACAAGTGAGACAATCCACTTCCTGCCAAACTTCTGCGGCCACTATCGGCGTAATTTTATCAATGCCCGGTGGCGGAAGCTTCTCTGACCGGGTTAAAAAGCTGCGGTATATTTTACGATAGAGCGAGAGTTTTTTCCTGAAAGATCTAAAGTTTACTGGAATCATAAAGCAGGTTAAAAGCTTTAAAATATTTTTTTTTGACGGGCGAAAATAATGTTTAATTAAATTGTACGCATCATCAATACGCAAGCAGGCAATGTGGCAGATTTACAAAAAAGGTTTCAAGGGATGGTTGCAGTTAGAGAAATCTTTGTCTGACCATTCTGTAACTGCATACCTGCATGACCTGGAAATGCTCATCAGCTTCTTAAGCCAGGCAAATGAAAAATTATCCCCGGCAGATATCAGCCTTAAAAATTTAGAAGCTTTCGTACAATGGATTAACGAATTAGGGATGACGCCGGCATCTCAATCGAGGATTATTTCCGGGCTGAGAAGTTTCTTTAAATATTGCTGCATCGAACAGATTTGCACTGCCGACCCCTCCATGCTGCTGGAAGCACCCAAGCTACAGCGAAAACTACCAGACGTCCTTAGTTTTAGCGAAATAGAATCCCTGATTGGGGCCCTGGA